>JBGYPP010000016.1:0-40287 GCA_041838515.1 Acetatifactor sp. | reverse complement strand
CAACACCATCATACAAACACTGGAGGAGTCCAAGGGCGTACCCCAGGAAAGCCCCTTTAGCATCACCAAAACCGAGGAAAACCGGGGTGCTATGTATATAAGCGATTCGCCCGGGGAAGTGGTGTATAACAACAGCGCAGGCAGCCTGCACCTCTCCAGGAGCGACGAGACCAGCAGCGCCAGCGGGGATTTGGCCGCCAGCTTCACCGGCAACAATACGGCAGTACAAATCTCCGGCGAGCTAAAGCTGACCACAAAATTGTATCCCGCAGAGGAGTTCTATGTCCTGGCTCGGCTGGAAGGCACTAAGGAGTTGACCCAGTAATGCATCCTACATTCCAATTCCTCCAATGGGAAATACCGGCCTATACCCTCTTCACCTGCCTGGGCGCGCTGGCTGCCGCAGCACTGGCTCTGCCCGCCTTGATTCGGGCGGGCCTGGGCCGGGCCCAGGCCGCATGGCTGTTGGCCTGCATGTGTGCAGCCTTTTTGGCCGGCGCCCGGCTGTGGAATGTGGCCGTCAACCCCTCCAATTATCTGGGCAGCCTCCGCTGGTACAGCCTGCGCCTTAGCGGCCTCTCCCTCTACGGGGGCCTGACAGGCGCCCTGGCGACACTCATACTAGCCCTGCGGCTGTGGAAAAAGCCTCTGAGGCCGGCCATGGATGCCATGGCCATACCCGGAGGCATATCCTTTTGCCTGTGCCGCATAGGCTGCTTTCTCAACGGCTGCTGCGCCGGCCGGGCCACTTCCAGCCCGCTGGGCATCCGCTTCCCCAGCAAGGCCTCCCCACTGCCGACCTGGGGCGCCCAATGGCTCTTTCTCTCGGCGGCGGACCGCCTCCACCCCACCCAGTTATACGAGCTGGCCGGTGCCGCTTTAGGCATACCACTGGTACTCCTGCTCCGCCGGAAGGATGCCAAGGCCGGCACACTTTTCTGGCTCTACTGTGCCTGGTTTTCCGCCATGCGCCTGGCCATTCTTCCCTTTAGGGCCTTGACTTATGCCGGGCTGGTGAAAGACGTGATATATCCTTTGCTGTATGGAGGGCTGGTGGTGGCGGGTCTGGTTTTGGCCTATGGCAATCCCTGCAAAATCCTCCCCAAGCCGCATATAAGAAAAAGCCGGACAGAGTCCTGACACTCCGTCCGGCTTTTTCCATTTCAGGGACGAATGAAAAAACACCTTCCCAAACATATTCCGTTTTTTCCATAACAATGGTACTCTCAACAGACAATAGGAGGTGTATAAATGGACCAATACAAGGTGTTAAGGCTGCTCTCTCCCAAAAGAAAGGGATGGCTAAGATGGATGTTCAGCCGTGCGGGCATCACCCTACTGTTAATTGCGCTGGAGGTATTTATCATCTATTCGGCTTACAATTGGCTGGCAGCCTATTTTGTCTGGTTTCAATTGACCCAGGCCTTATATTCCATAGGCATGATCATTTATCTGTTTAACAATAACATGGATGCCACCGCCAAGCTGACATGGCTGTTTCTGATTATGCTATTCCCGGTTCCAGCCACCATTTTGCTATGGTATACACAGACCAATCTGGGCCACAGGCTTTTTCAAAAACGGACTCAGGAATTGCAAGCGCTTACCCAAAATCTGCTGCCCCATGATCCGGCTCCGCTGCAAAACCAAAGCCTCCAAGATGCGGGCGTTTTGGATTTGCAAAGGTACCTAAACCGCAGCGGCTGCTTTCCTCTGTACGAGGATACAGAGGTAATCTATTTTCCCCTGGGAGAGGACAAGTTCGCCGCCATGCTGGAGGAATTAAGCAAGGCGGAAAAGTTTATTTATCTAGAGTATTTTATCCTGGAAGAGGGTCAGATGTGGGGCCAGATCCTGCAAGTACTCTCCGAAAAAGCCGCACAGGGTGTAGATGTCCGTGTCATGTATGACGGCATGTGTGAAATTTCCCTGCTCAGCGGGGATTATCCAAAAAGACTGGAGAAATTGGGCATAAAATGCAAGCCATTTTCCCGCATCTATCCCTTTATCTCCACCCATTATAACTACCGGGATCACAGAAAAATACTGGTCATTGACGGCAAAGTCGCCTTTAACGGAGGGGTAAATCTGGCCGATGAATACATCAACCGGAGAATGCTCTTTGGCCACTGGAAGGACACGGCCTTGCTGCTCAGAGGCAGGGCGGTACAGAGCTTCACCTTAATGTTTTTACAAATGTGGAATCTCATGGAGGCCCAGCCAGAATGGGAAGCCTGCGCCACAGCAGAAGCCATACCGTCAGAGGGCTTTGTCATGCCCTATGGGGACTGCCCTTTTGACGAATATAAGGTGGGCAAGAGCGTTTACCTGGACATATTATACAGGGCCAAAAAGTATGTGTATATCATGACTCCATACTTGATTTTGGACAATGAACTGGAGGCGGCCCTAAAATTTGCAGCGGGGAAGGGCATAGATGTCAAACTCATACTGCCCGGCATACCGGACAAAAAAGCCCCTTATGCTCTGGCCAAATCCCATTACCCCTCCCTGACGGCTGCCGGGGTAAATATTTACGAATACTCCCCCGGTTTTATTCACGCCAAAACTGTGCTGAGCGATGACGAAAAGGCAGTTGTGGGAACTATCAACTTCGATTACCGGAGCCTGTATCACCATTTTGAATGTGCCACTTTTTTGTATAAAACCCGCTGTCTTGCGGATATAAAGAAGGATTTTGACCAGACCTTGGAGAAGTGCCGCAGGATGACTCCGGATGCCATCAAGCGGGAAAAATGGACCTATAAACTCCTGGGCAGGGTGATGAAAATCTTCGCTCCTTTGATGTAAAAAATAAGGGGGGGGGGGGAACACCCCCCTCCCTCAACCTGCCCCTCCGGCCACCTCCAGCAAATGTCCGTCCAAATCATAAAAACGCAGCACTTTTCTCTCCAAAGACGGTTCCAGGTGGCGGTGCACATATTGTATGTCCGGGTAGAGCCTCTCCAGCTTTTCCGCAAAGGACAGCAGATCCCTTTCCTCGAAATATAACGTGCAGGCATGGCTCTGGGCATATATTTCCCTGCCCAGACATTCCCGCCAACCCTCGGCCTCTTGCAAGACCAGACCCTCAGTCATAATCGCCTTGCAGGCACTGTCCAACAGGATCTGCAAGCCAAAGACATCCCGATAAAATCTCTTGGAACGCTCCAAATCTTTGACAGCCAGCAGTACATTTTTTAAGCGCATCCCCTTGCCTCCTAGGTTTGTTCGTTCATAAGAAACAGAAAAAATATCCAGTTTGCTGCCAGTGCCTGCTGCGCATTTCCCCCAAATGCAGACAGAGGCTAAAAGTCTTTTTTTGCATACTCCCTGTGGGAGATATGCAGAGAAGCAAGCAAAATCAGCAGCCATATCGCCAGAGCCAGGCCCAGGGTCAGAGGCAGATTCAGCATAAGTATGTACAAGAAAACGGCCAACTTCTCTCCTATGTAGGAAGATAGGATGGCGATAATGACCAGGAGGAAAAAGGGGATGGCAGCCAGCATTTTCCCCTTTTTATAGCCATATCGGAAGTAAATGGGGTATTCCAAAAAAACAATACCCATGGCCCCAAAGCCTGTACCCAACGCAGACCCAATCAGGCCGGAAGCCAAATGGGGGATGGGCCATAGCATCCCCACTGCCAGCGCCAGAACCATACCCAGCCCGCTCATAACAGCCACCAGGCATACGGCCAGCAGATATCTGCCTTTTACTACATCCCCAGAATCTATACTGAATAATTTGTATAAGGGATCTATGCCGGACTCCTCTCCTACCAGGAAGGGATAACCGGCAAACAGGACGGCAAACATCTGCGCCGTTCCCAATATGGCCATAGGATTCCTCGTCAGCACGCCATATAGGACTCCCAAGCCCGCCAGTATACTCCAATTTTTTACTGTTAAATAAGGCCTTATGGATAGCAAATCCAACTGCAAAACCTTTATTGCGCCCATGATACATTTCTCCCATACAAAATCATAATCCTGTCTATGGATACCTTTTCCTCCAGATATCCCTCCGGCATATCCTCCAGGGCAGAGCGTTTTAGGAGATATTCCACATAGTATTTATGCATTTTTTTGCCCAAAACCGCTGAATCTTTTATCAAATTCTGCCGCTCCAAATCGCATTTGCATATAACAAAATAGTCCAAAAATTCGCTTTTTTCCAAGGACAGAACGATCTCTCCCCGGTCGATAAAAACGATGTAATCCGCTATGGCTTCCAGATCCTGGGTGATATGGGTGGAGAACAATACTGTGTGATTTTCCTCCTGCATATAGGCGGACAAAAGCTCAAGAAACTCCTCCCGCATGCTTGGATCCAAACCGCTGGTGGGTTCATCCAGTATGAGCAGCTCCGCCTTATGGGATAGGGCTATGGCCAGCATCAATTTAATCTTCATCCCCCGGGAAAGCTCCTTGACTTTCAATCTTCTATCTATATGGTATTGCTCCAAGTAAGACCAAAACAGGGCTTCATCCCAGGCGTCATATCCCAGCCTCATGGCTTTATTGACCAAATCCATGTTCCAATCCTTGGCCAAAAAAGAATCGTCCATGACCACTCCGATTTTTTGATTGATGCCGCCTGCATCCCTAGTCAAATGGTTGAAAAGAATATCGCCGCTATAATGCGACAGGGAGAGCATGGCCTTTATGGTAGTGGTCTTGCCCATGCCATTTTTTCCTATAAAACCTGTCACATATCCCCGGGGTATGGAAAAGCTGACATCCTTTAAGGCAAAGCCGGGATAGGCCTTATTGAGCTTCTGTACTTCCACCACATTCATAGCCCAGTTCTCCTTCATACACATAACACAAGAGCTCTGTCAGTTCCTCATGGCTCAGCTCTATACTTTTCGCAATTTTGCAGGCCGCAAGCAAATGCGCCTCCAAATCCTTCTGTTTTTCCTCTCTTAACAGTTCCGTGTGCACAGAGGCCACAAAGGCGCCCAAGCCCTGGCGAACGATGATATACCCCTCTTTTTCCAGCGCATCATAAGCCTTTTTTACCGTCAAAATACTGACCTGGAGCTCCCGGGACAGCTGCCGGACGGAGGGCAATTGCTCCTCCGGCAATAGCAGATTTCCAATGATATTCTCTCTAATAGCATTCCGGATCTGTTCATATAGGGGCGTGCTGCTTCCATTGATAAGGATGATTTTCATAAAAAGCACCTCTTGCATAACAGTATATAACAGTGTAGAACTCTTGTCAAGACAAAAAGAAAGGGCAAAAAGCCATCAGCTTCTCACCCCTATCCCTGCAAGGACATCTCCTATGGGCCGTCCAGCAGACCATATTGCCTATAGATGTCCAAAAACTTTTTGTAATACATTTTGTTGCCAAAAAGCTGTCTATAGCTTGCCGATTTTTCCCTGCCGGCCGCCTTTAATTTAGCCATTTCCTCTTCTTGGACGGCCGCCTGATGCACAATATCCGCTAACATTTTTTCAAACGATTCCAATCTGTCCATAGCCGTGCCGTCACTCCCCCACAATCCTGATGATGGTTTTCCCTTTTGACTTTCCTTGTTGCACTTTTTCCAGAGCCTCGTTCACTTGTTCCAAGGTGAACACGGTATCTATGGAAGCTTCCAAGGGATTCTTGTCACTAATTATTTTTCCTATCTGCTGAAGCTGCTTTCCGTCCTCATGGACAAATAGAAAATCATAAGTTTGATTTCTCCGTTTTGCCATTTTATCATATTTTCCCCCGGCGATTTTGAATATTAACTGCTTGAAAAATGGCAGATTGGCTCTTTTTGCAAACCTTCCATTTGGCAGCCCCCGTAAGGATACCAGTTTCCCACCTTCTTTCAGTATCTTGAACTCATTAGGGAGTTCTTTATCTCCCAGCGTGTCCAAAACATAGTCCATATCCCGCAAAACATCTGCATAATTTTCTTTTTTATAATCTATAAACCGATCTGCGCCCAGCGCCTTTACCCGTTCCGCATTATCGGCACTTCCGTTTGTATACACTGTAAGTCCAAGACTCTTTGCAATAGGAATTGCCATGGCCCCAAGGCTGCCTGTTCCGCCTGAAATAAATATAGACTCACCTGCCCTGACACCCATCATTTCCAGCGCCTGCATGGCAGTCAGGGCTGTAAGCGGAACTGTAGCCGCCTCATCATGACTGAGATACTCCGGCACAATGGCCAAGGCCCTTTCATCTACCGCTGCATATTCTGCAAATGCCCCTATCTTTGCAAGCGGCATTCTTCCATAAACTCTATCTCCAACTTTCAGTCTTGTCACGGATGAACCTGTCTTTTCTACGACACCCGAAAATTCGTTCCCCATGATCAATGGCGTTTTGTATGGCACGATCAGTTTCACCTCTCCACGAATAATCATGTTGTCCAGAGGATTCACTGCGGCTGTGTATATCTTTACCAAAACTTCATTATCCTTTGGCATCGGAGCAGCCACCTCTCGGATTTCCAAATGGATATTGTGTTTATCATATGTATTCAAAACCGCTGCTTTCATATTGTTTTCTCCATGGTATTTTTACTTTGATTTATATTGTTTCTCATGGTATTTATACATGTATCGAGTGTCAGCGCTGATAGCTGCTTCTCCATATTTTCTTCCATTTCGTGGAACATACCCGAAAGCACCGGCTGAATATGATGACCCACAATACACGCATCATTTGGGTTCCGGTGAATATCAAAAAAGTGTACCCCATCGGTTTCCATGACTGCCTTGTATATGGCAAGCAAAGTAATATCACCCGGTTTCTTATGCAGAGCAAATCCGCTGATGCCTCTTCGACCAGTGATGATGCCCTCCTTACTCAATCTGGTCGTAAGCTTTCGGATATAACTGGCGTTTGTGCCGACGCTATTTGCAAGCTGCTCTGAGCTCATGGGTATTTCCGCTTCCGAAATTAAGATTAACGCATGAATGGCAGAGGAAAATTTTACATCCATTTAGCCCTCCAATTCGTATGTTGCAATATATTCCATATTTTGCGGAACTGCAAAGCCGGGGGCGTTTTGGCTTATTTTGCCCTTTAAGCCTTGTTCCTTAGCCGCAATTTCAAAATGGCAAATGGCAATTCCCAGATCTACTTTCTGAATATCCCCCATCTTTTCTTGCGCATATCCCTTGGCTTTTTCTTCGTAAAAATGCACCCTGCCCTCCTCTACAACCACCCGCCAAGGCTGCTTATTCGTTGCAGAGGGCGACAGGCGTAACATTTGCAAAGGCATCAGCCAATAATCCGCTTCTGACTCTTGCAGGGGGGTGTGCAAATTGCCTTTGAAAAACAATTTCTCAAATACCATTCTATCATCTGACTTGAGCCCCTTTCTCATAAGATTTTCTCTCATGGAACGTTTTTTTGCCGCATAACCTATAGGCGATACCGCAGGCATTACCTCATCTTCTTTCAATCCCATAGCCTTTTCGAAGGCTTTTCTGTCCATCGTTGCCGCAAGCCATACCGTTCCCAAGCCTAAGGATGTGGCAAACAGGATACATTTTTCAAAAGAATAACCAAAAGCAATTTCTGCATTGGGTACTTTTTTATACTTTGCGGCTATATATGTATTCTCTCCGATAATGACCGGACTGCTAAGAGCATGCTCTTTTGCATCCAAGATTTGAAACTCTATGGGCACCTGAAATGGATTTTCTATTTTTTGCATATAGTTCCTGATATCATCCATAATCCGTTCCGGAATCTTTATTCCATCAAAGGTTCGCACGCTTACTCTATTTTTTATGGTTTCTATAGGGAATTGCATTTTCCACCTCCATACAATGTTGTATCTGTATCCGATACAAGTATAATATAGCGGAAATGCTCCTATGTCAAGATATTTTTTATGATCCGTTCTCTGGCCTAGAAGATATCATTCCAGCCTAAGAGCATTTCCCACACCTGCTGCACCCATTGCATATCATCTTCATTCCGCAGCTTTGACAGCGGTTACAGAAATAGGGCTTATATAGTTGCTCCTCACCAATGGGATACCCCCAGTCATCTGTAAGTAGAAAGTCTATCGGCTTCCCCTGAAAGCTCAGACCCGATTTGTATGCCTGTTCGCTAGACTTTCTGCCCTCCAGCCTATATAGCTTTCCTTCCTTTACAAATCTCCGCCCGGTGCCACAAAACACAAAGGTCACATTATTTTCCACACATGCATCCCGGAGAGACTTCACCCATTCATAGTGACATGGCCTTGCTCCGCCGTAATTCTCTCCGTCACAAAGCACCTGCTCTATCTGACCTGAGGACAGATATTCCCCAATGTTTACAGGGCCGATGTACGGAGCGCACATGATGCCTTTGTGCTTGAATGGCAGTTCAAGCAAAATCGGAATACGCTCGTCAGCACGGCGCTGATTTTCACAGGTGACATTAAACATCACATTCTCCCATCCGTCATTCCAATCCCGGGGCAGATGACCTGCCACCCGTTCCGGCCTTTTCGTCAGCAGGAAGAATTTCACATCCGGTCTTTTCTTTATAATAGCCCATGCCTCATCTCTCCATGGGTCGGCCTCTTCCAAAAAGAAGTCTGATGTCATACAAACCCGGACCATTTCTCCACTTTTCACCTTAAATGCTCCATCACGATATTTGGAAAGCGGATATCGAAATCCCGTCTTCGTTCTGTATATTTCCGATCCGTCCTTATCCCGCAGAGAATCCAGGTAGTACATATAGCAATTTTGGCATCCCTCGCTGCACTTTTTGCAGCCATGCCAGGGGTTCCATATGTCGTGCAAAAGGGAGTCCCTCACTTTCCAACTTGCCTATGAAAGGAGCAGGTTCTGATGAACGGACGGACGTCCGCCCCCTCCTCCAGATACCTCAACAAAATTGCCGCACAGGCACGGCTGTCACTGTCCGCTTTGTGGTGGTCAAGGCAGATACCATAATGATCACACAGGACATTGAGCTTGTGACTCATGCCCGGCAGCAACCGCCTGCCCATTTGTACCGTGCAGACATACCTGGCATATGGTTTCCATTCGATTTTGTAATCCAGCAGACATTTTTTCAATACATTCATATCAAAGACTGCGTTATGCGCCACCAATAGGCCGTCCGACATCAGCGCTTCTATCCGTGTCCAAAGCTCCGGAAAGGTCGGCGCATTCCTCACGGTTTCCTCGCTGATGCCCGTAAGCCGGGAATTATAATAATCAAAGTGCGTTTCCGGATTGACCAGGGAAAAAAATTCGTCTGTAATCCTTCCGTCCTCAACAACGGTAATTCCCATGGCGCTCATGCGATTGCTCATACGGTTCGGCGTTTCTACGTCAAACACAGTAAATCTTGACATTCCCAGCCCCCTGCCACTTTCTTAATGCCCCGCCCAAAGCTTGAGGCACACCCCTTTGTCCTCCCAAACAGTATCACCCATGGGTTAACAACAATAATAATAAGGCTTTCTTACACTTCTACCATTCTTTTCCTGGCGCCAAAACCACTATCTCCAAATAGATCAAGACTATCCTAATGATAACTCTACATCGAAAAGCGCGTCTTAACCCTCGTTGCCGGATGAAAGTTTACAAAATGCAGAATGCATGAGAATGCCTGCAAAGCCAAATTCATCCGTATCATGCATTATCCAACCTGGGATTCCTTAGCAGTTTTATGATGATTACAAGGGAAATACATACCTCTAAGACATACACACCTATCAATACTATAGGTAAAAATTCCACCTCTTCCAGGCTGCCGCTGAGCAATATATAATCCCAGAAAGAATGAAAAATAATAGGAAACAGTATCTTTCGCGTGTCCAAATACATGGCTCCCAAAAATACTCCCATAACAAAGGTTGAAACAAGCTGCCCCATTAACTCGGAGGCTGACAGACCCCCTATTATATTTAATACATGTAATGCGCAAAACAGCAATGAGGACAGCAATATGGCAAGAAGGGGATTCATCCTCTTCGCCATTACGCCAAGCAATATCCCTCTGTACATGCCCTCTTCTGCTATTCCAATCAGAGCAGTATCGATGATCAAAATTGCAAATGCCAGTTCCGGGCTGAAGCCTCTGACCATTGCATATAGTCCAAACCCGACTACGGGTATAAACAACAGCGCTGAAAATACATAACCCGGCTTGCTTTCCGAATGCAAGGCCAATTCCTTTTTATTTTTTATACCATAGGTCAGAACCAATGCCGTCAATATGAGCATAAACGGCAAAAATTTTCTGCTAAACTCTGAGGAATGATAGGGTGTGTTTAAGAACTGATTACAGATAAAAAGTCCTACTCCCATGATCATCATATAAGCTGTCAATAGAATATACTGTTTCTTCATATGTAACCTCTTCCCTTTCGTCTGCCAAAAGGCACTCCTAGTATTTGCTAGACGCTGCATCATCATAAAAAGCGTATTGTTGACAATGATTGCTTTTCTCCGGATTTTTCCGTTCAGATACGGAGCGGATGTACGGATAGAATCGCCAGCTTTCCCCAGGTTATTCCTGCTTTGATACACATTGCTTTTACATCAAGAGCATAATTCGTTTTCAGCATGTCAGACTCCTTTTCTATGTATTGAATAGCTCATTATACCATTATGTACTCATCTTTTCCACACAAGCAACCTCTGCTTTAGAGCAGGCGACATCATGATTGCGCGCTTTTTTCCCGCAGATTTGACAACGCATTGCCGAAGTGTTTGGTTTGTTCTTCGTCCTGACCGGAAATCCTCTGCCAGATCATCCTGTCGCTGATTCTGTGTTATTTTCTCATACAAGCTATCACTTGCTTTCCATCGCATCTACAGGACATTTTGTCATGCAGTTCCGATCATGCAGGCAGTGTTCCTGTTGAAGCACAAACGGGATTTCGTCCTAAATGATACAATTTTGCTGACAGCAGATTGTAAGACATTCCTCTCAAGGTGAAGACATAGTCAATGACAGCTCCGATGACAAAGGGAATAGGACACAACAACATCCGCTTTCCGTAATCTTTGCACATTTTCTTCTCATCGTGCTCTTTGCGTTCTTCAGCGGAATTCACATTACCTTCATCTCATACAAAAAAAATAGATTTACTTCGTTTTCGAAGAACAAGTTAACTTTTAACTTGAGTGATTGCCAAATACATACATGGCAATATCTTGCGATGGTGTTTAAAAGCAGCTATCACGATATAGTTTTCTCTCTCCTTATGAGGTCAATCTATTGGCCGGCTCCATGCAAAAAAGCCTCCCACATTGCGCACTTTTCTTCTAAAAATAAAAGGGGAGGGCCAATGACCCTCCCCCCGGCTGCAGGCCTTAGAATCTGCCGCAAACCTATGCCTATGCCTATGCCTATGTGTATTGCCCTCAGCGCTTACTCCGCCGTTTTCCGCCTAGTTTTGTCCACAGGCTTACTCTATTTTGGCCCCATCCTCGCCCACAACCGCATCATTTACCACCGTGCTGCGTGCCAGCGTGCCATCCTCATAGAAATAGTACCATTTGCGGCCTATCTGCAGCCAGCTCCCGGATACCCTGTAGCCCTTCTCGTCAAAATAATACCTTTTCTGCTGCAACCCGCTGCCCATTTGCATCCAGCCTACAGACATATTGCGCCCCTCGTAATAGCGCCAACCCTGCAGAAATTGTACCCAGCCGGTTTGCAGCAGGCCCTCGGAGGTAAAGGAGTATTCCACTCCCCCCAGGGTCTGCACGCCTGTCAGCGGCTTGCCCCCCTGATAGTAGAGTAGCTGGCCCGCATCATTGCGCGCCCAGCCCTGGGCCGTTGAGGGATCCATCAGCAGACGGCTGTACCTGTGCAAAATGGCGCTGGCCTCTCCCCTGGTAGGGGCAGCCTGGGGCCAGAAACCGCCGCCCGCCCTGGCCATCAGCACGCCGGCCTGGGCCAGAGAGAGGACTGCTTCCCTGAAATCCGCTCCTATGCTCTCCATATCGCCAAAGCCAATCTGGCTGCGGACCTTGGGCAGGCTGAACTGGGTTGCCTTGGCATAAGCCGCCAAAACCTTTGCCATCTCCTCCCTGGAAACCGCCAGATCCGGAGCAAATTTGCCCTCGCCTACGGCGCTCATCAAGCCCAATTGCACGGCCCATTCCACATAAGGCACCAGACCGCTGCTGGCTTTTACATCCTCAAAACGGCTGCCGCCAAAGGCCTGGGTCTGTATCTTGGCCATGGTACCCAGCGCCTTGGCCAAGGCCCCCCTGGTCAGGGGCTGCTCCGGAGCAAAGGCCTTGCTGGTGGCCTTTGCCAATATCCCCCGGCTGAGGACAAATTCTATACTCTCCTCCGCCCAATGGCCGCCTATATCCTCTATGCGCCTGTCAACTCCCGAATAACCTATGCTATACAGGGAGAAATGCTCAGTAGATATCCACAATTCCCCTGTATCACTATTGTACACCGAATCCTGCAGCAGCACGGCCCTGCCCCGGGCATCCACATATACGCCCCTCAGAGCGCCGGCAGACTCCCCGGCTTTTAGCGTATACGGAATGGCTATATAAGCCCTGCCCTGTCCAAAGCTGCTGATACCCCTGTCCGCATCATCCACTATACGCAGATCCACCACCGGCCTATCCCCTACCACCCGTCTGGCTCTGGCCCCCACAGTGCCAGGAGCCATGGACAGGCTGATGCCTCCCTCGCTTTGATCCCTGATGGAAGATAGGGCACGATTATTCAAGGTCAGATCCACAGGGCCGCCGGCCAATTCCACCCGGCCTATACCGGAGTCAGCCAAGAGATCCAGAGATTTTTCAGAAAATTCTACTTCTACAGCAGCAGCTCCTGCAGGCAGAGCCAGGTCTATGCGCAATTCCATCTCCGCCGCTGTCTTCCCTTGGGACCTGGCCTTTTCCATCAGAGATTCCATGCTGGCAGATACAGCCGCATCAGAAATCCGAGCCTGGGCCTTGCCATCGGCCGCCAGGGATACCGGCGGAGAAACTACGCCCGGTATAACCGCCGGAGCCGCAGCCCTGACTGCCCCAGACACCGGAGCGGCCTCTCCGCCTCCACCGACATTGCTGTCATTCCCTCCGGCATCCCCGCCGCCGACACCGCCGTTATTCCCTCCGGCATCCCCGCCGCTGACACCGCCGTCATTCCCTCCGGCATCCCCGCCGCTGACACTGCCGTTATTCCCTCCGGCATCCCCGCCGCTGACACTGCCGTTATTCCCTCCGGCATCCCCGCCGCTGACACTGCCGTTATCCCCTCCGGCATCCCCGCCGCTGACACTGCCGGCATCCCCGTCGCTGACATCCTCATCCTCCCCCTCTTCCGGCCTGGGAGGAACTTGTAAATGCAAGGGATTGGAACGGCTGCCCTCGTACTTCCTGCCATCTCCCTCGGTGCCAGGCACAAACACGGCCACCAACTCATACTCGCCCTCTTCTACATTTACCCCCTCTATAAAGACATGGGCCTGATAACGTCTGTCAAAATATCCCACACCCAGCAGGCGGCCATTTAGGTAGAATTCCACAGAACCCTGGGACACAATCCCGCCCCAGCTACTCACCCTGGCGGCCATTCTCAGCTTGCGGCCTCCATCCCAACCGGGCACCTCCTCCAAATGTGTCTGTATCTCCCCGACTCTGGTGGATATCTTTCTCCCGGCCAATACCACATCTTCCCTGCGGGCGCTTGCGGCATCCCCGCCGGATATGCCCGCTGCCGCCACCGGAGCGGCCCACGCGCTCCAGGCCAACGCCAGGGCCAGCAGCCAGGCTATACTACGCATATGCTTCCCCATAGACTCCTCCTCTTTATTTCCTTCCCCATATACAAAGCTCAATACATCTTATGTTTACATCGTTGTTTAGACAAGTCCATTGTACAGGATTTTTCCTCTTTTTGAAAGATGAAAACACACTAAAAAATGCACAAAAAATAACGAAATATCCAAAAAACAGCCCCATTTCCTCCAGCTGGGGGGGAAATAGGGCCGTTTTCACTGCTCTATCGCGCCATTGCCTATTCCAAACCGTGGATCCGGCTACAGAAAAGGCTCATGCCCCCGGTCCTTCCCCGGCGGGCCATTCCCGCAGATCCTCCATGGCGCCCGTGAGCATATTGCTGCGAATGTCAATCACAGGCCCGCCCTGGCCCTCCACATACTCCCGGGTGATCAGCACCCGGCCTATGTTGTCATCCTTGGGTATCTCATACATAATATCCATCATAAATTCTTCTATGATGGAACGCAGGGCCCTGGCTCCAGTCTTTTTTTCCAGAGCCCGCTCGGCTATAGCCTCCAGTGCATCCGGAGCGAAGTCCAGCTTGACCTCATCCAGCTCCAGCAGCTTTTGGTACTGTTTCAAAATGGCATTTTTCGGCTCCTTCAGCACGGACACCAGCATCTGCTTGTCCAAACCCTCCAAAGCGAATATCACCGGCAGCCGGCCTATAAACTCCGGAATCAGGCCAAACTTCCGCAAATCCTCCACCTCTACCTTGTGCAGCAGCTGCGCATCCCTGTCAAAGGCATTTTTGGGCAGGGCGCCGAAACCTATGCTGCCCCCCTTGGTCAGCCTCTCCTTGACTATATCCTCCAAATCCGGAAAGGCTCCGCCACAGATAAACAAAATATTGCGGGTATCCACAGTGGCCAATGGCACCATGGCATTCTTGCTGCCGGCGCCTACCGGCACCTCCACCACAGCGCCCTCCAACAGCTTGAGCAGTCCCTGCTGCACACTTTCTCCGCTGACATCCCGGGAGTGGCTATCCTTTTTCTTGGCTATCTTGTCTATCTCATCGATAAACACTATGCCCCTCTGGGCCCTGTCCACATCGTTGTCCGCCTCGGCCAGCAGCTTGGATATCACGCTTTCTATGTCATCGCCTATATATCCCGCCTCAGTCAGGGAAGTGGCATCGGCTATGGCCAAAGGCACATCCAGCAGCCGGGCCACGGTTTTGATCAAGTAGGTTTTTCCGCAGCCCGTAGGCCCCAGCATCAGAATATTGGATTTTTCTATCTCTATGCTGTCCATAGTGCCTGTGGCCACCCGCTTGTAGTGATTGTACACAGCCACAGACAGGGCCTTTTTCGCCCTCTCCTGGCCTATGACATACTCGTCCAGGCTGGCCTTGATCTTGTGGGGCGGGGGCATCTTCCTCCAGTCAAGGGACGGCTCCCGTTTCTTGTCCGCCGGGCGCTTTTTGATCTTTTGTTTGTTGGGTATCCCCCCCATGCCCTGCAAATCCGCCAAATGCACAAATCCTATTTGGGATAGATCCCCACCCTTGGACAATTCCTCCAGCTGCTGTTGCATCTGCGGATGGTTCAGCAGACCATGATAGTCAAAATTCCGCATCTGCTCCAGGGTTTTCTTCATACAATCCTGGCAAATATGCACGCCGTAGGGCAGCTGGGTCATAGGACCGGTCTTGCTCTCCGGGCGGCGGCAGGCAAAGCAGACCTGCTCGTATTCCTCCTCACGGCTCTGAGAAGCCCCAGCCTCCCCTGCTTTGCCGGATCCGGACTCCGTCAGCCGGCCATCCTGCCCTCCCCCATCCTTGGATAGGGCATCCTCCCCCTGCAGTGCAGCCTCCTTATCCTCTCTATCCACAGACATATTTGCTCCCTCCCTCTCCCCCACCGCCCCTTCACGGCCTCAATATCCATGGGGAAAATCTAACCCGCATTTCTGCCAGACGGCCTCTGGCCCAGGGTCAGGGTCAGGGTCACGCTGGTATACGCACCGTCCACCGATCTTTGTACCTCCAGCTCCACAGTCTGTCCGGCGCTGTAATACTGCATCCAATTCACCAAATCCTCATAGGTACGTATGGCATTGCCGTCAAATTTGGTGATAATATCTCCCACCTGCACGCCTGCCTGCTGGGCCGGAGTTCCCTCTCCCACATCCGTCACATAGATGCCTTTGGGCAGTTTGTACAGTTCGGAGAACTCCTGGGTAATGGCCTGCAGGCTTACGCCCATATACCCCATCTGCCTAGCCTCCACCTTTACCTTGGTCTGATGGGTCATCAAATCCTCTATTATGGGCTTGGCTGCGGATATGGGTATGGCATAACCCATGCCCTCTATCACCGATCCGCCTATTTTATTGGAATTGATGCCTATGACCTGGCCAGAGGCATTGAGCAAAGCCCCTCCGGAATTTCCGGGATTGATGGCCGCATCCGTCTGTATAAAGGTCCCCTTGACTCCCTGCTCCACCTCCAGTTCCCGGCCCAGCGCGCTGATAATTCCGGCGGTCACAGACTGTCCATATCCCAGCGCATTGCCTATGGCCACCACAGGCTCGCCCAGAGTCAGGCTGTCGCTATCCCCCAGCTCCGCTGCGCTGATAGCCGAGAGAGTATCCGCCTGCAAATCTGACTTAGCCACGGCTATCACCGCCAAATCCATGGGGGCATCCGCACCCTTGACAGAAGCCTTGACCTTCTGGTCATCTATAAAGGACACTTCCAGGCTCTGGGCGTTTTCTATTACATGGTAATTGGTGACGATCAGCAGCTCCTCCTCGGATATGCCCACGATAATACCGGATCCACTGCCCGGCCTGGTTTCCTCTATATTCTGGCCAAAGAAATTGGTGGTCTGGGTCACCTGGCTGGAGATAGACACCATGGCCGGCATAGCCTCTCGGACTATAGCCGGCACATCATAAGCGGCTACTGCCGCCGATGCCGCCACGGATGATACAGCCGCTGCCTCCTCAGATACAGCCGCCGCCTCCTCAGGCACAGCCTCCCCGGAGGCTGCATCCGCTGCCTGAGTGTTCTCAGTCCGGCTGCTATTATCGCCCCCCCACCTCTCTTGTACCTCTTTCACAATCGGGCCGCCCAGCCCCAGCAGAAGAAACAAAACGGCCAGGCCGGCCGCCACGCCGGCCACCAGCTTTGCCCTGCCCTTTTTAGGCTTCATATCCTCCGGGGGCTGAGAGCCTCCGGCGCCAAAGGCGTAATACCCATCCTCCCTATTTGCTCCTTCCCTTGTGTAATCCCTATATTCGTCCATAGCTTCCTCCTCTCAAGCCCGACAGTATATGATTGCCTGTCTACACTATAGGAAGATTTTGTGTGCAAAGTGTGAAAACGAGGTGAAGAATTTGTGAAAACCCCCGGTTACAGCTGCCAATACCCCGGCAGGCTGCTCCAGCGCCTTTTGAGCCAGAGGGGCCATATCTTATGCCGCCGCCCCGCCAGATATCCGGCGTATTTGGCCAGCGCCTGCCATAGAAACAGCAGAAACCACCGCCTACTGCCCGGCTTCCACAGACGTTCCCGCAAAAAAGCCAGCAGCCTGGCCCCCTCCCTCTCCGAGGACAGACCGGCAAATACCTCCGGATGACAGGCCTGAGAGGCTCCCAGATCAAAATTGCGGGAAAATTGTTGAAAAAATCCATAATTGTGGCTATGCACCACAGCTGCCCCAGCCTGATAAGCCACGGCATAACCCTTGGCCAAAGCCGCAGCGGCAAAGACCATATCCTCATTAAACAGCGCTGGCTGGGCAAAGCAGCCCAGATCCTCCCAGAGCCTGCGCTTGTACATGGCACAGACATTGGAACAAAAAAACGCCTTTACCCCCAGCCTTTCCAGATCCCCTATGCGTTTACGGCAGGACTCCTCCGGATAATTAAACTCCCGCACCGCCTTTTCCAAAGGATGCGCATCCTCGGCAGCCAGCTGTCTTGCATAGGCCACGGCCACATCCGGCTCCTCCAAAGCATGTGCCAGAGCCTCCACCAGCTGACCATCCGCCGGCACGGCATCCTGGGTCATAAAAAGCACATACTCCGAACTGCCCAACGAGGCCCCCTTATTGCGGGCTGTGGCATGGTCAAATTCCCCCACAGGCAACTCCCATATCTCCACCGGCAGCCCCGGACTGCCCCCGGCCGCCCACCGGGGAAAATCCCTTTCAAATGCCTGCCGGCCATCTCCGCTGACCGTCAGCGCCAATATTATCTTGGCCGGCGCCAAACTCTGCGCCTCCATAGCCTCCAGCAGCTGACGCAGTTTTCCATCCGGCTTGTAGACCGGTATGACCAGATCCACGCTGCGCTTACCCATACTCCCTCCTGCGGAAAATAGGCCTCCGGCAGGGCGCCGGAAATGCTATGATTTCCCAAGTCTATAAAATCGATTGGTTTCGTGTTCCTTTTTGCATATTCCGTTTTTATTGTTATAATTGCATTTTTCAGGATTTTTACTAATTCCCCCTAAATATTGCGTATTAAACCCGTTTATAATTGGTATTTATACAGTATTGTCAAAATTTTTACTCGTACATACAGAAATTCCCCGGACACATCGCCGGGGAATTTCCCATCTTCTATTTGCTCCCCCACCAGGAACTGTACGCCCTCCAGGCAGGCATCCGCCCTGCCGTTCTATCCCATACACCGACGACCCAGGGAGGGATTATTTCTGCAAATACTGCGATGTTTTGGAACGTATCTTCTCGCTGTACTCCTCCACAGTGGTTGAGGGCGTATACCCGTCATTACCAAAGAGGAACTGGTGCAGCCAGCGGGCATTGTCCGTCAAATGCACAGGTATGACAGAGGATCCGGTAGATCCTATATTGCCCACAGCCCGCAGCTGGGCCTCCGGAAAGCCACCCTCATCCACAATGCGGAACTCCGCCACCTTAGAGAGATAGGGCAGGATAACCTCGGCCTTTAGAGATGTGTGTACATGCTTCATCACTTTCTCGAATACGCTGGTCAGGGTGACCAAGTCCGCCTTCTTGGCCTTGGCCTCTATGGCCTTGACCACCTCCCTCTGCCTCTCTGCCCGCTTGAAGTCATCCCCGGCCGTGTACCTTATGCGGCAGTAAGCCGCAGCCTGCATGCCGTCCAGAGTCTGCATGCCGGTGCGGGTCACCTCGGTGTACTTCACATCGTCCAACACCTTGGCTATGCTGTACTGATAATTGTTGATATGCTTGATCTCCTCGGAGTCCACATCAATTTCTACGCCGCCCAGGCCGTCTACCACCTCACGCAGGCCCTCATATCCTATGGTGATAAAATCGCTGATCTCCAGATCCATATTGGTATTGAGCATCTTCAATGCCTGGGCGCCGCCGCCTACGGCATAGGCGTGATTGGCCTTGCGGTACTCCCCATTGCCCACATTGAGATAGGTATCCCTATATATGCTTACCAATTTGATATCCCCATTGTCCAGATTGATGGAGGCTATCATCATGGAATCGCTGCGAGCGCCTTTTTGCAGCTGCTTCTCATTCTCTGCGTCCACGCCGAAGAGGGCTATATTCCAATACCCCTTCATCTCCTCAACGGCCTGCTCGTTCTCCGTCTTGCCCAGCTCCTCCTCCTTGAGTTCCACCACAGTAGGCCCCTGCCCCTGGTTGAGGAATAGTACGGCCAATACGCCCAAAATACCCAGCATAATAACGATTTCCACCACGAAAATAATCCATTTCGCCTTGGAAGCCCTGCCCCTTTTGCGCCCTCCCCCTCTTCTGGCGCCCTGCCTGGGCCTGTACTCTTCTCTACCGTATCCATTACCTCTCTGTGCCATATCCTCCACCTTTTCTTTGGTATTTGCCCACCGCCGAAGCTAGTAGGCATTTTTATTGACAAAACCCAAAAACAGGGTCATGATCACGATCTTAATATCCAAAAACAGTGTCCAGTTCTCTATATAATACAGGTCATACTCTATGCGCTTCTTAATGGAGGTATCCCCCCGCAGGCCATGGACCTGGGCCCATCCGGTCAGGCCCGGCCGTACCTGGTGCTTGATCATATATCTGGGAATCTCCTCCCGGAACTTATCCACATAGTGAGGCCGCTCCGGCCTGGGGCCTATCAGGCTCATATCCCCCTTGAGTATATTCCACAGCTGGGGCAGCTCGTCTATGCTGCTGCGGCGCAGTATACGCCCCACCCGGGTCACCCGGGGATCGTTCTTCACCGTCCAAGCCTTGCGTTCCTCTCCTGGATCCTGCAATTCCATGCTTCGGAATTTGTACATACGGAAAGCGCGGCCTCCCCGCCCCACCCTCTCCTGGGCAAAAAACACCGGCCCTCTGGAGGTGGCTGCCACCAGAACTGCCGCCAGCAGCATCACCGGCGAGGCCAGAATAAGGCCCACCAGCGCGGCGGCTATATCCACCAGCCGCTTTAACATCGCATTGGCCGCATTGGCCAGGGGTACATTGCGTATATTGATCACCGGCAGACCCAGCATATCCTCCATACTGGGGTTGCTGGATACCACACTGTGATAGTCGGGTATGAACTTGGTGTGTATGCCGGATTTTTCACATTGGGATACCAATTCCTCCAGACGGCTGTAATCCGACAGCGCCAATGTGATGGCTATCTCGTCCAGATCCTCCACCGGAAGCATGGCCGCCATCCGGTCTATGCCCCCCAAGACCTCCACGCCCTTGTATTTGGCCCCTGCCGGCACATAATCATCCAAAATGCCCCGGACCACATACCCCCATTGGGGGTTTTCTAATATGCGGTCTATATACGCCTCCGCCGCCCGGGAATATCCTACCAGCAGTATATGCTTGAGATTGTAACCTTTCCTGCGCAGATTACGGAGAAAATTCCGCAAAAACACCCGGGAAGAGGCTGTCAGCGCTACATTCAGCACAAAGAATATGGCCATCATGGAGCGGGAGAAATTGATCTCCTTAAGAACCAGGTACAGCGCCACTATCCACAGGCCTATGCCTATCAGATTGGCCTGCAATATGGAGAAAATCTCCGTTCTGTCCCTGGATGCCCGCCGGGGCGTGTATATATGGCAGAAATGGTATATGAGCAGATATCCTGGCACGATAAAGGGCAGCATCCAAAAATAATCCCCAGCCGGAAGCACGCCTGCCCCAGTTTCCTGGATGGGGGAGAAAATAAAAAATTTCAAATAATAAGCCGCCGCATAGGATGCCGACACCAAAACAGCGTCCATCAGCAAATGCAGGCGGTTGAATATTTTCTGATTATCCTTTATCATCCGTCCACCCAAACTCCTGGCAGCGCAGAGCCATATATTCCACACCCCCGCCATACTGCCATTTTGCTAGACCTATTGTACAAAAATTTCACAGGCCGGACAACTTAAGAATTTATGAAGATAGGCCTATGCTCTCCCAGAAAGACCTGACTCCGGCTCTGGCATAATGGCCGCCACCGCCCTCCAGCCCCCAAATACAGCCCCCCGGGGGCGGATTGCAAAGGCCAGTCTCTCCCCGCTGCAGGGATGGTTCAGCTCCAGCCTGTGGGCGCACAGGCCCAGGCCTCCCCCCTCTCTCCGGCCATACTTGGCATCTCCGGCCAGGGGCAGCCCATGGCTGGCCAATTGGGCGCGGATTTGGTGCATCCGCCCCGTGAAGATGCGCACCTCCAGCAAACTCTGCACCCCGGCCTCCACCTCCCGGCTCTCCAACAGGCCATATTCCAGACGGGCAGGCTTCCATATACCCCCGCCGCCCCTCTCAGGCGCTACCTCTGCCAGGGAGGAGGATTTCTTCCGCCAAAAATCCGTCCACCGGCCCCTCTCCTCTGCGGGCCTCCCCCAGACCAGTGCCAGATAAACCTTTTCCCACAGCCCCTGCCCCATCTGACCTCCAAGAGCGGCGGCAGCCCTCCGGGTCTTGGCCACAGCCATCAGCCCCTCCACCGGCTGGTCCAGCCTGTGGACCAAATGCGGAGCAGCCAGACCCCTGCGGCGCAAAATACTCTCCACATCGTCCTGCCCCAGGGAAGCGCTTTGGCTGGCCAGGCCTGCCGGCTTGTATACAATAAGCACTTCCCCGTCCTCCCACAGTACCTCCAAATCCATATTTCTCCTCCCTCCGACCCGCCGCCATTTGCACATTTTTTCATTATACAACAAAGCCCCGGGCCTGCCCAGCACCCTGTGGCTTTACCTCTCCGCTGACGGATTATTGTTCCTGTATTTCTCAACAATACAGGTAATATCCAATTCTAACCTATTTTTAATTGATAAAACCCTGAATTTGTATTGAAAAACACTTTACAATGTGTTAAAATTTCCTGGACAGCTAGGAAATTCGATACAGAGAGGAGATATACATAGCTATGCGCGCCTTACGCACCGTCATCCTGTGGCTGGCCGCTTTATGGCCGGATTCTGGATGCTCAACAGCCAGCTCACCACCAACGCCTTGCCCGCAGACATAACCGCTTATACGGAGGTGAGCGGGTTAGATTTCTTTATCATCAAGGGAAGCGCCGCCATACCCGTGGTGACCAACGGCACTCTGGTAGCCTCACCCCCGGAAATCAAGGTGGGCGACAAGGTGCGCATGGATTACAAGTGGCAGATCTCCTCTGCCAATATGCCCCATGTGCAGGAAGGGAATTACTTTGAAATCAACCTGCCGGACAGCACGTATATATCTACCATCACAGACACCCAGCCCTTGTATGCCGGAGCCATAGAGATAGGCAGCTACACCCTCTCCGCAGGCAAATTGCGGGTCACCTTTAATGCCGCCGCCTCCACCTATTCCGAGCTGAACCATGGATTTTTCCAAATCGAAGGCTCTACCAAAGCCGCCGGTAATGCCATTTCCCTCAGCTCTGACGGCTCCCTGACCATATCCGTCAAACCCGGCAGCGGCGGAAGCGGCGGCGGAGGCTCGGTACACACGCCCGATTCCGTCAATACGGCCCTGCCCGATTCCAAGCTGGTCTTTGGCAAGACTGGGAAAAAAAATAGTGGCAAAAACAGATTGTTTTGGAATATGAATGTAAATTATGCAGGATTGCGCGATATGGCAGAAAACAACGCCATCGTTACCAAATCCCGCCTGATATTGGAAGATACCCTGCCCTTGGGTGTGGTGCCGGATCTCTCCAGCATCTATATTTATGTACCCGTTTTTGCCATTACCGACAGCGGCAAGATGAGCGGATACTCCCTCAAGGCGCCCAAGACCAGCTTTGCCCTGCTCACGCCCAATACCGGAGAGGCCTATGCCGATTTCTATAGCCGGGTACAAAACCACGGCTCCCTGGCAGTGGGATACTACCCCTTGCAAAACAAATTCCTGGTGGGTTTTGGCAATATACCCGGCGCGCTGACCTACCACAACCTCTTCGGCGGGGCGGCGGCCTTTAACAGCTTTGTGGACAGTTATGTGACCAGCGGCCAGATCACTGCTGCCCATGCCACGCTGATCAAGCAGAGATACTCCGACACCGGCCCCTCCGGCGGCAGCGTAATGGCCTTTGATGTGAATTTCGATGCGGATGTGGTAGGTCCCAGCGCCGATTATGCCAACGTGGCCAGCCTGAGCTATGACGGCGCCACCCCGGATTTGGCCTCCATCTCTGTGGCTGTGAGCAAAACTGCCGCCGGCGTGGGCAGCCTGCTGGATATCACCATAACCAAGCAATGGGTGGGTACGCCCCAATCCTCGGCCACGATTTTTTTACTGGCGGACGGTGTGCCTGTGGCCTCTGTCAGCCTCCATGCCGGCACCACCCCGGCCTGGAGCCATACCTTTATGGGGCTGGATCCAAGCAAGACGTATACGGTAGAGGAGATTGTGCCTGCGGGATACAGCCATAGCATCAGCGGTGATGCCGCCACCGGCTTTGTGATCACCAATACGGAGAACACACCGACCATACCGGCTACACCGACTACGCCAACCACACCGCCCACTCCAGCTACACCGACTATACCAACCACACCGCCCCCTCCGACCACACCGACTACGCTAACCACACCGCCCCCTCCGACCACACCGACTACGCTAACCACACCGCCCGCTCCGGAAACACCGACTATACCAACCACGCCGCCCGCTCCGACCACACCGACTATACCAACCACACCGCCCGCTCCGACCACACCAACTACGCCAACCACACCGCCCACTCCGGAAACACCGCCGGTGACGGCTAAGGCATCCCCGCCGCAGCCCGTCACACCCCCGGCTCCATCCCCAGATACGCTGGCTTCGGAAACACCGGCGCGCAAAACCATACCCGCTCCAAAAACCGGCGATGGGGTATGCCCTTGGATACCGGACTGGCTTTGGTTCCCGGCCAGCTGAGGCCATATCTCTCTAAAGCCCCATAGAAAAAACATACCCCCATGTCCGAGAAATCTCTTCCTGGGACATGGGGGTATCTTGCATTTTATAAATCGTCTGGGGTAAATTCCACATCCGTGTCCTGGCCCCCTGTATCTGGAGGAGGTGTTTCCGGAGCCGCCGGAGGCGTGGGTGTAGGCGCTGGCGCTGGAGAGGGTTCGGCCGGAGTGGCCGGCACCGGATCTGGTGTGGGTGTGGGTGCAGGCGCTGGTGTGGGTGCAGGCGCTGGTGCAGGTGTGGGTGCTGGTGCAGGTGTGGGTGCTGGTGCAGGTGCAGAGGCAGACCCGCCTCCCTGTCCGCTCTGGTTGCCGGCCGGAGCAGAGGCAGCCCCCTGATTGCCAGTCTGGCCTGCTGTTCCCGTAGCCGCCGGAGTCTGTGTGGCAACCGATGGTGCGGCAGTCGTCCTGGCAGGAGTTTGGGTCGGAGTTTGCGCCCTGCCGGCTGTTCCCCTGCCTGGGGAAGACCCGCTCTGAGTACTGCTCTGGGCCTGAACCGTATCCCCGCCCCACTGGCTCAACAGACCAGCGCTTCTCTGCAGATAGGGCGCGGCTACGGCGCTCTGGCCGGCTTCGGAGTTCTGGGAATCCTTTGCCGCCTCCCCTCCTCCGCTTTCCAACAGCGCCAATTCCCTTTGCTTTTTCAATTCTATAAAGGCATCGGCCTGTATATAATCCGCCACAGCCCCCTGCCTATGCCAGACCTCGCCGTCAAACCACTCCAGATACCCATTGTATACCCGCAGGTCCAGCTGGCCGCCGTCCACCTGTATGCCCTGGGCCATCTGCCCCTGTTCCAGCCTGGTGTAAGGCGTATATTCCGGAAAGGCTGGCAGAGCCAGCAGGCTCTGACCCAGGGTCTCTCCCTCCTGCCTGGGATAAGCCAGATATGCTCCGGACTCGGACACGGCATATACCCAGAGGCTCTCCTCTCCTCCAGCCGGCTGCTCCAGGGCCACCTGGCCATCTGTACCAAAATTCCCCTTATAATCTGTATATTCCCTTATCTCCTTGCTGCTCCACAGCGTAAACACATCCCCTGGCCCCTGACCGGACGCATAACGGCAGATGTACTCCCCCCGCAGGCCTCCCTGATCCAGGATGCCCTTCTCCTGGTATAGATCTCCAGTGGAGGATATGGCTGTCCAAGCCTCAAATTCCCCGGAAAAACCTCCGGCGCCCGGAGCCAGGCGCAGCTCCTGCATCCTATCCCCATCCCAGGACAGCCACAGAGAGACCTCCCCATTCTCCATCCAAAAGCGAGTATAACCCCTGCTCTGTGCATCGTAGCCGCTTTCCAGATAACAATTGCGGCCTGACTGGGCATCCTGCAAATAATACCGACGCAGGCCCTGCTTGGACGGAGGCGCGGTCACATCCAGCCAGGCCTGCTGCGCCAGCATGGCTATGGCCTCATTGTGGAATTCCGGAGCAGCGAGATTGTCCAGCAGGGCATCCAACTGGGCGCGCAGAACCCCATCCTCCTCCTGCATATCCACACAGAGCTGTCCGGCCTCCTCCAGTGCCCCAGCATCCCCCAGCAGCGCATATGCCTCCTCCAGCATATCCCTGGCCCGCAGAACCTGGCCCTCCTCCCGGTATAAAGCTGCTAAAGCCCTATATCCCTCCCCATCCAAAGCGCCCTGGCTATACAACCTCTCCAAATCCCTTTTTGTATTGGATACACTCTCTGCCTCCTGGCTGCGGTCCGGGGGCTGCTCCGCCCGCTGGGCCGTTCCCCCGGCCTTATTGCAGGCGGCCAGGCCCAGGCAACAGGCCAGCAACAAGGTTCGCCGCCGCCAAAGCCCCGCCCTGAAATCTGATTTCTGGAAAAATATCATAGCCATCCTCCTCTCCCGCGCCGGTCTAGGGCGCTGTCTGCGCCCCATCTCCATCAGCTAGCAATTGCCGAAGGAACAAATCCGCGCTTCCGCCCTGGGGGTAATACCCCCTGTCTATCCATCTCTGGGCCTGGACATAGATGCTACGGGCCATAGCCGGACCGTAGATAACCACATTTTCCCCGTCTTTTTCCAACAGAGCATAGGCCCTGTAGGCAAATTCCGTCTTATATTCCTCTGCAGGCAGACCTACCAATACGGAGGTAAACTGGCTGCGCCCCTCTTTAAGCGCATAGATATTGTCCACGCCTCCCCCGCTTATAAAGGCCGCACCCTGCTGCACTTTCAGGCCACCCCGCACCATGGGCAGGATCTCTCTGTTGCTCTGCCGCATGACCAGCGTGCCGTATTCTTTTAGCGCATATCCCTCTACCCTCCCCTGGCCAAAGGCTTCCTTAAGACTGGCGGAAATGCTATTGGTGCAGCGTATGCCGGAGCGACCCACTATGCGTATGGAAAATCCATGGTATTGGAACATATCCCCAAAGGCGGGCAGCAGTCTGGCCTCATAGGTAATACCGTTGTAATACAGCTCCCATACCGCCATGCCCACTGGTATGCCCGCCTGGTCATAGCGGTAGGCTATGGCTGTCTTTTTGCCGGCGTCCGCCAGGCTCAGCCGCAAATTCTGCCCATCCAAGCTGCCCTCCACCAATTCCCCATCTATCCAGGACTGGGCGGTGGCATATCCCTCCGGCAGCTGCAGCTGCAGCTGAAAATTTTGTGCCGGCCCCTCATCCTGCTGGGGCATATTGGCAAACACCGGTATTTTGAACACAAAGCTCTGCTCCAGATTGCCGCTGGCCGCATAAGCGTTGCGCACCCCGGCCGCCTCCGAATACGGCGCCTGAATATTTTGCATATACTGGTGATAGGGCGAGGCGTTGACCAGATCAAATTTTTGCCCATAGGTTGTGTCTTGGCCCTTGGATATATAATTTCTGGCCAGGAACTGCATGCCACCCCGTATGGACTCATAAGCCGTATTCCACAGCTTGGCCCTGGCATATACCAGGCCGTTGACAATCTCCTCCTGGGCATTGCTGCCGCTGGCGCCTATATTGAAATAATTGTAGTACCCCGCCAGACCGCCATCTCCCCCGGTGTAATTGCCGGAAATCAGAGGAGATGTGCCATACACGCCCTGCTCCTGTATCAGCCTGCGAACCACAAAATAAGGACTCATGCCCAACTCCCTGCCATTGGCAAAGATAATAGTGGCATAACTCAGATGGGTGCCGGGCGCATATCCCCTGGCCGTAGCCATAAAAGTGGGCGCCAGCATCTGCTCCACAGTGTCCTTATCATGGTACTGCGCATTATACGAGAGCAGTTCAAACTGGAATATCCTATCTTCCTGAAGGAAATTCCGGGGATCCAGATAATAGGCTATGCCCGCCGCCGAGGCGTAATGCCAGCGGCCGCCGCCATAAGCCCCCTGACGAAAAGCCTCCGGGGCTGAGGCGGCAATCAAACTCCTCTCACCCAATTGCTGGGATATATATGTATTCCAATCCCTGCCGGTAAAATGCGGCACAAAAATCCAGTTGGGATGTTGGCGCTTGAGCTCTACAAGCGCCGCCCTATAACTGGCCGGGAATTGGCTTATCTCCGTGGCGGAAACACTCCTGGCCCGCAGAGTCCCCGACTCCTCCTCCTGGATATTCCAGAGCCAGGAATCCCGGGCATGGGTCTGCTCCCATTCCAAAAATCTGGGATCTGCCGTGGCCACATGGCTGCGGGGCGCATACCCCTCCGTCCACCGGCCCTCATCATAAAACCCCACCCGAAGCCACAAACGCCCATGTCCGTCCAGCTCCATGCCCAAAATATGCAGGGAATGTCCGCTTGGCAGGGAAATGAATCCCGGATATTCGTCTGGCGCGGATAGAACCTCCAGCCTTTGCGCCATATACACCAGGCCCAGCATGGGCTGATCCTCCTTGACCTGCCTAGCCAGGGCGGCAGAGGCCTCTTCCAAAGCAGCGGCATCCCCACCGGATACGGCCTCCCCTCCGGAGACCGGCAATGCCCCATCCCCTCCGGACACCGGAGCGGCCACCCCATATACCTCTGCACTGTCGCCATCTATGCCCAGAGCCGGCAATAAATCCCCTGCGCTTATGCCTGCCCGGTCTGCACCGTCCTGCTCCAAGGCAGCCGGCTGGGCTGCCTTGGCTCCCACTGCAGCTTCCCGCCATGATCCGGCCAGTCCCAGACAAAGCGCAGCCAGAGCCAGTGCAGCCCATGCCCTATTCCTCCTCTTTTTTCCAACGGTAACAAATCCCTGCAAAATCCTCTCCTTCTCAACTATCGCCCTACGGACTTGCGCAGCCAGACCAGCATATCCCCCGCTGCGGACTGGAGCCGCAGATACTCTCTATACCGCCCATGGGCTGCCAACAGCGACAAGACCCCTCCGGACTCCAAGGCCCTCAGCCGGGCCTGTGTCTGGGCGAGTTTCCTTCCTATAGCATATAAGCTTTTGTCATCCTTGACAACATGGGCCTCCAATAGACAGCTTAGGTACCCCCGAAAGGCCTCCAGCTCCGCCAGCTTTCTAGAGGGAGCGGACAGCCTGGACACCCTGTGCTCCTCCCCACCAGCATTGCTGTCATGCCGCCTGTGCCAGGCCAGTGTGCGGTCCAGCTGTCCCAAGGCCCCCTCCTCCGCCGCCCACAGAGCCAACAGCAAATCATGGGGCAGAGGCAGATACTCCCTATCCCCCAGCCTCCGGCGCCACTTCTCCACAAACCAGGCCCTGTCATAGGCCATAACCATGCCCGGCCACTCCCCCTGGTACAGCACCTGGGCCACATCCACCCGGCGGCATTGGCCGCTCTCACGGCTGCGCGCAGGCGCCAGCAGGCTGCGTATGGCACGACCCCGGCTGTCTATCAGGCCAAATTTACAGACCAATACCCTCCAGCCGGGATTTCTGGCAAATTCCGCCTCCATCAGAGAAATCTTGTCCGGATGCCAGCGGTCATCCTGGTCCGCCAGATACACCCTATCCCCCCGGCACCGGGCCATAGCGGCATAGAAGCTGGCCGGATATCCCAGATTGCTCTCCCTGGCCTCCAGCCGCCAATGGCCTGCCAAACCATGGCTTTGGACAAAGGCCTCCAAGCGCTGGGCGGTGCCATCCCCGGAGCCGTCATCTGCCGCCACCACCTCCATCAGGGGATGGCTCTGACCTCGGATATCCTCCAACTGCGGCTCCAAATATTCGCCTCCCCTGAATGTGCAGAGGCAAACGCTGACCTCTCCTCCCATATACCTCCCTAGCTCTCGCAGATCCTATTGTAAGCCTGCCAATATCCCTCGGCCATGGCCTCCAGGCTGTGCCGCTCCATCATTCTCGCATGCAACTCCCAGGGTTCGGCCACAGCGCAACGCCCATAGGCCAGCGCCTCCACCGCCTCCGCCAGCGCCCCCACACTGCCCGGCTCCACTGCCAGTCCAGAGCCTGGACCGGCAGCTGCCAGCTGTTCCGGCGTGCCGCCCAGAGCATACATGGCCACCGGCGTGCCGCAGCTCAGAGCCTCCAGGCTGACTGTGGCATAATTCTCCGCCAGAGAGGGCAGGACGAATACATCCGTTGCATTATACCAGCAGGCCAATACCCCGGGATCCGCCACAGGAGGCAGAGCAAGTATATGCGCCTCCTTGGACCAGGCCTTGGCCAAAGCCGGCGGGCAACCTATCAATACCAGCCGCACCCGGCCCTTTAAAGCCCTGGCCGCCTCCAGCAAGAGTCTGCCCCCCTTTCTCTCATCCCCAAAGCCCACGGCTATGGCCAGCGCCCATTTCTCTCCCTCTGCCAATCCCAGGTGTCGCTTTGCCCTGCCCTTATCCATGGGATGAAAAATAGATCCATCCACTCCATTGGGCAGTATGTGTCGGGCATGACCCGCCAAAAAGGAACGGCCCACCTCTCCATCCAGCCAGGCTGAGGGGCTGACGATCATGCCGCCCGGCCAATCCTCCAGCAGCGCCTTTTTCTGTGTCAGCAGCCTTCGGCTTCTGTCAAAGAACCAGCTGGCCGGATACCGTCCTATATCAGGGCAGGATCCGCAGCCCTCCAGCCAGCGGCTGCAGTCAAAGAAATACCCGCAATTGCCCGTAAAGGCATAACAATCGTGAAAGGTCCACAGCCAGCGTATCCCCCTGCGGCGCAGATACTCCAGCAGCATGGGCAGGTGCAGCACATATCCATGTATGGCGTGCAAATGCGCCACATCCGGCTGCAATTCCTCCATATAGGCCAAAAGCCGGCGGGTACCGGCCTTATTGCCCAGTCCTGAATACCCGCTTAGACGGCTGAAAAGCGCATCCCCATATACCTCCCAGGGCTTGTCAAAACAAAACAGACCCTCCTCCCCATGGTTCTGGGGGCTTTTACCCCGCCCATAGGCCACATGGGCCGCCAAGCCCCTGCGCCGCCACTGCCTGTGGAGATGGGCGACTATACGCGCCGCCCCTCCCTGATTGTAATGGCTGGAAATTTGGAGAATACGCATGCCCCTCTCCTTTGCCCTAGGCCAATATCCACTTGGCCGCTTCTATCAAAATACACTCCGCCAGATAAGCCCGGCTATATCCATGGCGGCGGTAACAGTACAAATATCTGTCCCGCAGGCGGGCCAGGCTATCTCTTAGGCTTTTCCTGTTGCTGGCGCCGCCCAGGGAAAAATTGGCCCAGACGGCATCTCCCAGCCGTATATCCGCCCCTTTTCTCCGCATCTCCAGATAAAAGCCAAAATCGTCATGTATGCCCAGGCAGGGAAAGGGATGGCTCTTATACAGCCCGGCCCGCACAAACATGGTGGGATGGTTCCAATGCCTGGAACTGGGAAATCTATCCAGCCTGGCTTTCTTGACCCAGCTGAGGCCGGACTCCTTCCAAAGGCGTATATGGGAAAAAACCATATCCCCGCCCCTCTCCAGCATCTCCATGGCCTCCTCTATGGCCAGAGGCTCATACCAATCCCCGCTGTTGAGCAGACCGATGACATCCCCCGCCGCCAGCGCAATGCCCTTGTTCATGGCATCATATATGCCCTTGTCCTTCTCGCTCAATATCCGATAGGATATGCCCCTCAGGAAAAAGGCCTGCTGATAGGAGGCGGCCACCTCCAGCGTATTGTCCCGGCTGGCCCCGTCCACGATCAGGTACTCCTGGGGCGGACGGCTCTGCCGCAGCACGGATTCTATAGTTTTTTCCAAGGTCTTTCCGCCGTTAAAGACCACGGTGATAACGGTACAGGACAGCTTTTTCGCCATGGCAGATCCCTCCCCCACACGCCAAACAACGCCGGCCCGCCCCCGGCTAACGCCCTCCATCCTCCGCCCGGCCGCCCATACGCTCCAGGCTTTCCTCCAGGCCATACAGGCGATAGGGGGGCCTTTGCCCGTCAAAGGGCAGGACATCCAGCTCTTCGGCATAAGCCAGCGTGCCAAAGGCCTTGCGGAATATGCCACCCGCCCTGCCCGGCAGCGCCATGCCCAAGTCCACCAGAGGATTGAGCCAGGCCGAAAGATATATGCGCCTGCCCTGGCTCCGGGCCAGGGCCTGGACCATGCGGGCAGTGGATATAGCCTGGCCATTCCAGGGCCAGTGCAGGCCCTCCGGCTGATGCTCCAGTATATACAGAATATAAGCAGATAGATTTTCTATATACAGAAAGCTTCTCCTGTTGGGATAATCGGGAAATATGGGCAGCTTCCTGGCCAGGGAGGCCAAAAGTGGAAAATTGCCCTTGCATCCGGCGCCATAGACCATAGGCAGCCGCAGTATGGCCAGCCGCAGACCCTCCACCCCGGTTAGGGCCTCCTCAGCCTCCAGCTTGCTCCTGCCATAGTGGCTCTCCGGCTGTGGAGGGGTCGCGGCATCTACCTCCGCCGCCCCCCTTCCTCCGGGCCGGCCATAGACTATGGCGCTGCTGGCATAGACAAAATACCCCACACCCTGACCGGCGGCTTTTTGCGCCAGCTCCAGGCTGAGATCCCTATTCACACTGTAATAGGTCTGCTGCTCCTCCCGGGATAAGGCCTGGGCATCGGCATGAGATATGCCCGCCAGATGCAGTATGGCATCATAGACCCCTAGGTCCATGCCCCTCCAATCCTCCCCCCGCAGAGAGATCCTGTCCACGGAATATCCGCCTTGGCTCTCCAAAACCTCGCCCACGTGTCGGCCTATATAGCCATTCCTGCCGGTGATCAAAACCCTGCCCGCCAAGGCCCTCTCCTTTCTATTTGCCCTCCTTGATGCCTGTGCCCTTCAAGACCACGGCGAAGGTGCCAAAAAAGCAGCGCATATCCATCCACGGCCCCAGCTGCCGCACATACTCTCCGTCCAGCGCCGCCTTGACCGGTATGGGCAGCTCATCCCGCCCATGTATCTGCGCCCAGCCTGTCAGCCCGGGACGCACATCGTTCGCCCCATACTTGTCCCGCTCCGCCAGCAGATCCTCCTGATTCCACAGTGCCGGCCTGGGCCCTACTATGGCCATATCCCCCCGGAGTATATTCCACAGCTGAGGCAACTCGTCCAAACTGGTTTTGCGGAGAAAGGCTCCCAGCCGGGTGATATGGGCGGCTGCTCCCTCCAGCATATGCGTGGGCATATCCCTGGGCGTATCCTGCGCCATGGTCCGGAATTTGTATATAGTGAACAGACGTTTTCCTTTTCCCACCCTCTGCTGGCAGAATAAGGCCGGCCCGGGGGAATCCCATTTCACCGCCAGCGCAATCACCAGCAGCAGGGGCCACAACAAGAGCAGGGCGGCAGCCGCCAACACGGCATCCACCCCCCGCTTACACCATTTATAAGCCATCTCCCACCTCCGGCTGGTATCCGGGCACTATCTCCCGGACCTTAACCCGTATATTTTCATCCTCCTGCTCCGACAACAGGCGCAGCTCCTCCAACTGCTCCACAAAGCGGCTATGGTCAAATTCCAGAGGGCGGCCTATGCGTATACGGCTGTTGGCCGTCTGACGCATGCCCTCCTCCTCCAGCAGCAGCTCCTCAAACATCTTCTCTCCGGGCCTGAGTCCGGTGAACTCTATGGCTATATCCTCGTCCGGCTTATATCCAGACAATTTGATCAGATTGCGGGCCAAATCGGCGATTTTGACCGGCTCCCCCATATCCAAAACGAAGATTTCCCCGCCCTTTGCATAAGCCCCCGCCTGCAGTACCAGAGAGACGGCCTCGGGTATGGTCATAAAATAGCGGAGTATATCCGGATGGGTGACCCGCACGGGGCCGCCCTGCTCTATCTGCTTCTTGAACAGGGGCACCACGCTGCCGTTGCTGCCCAACACGTTTCCAAAGCGCACGGCCACATATTCCGTAGCGGATTTGCGGTTCCAATCCTGTATGATCATCTCGCAGATACGTTTGGAAGCTCCCATAATATTGGTGGGGTTGACGGCCTTGTCTGTGGATATCAGCACAAAACGGCGCACGCCATGACGGTCTGCGGCCTGGGCCACTTTCCAAGTGCCAAAGACATTGTTTTTCACCGCCTCTCCCGGGCTGTCCTCCATCAGCGGCACATGCTTGTGGGCAGCGGCGTGATAAACGATCTCCGGCTTGTATCGGCTGAATATCTCCTCCACCCGGGCCGTGTTGCGCACAGATCCTATCAGCACTACCAGATCCATATCCGGGTGCTTGGCCAGCAGTTCCTGCTGTATCTCATAGGCATTATTCTCATAAATGTCCAAAATAACCAGCCTAGCGGGACGGTGCTGGCTGATCTGCCGGCACAGCTCCGATCCTATGGAGCCGCCGCCGCCTGTCACCAATACCGTCTTGCCCTCCACATAGGCCAGGATTTCCTGGTTGTTGACCCGCACCGGATCCCGGCCCAACAGATCCTCTATCTGCACCTCCCGCAGCTGGGATACACAGACATCCCCCTTGATCAGCTGGTACATGCCCGGCAGCAGCCGAAGCCGGCAGCCGGTTTCCTTGCAAATCTCCAGTATGGGGCGGAGCATGGAGCGGCTGGCCGAGGGCATGGCTACGATAATCTCATGTATGGAGTATTTCTCCACCATCTCCGGTATCTGCTCCCTGGCGCCCACTATAGGCACGCCCCGCAGATACTTGCCGTGACAGCCAGGATTATCGTCTATTACGCAGGCCACATGCAGCTGCAAATAGCGGCTGGACTCTATCTCCCGCAGTATAGCATTGCCTGCTGCGCCGGCGCCCACTATCATGGCATTTTCCCTGTCCTTATGGCGAAAAACCTCCCGCCGGCGGTTTTGCAGCATGCGCAGCAAGCGGTATCCAAATCGTATGCCCCCCGTCCAGGCCAGGAGGAAAAAGCCGTAGAAAAAGGGAAAACTATAAGGCACCCTTATCCCCAATATCCAAAAGACCAGGGGTTGGCACAGAGTAGAACAGCCGGCGGCCAGCAGGGTGTTGACCAGCTCTGTATCTGATGCATAACGCCACACGCTGTTGTACAGACGGAATATATAGAAAATCAGCAGGGTTAACGGCGCATTGAGCAGATACGCCGTCAAAGCCCCATCCCAAAAATGCCGGGGTATATCCATAAAGCGGAAATCATAGCGCACATACAGGCTCAGCATGGCCGAGAGCAGTATGCCCAAAAGGTCCATGGCTACCAGTAATATAATACGGGTAATGGGTATCTGCAAAAAACCCACCCGCTTGTCCAGCCAATTCTTCATCTATCCCCACCCCCGGCGCAGCTATCTCCCCTTGACATACCTAATTTATTATTATAACACCATCCAGCAAATAGAAAAAGCTGGGTGAGGACTGGTGGGCGTTTTCCTGATAGGGCTGGCGAAGGTCTATCAGGCTCCTGCCATCCTCCAAGCTCAGGCCTCGATATTCCCCCTGAAAAACCTGCAACTGACCTTGGATCAGCTCCTTCTCCACACGCCGGAGCACATCATGGGCGCCTGCCGGCATCAGCGCCTCATTGGGCGGCAGCATAGCCACCCAGCCGGCAGACAGGCCGGCGCCGGCATCCTGACCCCAGATCTGCACATCCTCTCCCAGCGCATCCTCGATATCCCTGCCAGAGAGGACGGCGCCTACAGCCTCCATAATATAAGGCTCCCAAAGTATGCGGCTCCCGCCCAGATAGGAAGCCGGGGCCACACTCTGTGTAGAGGTGTTATAGCTGATGTGGTATATCTGCTTCTCATCCTCCTCACAGGCCATGGCGGGGCCGGCCGTATCCGCATGCTGGCTGATAACCAGACAGCCCTTGGCTATCAAAACCTTGGCGGCATTTTTCTCCCTCTGAAAATCGCTCCAGCTCCCAGTGTATTTTACTAGCATTACGGCCTCCGGCACCACCGAGCGCAGACCCAGGTAAAAGGCCGAGTACCCGGAGACCACCTCCGGTACGGCGAAAGCCGCCACATAGCCCACCAAAGGGGAGATCCCCGCCTCTCCGGCCTCCTGCAGCTCCAGAAGCTTTAGGCCGGCCAGCACGCCGCTGAGATACCGCCCCTCATAAATATGTCCCATAAAGGTGTGGTAGTTGTCCAGCACCGGCGAGGTGTTGGCATTATCACCAGTGGCCTGGCAAAATTCTACCTCGGGATACCTGCGGGCCATATCCTTTACCACTTCCTCATAGGTATCGCTGTTGGCGATAACCAGGCGGCAGCCTCCGTTCACCAGTTCCTCCAGCGCGGACTCCGCCTGATCCGGCGCCACATTGTATTTCACTTCTGTTTCCACGTTTTGGCCATAATGCTTTTCCATGGCCAGCTGGGCCTTGACAAAATTGTGGGTAAATCCATTGCTGACATCGCCCATATAGATAAATCCCACCTTGATGGGCCCGTTGATGGGCCGGCCCAGCATCTGCACCCTGATTAGGGCAGAAACGGCAATAATGGCCAGCACCGTCAGCAATGTTATGGCATACAATCTCTTCATACGCTACTCATTCTCCGCCTTCATGGCGAACGCCAGTTCAATTTCTTCGTAGAGCTTGAACACATCCAGGCTGCCATCGTCTATAAGGGACAGCAGCACATCCACCAGCTTGGGATCGAATTGGCTGCCCGCCCCCTGCCTTAGTTCATCCAGAACATAGGAAATGTCCAGACGCCTGCGGTATACCCTGTTGCCCGTCATGGCGTCAAAGGCATCCGCCACGCCTATAATCCTGGCATTTAGAGGTATGTCCTCCCCCTTTAAGCCATGGGCATAGCCCTTGCCGTCATAGCGCTCGTGATGGTACAGCGCCCCCTCTCCCACGCCTGGAAAAAGGGTGAAATTCTTCAAAATCTCCGCGCCCTTGACCACATGGGTTTTCATAATATCGTACTCTTCGTCCGTCAGACGGGAGGGCTTGTTCAGCACCGAATCCGGCACTCCTATCTTGCCTATATCGTGGAGCAGCGCCGTCTTTTGCAATTCCTCCAGCGCGTCCTCGCCAAAGCCCAGCCGCCTGGCTATCATCAGAGAGTACTCCGCCACCCGGTAGGAATGCTGGCTGGTATACCCATCCTTGGCATCCACCGCCTTGGCTATGGTAAATATGGTTTCATTACCCATGGCCACCTGCCGTCGGGCCAGCTCCAGCTCCCTGTTTTTTATATGCAGGGTTTTCTCTATCTGGGTGCGGAAGAGCAGCCAGGTCAGGTACGCCACGGCCACGGCAAAGGTCAGCACCATATACACACGAAACCACCAGTAATCATATATGGCCACGGATCTCAACACCCGGTAATGATTCTCGGCCACCACCTGCCCCCGCACATTCAGCACGGCCATGCGGAAGGTATACGTGCCGGCCGGCAGATTGTCATAATGCAGTGGAGGCAGATCCTTTTGCTGGAATATCCTGGGCTCCGGATCCACGCCCTCCAGCCAGACGGAAACCGTGGGATTGTTGACGGAATAATTGATGACCTCCGGCACCAATTCCAGGGTTTTTTGCCCGCTGGGCAGGCTGATATCCTCCCCGGCCTCCGCAGGAAAGGACTGGCCGCCTATGCGTATCTCCCGCAGCTGCATGCGATAGGATTTGACCGGGACCTCAAATTGGTTCAAATTCATGGACATCACGCCGGAATCCGTGGACAGATAGATGCGGCCGGTCCCATCTATATAATTCCATGCGTTGGGCGTAAGATTTTTTTGCAGGCCCTTTTGCCCATCCAGCAGCTCATATCCCTGCTTCTCATCCGCCAGCAGCTTCTCCTTGTCCAAAACAAAGATGCCCGCAGAGCTGAGCACAAACAAATTGCCCTTATTTTCCAGAATATCGTAATTATTGTAATAAGGAAATTCCTTCAACACCCGTATGGGCTTGCCCTCCTCCATGAAGCATAAGCCGTTGCTGGTGATCAGGAATATGCCCCTGCCCTCGGACTCCGGCACCATGCGCAGTATCACCTCGGAACTAAGCCCGTCCTCCTTGGTGTAAAACCTCCTTATCATCTTGTCCTTGATCAGTGCTATGCCGCCGCCGTCCGTGCCGGCCAGCAGGCTGCCGTCCTCCAGCTCCAGCATACACAGCACCTTGGGATTGATCAGGCCGGCCTCAGCGCCTATGCCGCCCACCACCAGGCCCTGCTCCAAAAAGCTAATGCCTATATCCCCGGCCGCCGCAATGGAACCGTCAGACAGTTCCAAAACCGAACGCTGCTTGTCCCCCTGCAGACCGTCTATGCCCCTTATCTGCTGTATATGCCCCTCTCCGGACACAAAAAACAGCCCCTTGCCTCCGGTGGATATCCACAAATTATTGCCCGAGTCCACATACAGGCAGCGTATGCGCACATCCTCCAACCGCTCTTGCAGGCCATTGACCTTTACAGACACCATATTGGTCTTGATCAGATCCAAACCCTTATCCGTACCTATATAGAGGTAGCCCTGCCATTTGGTAACGCAGTTGACCACCTTCTCCTCTATGCCCACCTCATTAGTGATATCCCGGAAAGGGGAGGGGGAGAGGCGCAAAAGTCCCAGACGGGAGGATGTGATCCATAGGTTGCCCTGATAGTCAAAAAGTATACGCCCCAAGGAATTGGAGAATTGTCCCAGATTGAGTGGCTGATATCCCAAAAAGCCCTCTATATATCCCGCTCCGTTATCCGCACATACAAACAAAACCCCGCCCTCGGAAAAAATCAGACTGGTGATATTGTGCAAATCTCCGCATACATACTCACGAAGCCGCACCAGGCGCCCCTGGCGAATTTGAAACACCTCCACCCTATTCTCTGTAGTGCCGGCATAGAGCAGGCCGTTGGCCCCAAAAACACAGGTGGTGTAGATCTCTCCACCCTCCCAGCCCTGGCTGTCCCGCACCAGACCGTCCTTAAGCAGATAGAGCCGTCCCTCATCGGTGACAGCGGCCACATAACTGTCCTTGCCGGCAGAGAGAGAGCGGGCAAATTTGATAGCATCTATGGATTCCACCACATTCAAGCCGCCGCTCAGGCTGACTATGCAGAGGCTGTCCGAGGTGCCCACATAGTACTGTCCCAGGGAATCTTGGGTGATGGCGCGTATGGAATCCGCCGGCAGGCCATCCTTTTTGCTGATCACATTGGTCAGCTGCTCATTGATCATAATGGACAGGCCGCTATCATTGGTGCCTATCCACAGGCGACCGGCCTCATCCGTGTAGAGGCAATTTACGCTTTTGACAGATTCCAGATTGTCTATCAGACGAAATTCCGATCCGTTATATCTGTATAAACCACCAAAGGTGGCTATCCAGAGCACGCCCTCCTTGGTCTGGGCCATATCGTTGGCTCGGCCGCCGGGCAACCCGTTCTGGGAGCCGTAGGCAGTCTGCACATAGGCGTTGTAAGCCGCTGCGCCTCCCCCGCTGCGGGCGGAGGGCAGAGTGGCGCCGGTATCTCCGGCCGTCGTCTGGGCCCGGGCCGTCAAGGACAGGGCCGGGAAAGCCAAGGCGCAAACCCAGACTATGGCTAATGCCATAAGGCCGGCAAACAAGCCTGACAACAATCCGGCCACACTCCGCCTCCCGGATGGGCCGGAGCTGCCATTCCCCCTAAGCCACCTATAGGCCTTTATCATCCAGCGCAGGCATAGCATAACGCCCACCTTGTCCACAAATTCCACGAAAAACTCCCCGGCCATGTAGCCGAAAGGGCTGCGTATGCCGGCCATTTCCATGACCTGTATCACCCCATCCCCCCATATATTGCCTGTCATGCCGTCAAAAAGCCATATGTTGAGAGGCAGGGATATGGCCACAGACAGCAGAGTGAGCAAATATCCCGTGGTCATAGTCCCAAACAGGTGTTCCAACATGCCACGCTTGGCGCACAGGCCCACCAATATGCCCACGCCGCAGCCCACCAGCGCATAGGATGCGTATGCGGGGCCGTCGACCCAGGCGTACATCACATTGACGGCAACGCCCACCATGCCGCCGCAAACAGGGCCCAACACGTAGGCAGCCAATACCGTACCTAGGGTGTCCAGCCATACCGGCCATGCCCACATCTCGGCCACAGTCTTACCCACAAAATTGAGCAGGACGCAAAATATCACAAAAAGTACTACTTTATATGCCGGTTTCCTTAGGAGCATAGATCTCCTTTCTAAAATACCTAGCAGTAAAACACAAGATGTCTTGCATATTATAGCACAATAGGCTTTCCCATGAATATAGCCAATCACAGAGTGCAAATCTTATGTTTTCGTAAATTTTCTCCACCAGCGCTGAAGAAAGCCTTCCGTTCAGACAATAGAAAAAAAGCCAAGCCTTAGCCCGACTTTTTTCCTTTACTCCGTATGCGCTGCCTGCTGCCCGCCTCCTCTCCAACCCTCCGCGCCCAGGGTCTAAGGCCTGTTTCCTGCTGTGCCGGCCGCCAAGACGGCGGCTTTTCTGCTAAATATTGCTCTGCTGGCTGCTCTTGGCTCCCCTGCCCTGGCCCATGCCCCTGCCGGGCCTTTGACCTAGGATTTGGCTGCTGTCTGTTCCGCTCCCATCACCCTGGGGAGGTGCCGCAGGCACCTGACCCTGCCGGCCCTGGTATTGGCTGCCATCCGTACTGCTCCCATCACCCTGGGGAGGTGCCAGAGGCACCTGACCCTGCCGGCCCTGGTATTGGCTGCCATCCGTACTGCTCCCATCAACTTGAGGAGGTGCAGCAGGCACCTGACCCTGCCAGCCCTGGTATTGGCTGCCATCCGTACTGCTCCCATCAACTTGGGGAGGTGCCGCAGGCACCTGACCCTGCCGACCCTGGTATTGGCTGCCATCCGTACTGCTCCCATCAACTT
>JBGYPP010000015.1:0-17301 GCA_041838515.1 Acetatifactor sp. | reverse complement strand
TGCCGGAGGCCCAGATGCTGGAGGCCATATACAAGGCTCATGAGCAGAACCGGGAGATCATAGGTTTTATCCAGGGTATAGTGGCCGAGTGGGGCAAGGAGAAGCACGAATACACCAGCTGCGCCATACCCAGGGAGATGATGGAGGCCATAAGGGAAATCGCCCCCCCCGAGGAAATGGAGGAGGCTGTTTTCACTGATGACAAGCAGACCAGGGAGAAGCGGGTGGCCGAGATAGGCAAGCGCATATCCCAGGCCTTTGCCGACCGGACGGAGTGGCTGCCCCTGCTGGATGAGGCGTTGTACCAGTATGAGAAAAAAACTGTCCGCAAGATGATTTTGCAGGATGGAAAGCGTCCGGACGGCCGGGCCTTGGACCAGATACGCCCCCTGTCCGCCGAGGTGGATCTGATACCCAGGGTGCATGGTTCGGCTATGTTTACCCGTGGCCAGACCCAGATTTGCAATATTACCACATTGGCCCCCCTCTCCGAGCAGCAGAGGCTGGACGGCCTGGATGAGAATGAAACCAACAAGCGGTATATGCACCATTACAATTTCCCTTCCTACTCTGTAGGTGAAACCAAGCCCTCCAGAGGGCCCGGCCGCCGGGAGATAGGCCATGGCGCCCTGGCGGAAAAGGCGCTGGTGCCGGTGCTGCCGGACGAGGACAGCTTCCCCTATGCCATACGCAGCGTGTCCGAGACCTTTGAGTCCAACGGCTCCACCTCCATGGCCTCCACCTGCGCCTCCTGCCTGTCCCTGATGGCGGCTGGCGTTCCCATCAAGCGCATGGTGGCCGGCATATCCTGCGGTCTGGTGACCGGGGAGAGGGATGAGGATTTCGTCCTGTTGACGGATATCCAGGGTCTGGAGGATTTCTTCGGCGATATGGATTTCAAGGTGACCGGCACGGATGTGGGCATCACCGCCATACAGATGGATATCAAGATACACGGCCTGACCCCGGCCATAGTGGAGGGCGCCATTGCCACCTGCAAGCAGGCCCGTCAGTTCATCATGGACAGCTGTATGCGTCCTGTGCTGGCGCATCCCCGCCCGGAGGTGGGTCCTTATGCACCCAAGATCATCTCCGTGCAGATAGATCCGGAGAAGATAGGCGATGTGGTGGGCCAGAGGGGCAAGACCATCAACGAGATTATCGCCCGCACCGGCGTAAAGATAGACATTACAGATGATGGCAAGGTGTCCATCTGCGGCATGGATCCGGAGAAGATGGAGGAGGCCAAATCCATGGTCAAGACTATAGTTACGGATTTTGCCGAGGGTCAGATTTACGATGCCAAGGTGGTCAGCATCAAGGAATTTGGCGCCTTTGTGGAATTTGCTCCTGGCAAGGAGGGCATGGTGCATATCTCCAAACTGGCCAAGAAGCGTGTGGAGCGTGTGGAGGATGTGCTGGCCCTGGGAGATGCCGTGCGGGTAATCTGCACAGGCAAGGACAAGATGGGCCGTATGGGCTTTTCCATCAGGGATGTGCCGGCCGGCATGTAAGGAAGCTTTCTGCATGTACAGAATTGGCCCTGCAGGCGTAATTTGGCGCTTGCAGGGCTTTTTCAGGAGAAAAAAATGTACAAAGAAACTTTCCACCAAAGATGAATCAAAGCAAGAAAGGATGCCTGCATGTACAGAATTGGCCCTGCAGGCGTAATTTGGCGCTTGCAGGGCTTTTTCAGGAGAAAATAAATGTATAAAGAAATTTTCCGCCCAAAATGCATCAAAGCAAGAAAAGATGCCGGATGAACTCAAGAGTTTGTGGCGAATGAGTTAAAAATATCAAGGCCAGCATTTTCACATTATGAAATAGGGAAATGTGAACCAGATATAGAAAAATTGGGGATTATGATTGATTTGTATAAAATACATGCGGATTGGCTTTTAGGAACAGGAATGTACAGAAAAGATGAAGAACCGGACCTTAGGGCTTGCGCCCTAAAACCCAATGCATTCTGCTTGGCGCTTCGCGCCTAGCAGTTGGAAAAATGCACCCATCAAAATCATACCGGAAAAAACTCTTGACAGGCATGGGGTATTTGTGGTAAATTGTTTCAGTGGTGGAAAACCGCTGGGAAAATAGGACATAGAAAAATCCATTTTTTCATCCTTGGAGAAATACTCAAGAGGCTGAAGAGGCGCCCCTGCTAAGGGTGTAGGCTGCTAATAGCGGCGCGAGGGTTCAAATCCCTCTTTCTCCGTGCGAAAAGCAAATCCTGTGGGGTTTGCTTTTTTTGATTGTATGGGGGCGGCAGCCCATAGCAAAAGGAGGGCCAATGGAGCAGGATGTTTTGGCTGTCATCCGATCCCGGATGGAGCGCATGAGCCCCAGGCGGCGGCAGATTGCCCGATTTTATTTGGAAAATGCCAGGGAGGCCGTTTTTTTGCCTGCCGCGCAGGTGGGGGAGAGGCTGGGGCTGAGCGAGTCCACACTGGTGCGTTTTGCGCAATTTCTTGGATATAGCGGATATCCGGCCTTTCGCCAGGCCCTGGAGGCGCCCTTGCGACGTAGCTGGGAGCTGGAGGAGGCGCAGACGGGGGGGGAGGCGCAGACCGTAGAGACCCTGGAGGGGGAGGGCCGGCGCATATCCGCCATGGCGGCCTCCCTCTCTGGGGAGGCGCTGGAGAGGGGCAGGGATATTTTGCTCCATGCCCGCAGGGTGTATATCATGGGGCTGGGGGATAGCGGTCCCTTATCCCTCTACCTCTACAATGTGCTGTCCGGGCTGCGGCCCGGAGCCGTACACTTGACAGGACCCAGCCAAAGGGATATAATAGAACAAATGTTCTCGATTTCTGAGGAGGATGCCTTTGTGGGTCTGGCCTTTCCTCCGTACTCCGTACGCACCTTAAAGGCCATGGAGTTGGCCAATGACAGGCGGGCCAGGGTCATCTCTATCTCCGATGGCGCCTGCTCCCCCATGCACTTGTATTCCTCCTGCAATCTGTCGGCCCCCTGGCCTAAGCGGCGGGCAGAGGGCTTCTGGGTGGCACCCTTGGCCGCGCCTATGGCCCTTTTGCAGGTTTGGCTTCTCTCCCTGGTCCAGAGCCATGGAGAGGCCTTTGAGGCCCGCTGGGGAGAACTGACGGATGTGTTGGAGGATTACCAGGCCCAGGGTCCGGACGCTCTGGAATGGGGGCCTGGCAGAGGGGGGGTGTGAGCAGGTGGGAAAAGCATGGGATGTTTTGGTGGTGGGCGGCGGGCCGGCCGGGATGATGGCTGCATATGCCGCCGCCAAATCCGGGGAGAGTACTCTGCTGCTGGAGCGCAATGCCAAGCTGGGCCGGAAGCTCTATATCACAGGCAAGGGCCGCTGCAACATCACCAATGCCTGCGACTGGGATGGTTTTTTTGCCCATATCTGCCGGGGGGAGAAGTTTTTGTACAGCGCGTACGCCGCCTGGGGGCATGAGGATATCCGGGGCTTGCTGGAGGAGGCGGGCTGCTCCACCAAGGTAGAGAGGGGAGGCAGGGTATTCCCCGTAAGCGACCGCTCCGGAGATGTGCTGGATGCGTTGCGCCGGCTTCTGGCCGGGGCCGGCGTCCATTGGAGGCTGGAGGCCCGGGTATCCGGACTTTGGATAGAGGAAGGCCGGCTGTTGGGTGTGGAAATGGAGGACGGCAGCCGTCTGTCCGGCGGCAGGGTCATACTGGCCACCGGTGGACTGTCCTATCCCGCCACCGGATCCACCGGGGATGGGTATGCGCTGTCGCAGTCTGCCGGCCATAGGATATGCCCCACCTCTCCCTCCCTGGTGCCTTTTGAGGCCGCCGAGCCCTGGTGCAGGGAACTGATGGGACTGAGTTTGAAAAATGTGGGCATGGCCCTGGTATGGCAGGGAAAGACGCTTTGGGAGGATATGGGGGAACTGTTATTCACCCATTTTGGCATATCCGGCCCTTTGGTGCTGCGCGCCAGCGCGGTTTTGGCCGGAGAGGCAGGGCAGGGGCCTTGGGAAAATTGTCAAGTATTCATCAATCTAAAACCCGCCCTGGATGCCGAACAGCTGGACAAGCGCCTGCTGAGGGATCTGGAGGCGGCAGGTAAGAAGCAGCTGCGCAATTCTCTGGGGGATTTGTACCCTCAGAAGCTGATACCCGTGCTTATAGCCCTATCCGGCATACCCGAGCATAAGCGGGCTGTGGATCTGACCAGGGCAGAGCGCCAGAGCCTGGCCAGGCTCACGGCCGCGCTGCCCCTGACCATCACCGGAACACGGGGGTATGGGGAGGCGGTGATTACCCGGGGAGGCGTAGATTTGCGGGAGGTGCGGCCCGGATCCATGGAGTCCAAGAAGCTGCCCGGCCTGTATTTTGCCGGGGAGGTATTGGATCTGGATGCGCTGACCGGCGGGTATAATTTGCAGATTGCCTGGTCCACAGGGTATCTGGCCGGCAAGGCCGGGCGGAGGGGATAGGCACCGGAGGATCTCTCCTGCCAGGATACAAGGTGGAAGAATAAGCCCGGCGGCGGGAGAGGCCGTTGAGGAAGGGCCGGGGGCAGTCGTGCCTGGCAGAGGATAAGCCCGGCAGCCTGCCCGGAGCAATCCAGAGATGTCTGGAGTTGCGGATCCGTCAAGGGCCGGACGGGAATGGTGCAAGCCGGGTTTTGGGTCTGGAGAGGGAAAAGGCGGCGGCAGAGGTCGGGAAGCTATAGGCCAACGGGCCGGAAATAGAGGAGGGAGTATGGGCAGTATACGCCAGATTGCCATAGATGGACCGGCCGGAGCCGGGAAAAGCACCATAGCCAGGCGGGTGGCATCCAAGCTGGGCCTGCCGTATATAGACACCGGGGCCATGTACAGGACCTTGGCCCTGCATGTGCTGCGGCAGGGCGTGGCCTTGGAGGATCAGAGCGCCGTAGAGGCCTGCGCGGCCCAGGCGCCCCTGTCCATAGAATATGTGGATGGGGAGCAGCAGATGTGGCTGGCCGGGGAGAATGTCAGCGGTCAGATTCGCCGTGAGGAGGTGGGGAATGCCAGCTCCCGTATAGCGGCTTATGGTGGCGTGCGCGCCGCCCTGCTGGATATGCAGAGAAATCTGGCCAGAGAGCGGGGCTGTGTCATGGATGGCCGAGATATTGCCAGCTGTGTCCTGCCCCAGGCGGAGTTAAAGATATTCCTGACGGCGGATTCCGCCGTGCGGGCCGGGCGGCGGCTGTTGGAGCTGGAGGCCAAGGCCGCCTCTCAGGCCAAGGAAGCTGGAGCCAAGACCGGATTGCCGGAGTTGGAGGACTTGCAGAGGGATATAGAGGAGAGGGATGCCAGGGACAGGAGCCGGGCCGTATCTCCGCTGGTGCAGGTGCCGGAGGCAAGGCTGCTGGACAGTTCCCATATGGACATAGACCAGGTGGTGGATTTGATACTGTCCTGGGCGGGAGAGATTTGGCCCTAGGGCGGGAGCGTACCGGCATAGGCCGTTCTCTGTTCTGTCCTATATCTGACAACCTATCGTACAGTTTGGCTCTACAGCCAGATGGCTGGGCCCCCAGGGGGCGGGAGGGCGTATGGAAGTAAAATTGGCCACCCATGCCGGATTTTGTTTTGGTGTGGAAAGGGCGGTAGATCAGGTCTACACCCAGCTGGAACAGGGGAGGCCTATCTATACCTATGGTCCCATCATACACAATGAGCAGGTGATAGAGGAGCTGCGGAGCCTGGGCGCAGAGCCGCTGTCCGCCCGGCAGGCCCGGGATCTGGAGGAGGGGGTTGTGGTTATACGCTCCCACGGCGTGGGCCGCGCCGTACAGGATGATATGCAGCAGAGGGGCTTGCGTGTGGTGGATGCCACCTGCCCTTTTGTCAAACGCATACACACGCTGGCCGCCCAGGCGGGGGAGGCAGGCCAGGCCCTGCTGGTGGTGGGCAATCCGGGGCATCCTGAGGTGGAGGGCATTTTGGGTTGGAGCGCAGGGCCGGCCTATGTGGTGGAAAATCTGCAAGAGGCGGAGGATTTTGCCGCCGACCCGGAGCAAAATTATCTAACGGTGGCCCAGACCACCTTCAATCCAAAAAAATTCCAAGAAATAGTTGATATTTTGATAAAAAAAGGGTACAATATAAACGCTGTCAACACAATCTGCCATGCTACATTCCATAGACAGGAGGCGGCGCTGGAGCTTGCCAGGGAAGCCGATGCCATGATAGTCATCGGTGGCAAGAATAGTTCCAATACAGCCAAGCTCTATGAGATTTGCAAGACAGAATGTGCCAATACCTATTATATTCAGACATTGGATGATTTGCCAAATAGCTTGCCAAAGACTGTCCGGCTGGTGGGTATTACAGCAGGGGCTTCCACCCCAAACAAATTAATTGAGGAGGTTCAAAATTATGTCAGAATTAACTTTTGAACAAATGCTGGAAGATTCACTCAAGCCCATACACCAGGGCGACATCGTCGAGGGATCCGTTATCGACGTGAAGCCGGACGAGATTATCCTGAATATCGGGCATAAGTCTGACGGCGTATTGACCAGGCATGAGTACACCAATGACAACAGCGTGGACCTGACTAAGGTGGCCAAGGTGGGCGACACCATGGAGGTCAAGGTGCTCAAGGTCAATGACGGCGAGGGCCAGGTGCTTTTGACTTATAAGCGTTTGGCACAGGACAAGATGAACAAGCGCATAGAGGAGGCTTACAACACCAGAGAAATACTCAAGGCCACCGTGGCCCAGGTGTTGGACGGCGGCTTGAGCGTGGTGGTGGACGAGGTGCGCATCTTTATTCCCGCCAGCCTGGTTTCCGATACCTATGAGAAGGATCTGACCAAGTATGCCGGCCAGGAGATAGAGTTCGTTATCACTGAGTTCAATCCCAAGAGGCGCCGTTATATAGGCGACCGCAAGCAGCTCATCATGGCCCGCAAGGCAGAGATGCAAAAGGAGCTCTTCGCCCGTATTCAAGAGGGCGATATCGTCGAGGGTGTGGTGAAGAACGTGACCGATTTCGGCGCTTTCGTGGATCTGGGCGGCGCTGACGGCCTGCTGCACATCTCCGAGATGAGCTGGGGCCGGGTGGATCATCCCAAGAAGGTGTTCAAGGTAGGCGACAAGCTGACCGTATTGATCAAGGATATCAACGGCACCAAAATAGCCCTGTCCTTGAAGTTTGACGATGCCAATCCTTGGAAGGATGCGGCTGAGAAGTACGCCGCCGGCAATGTGGTTACCGGCCGTGTGGCCCGTATGACGGATTTCGGCGCCTTTATTGAGCTGGAGCCGGGCGTGGATGCGCTGTTGCATGTTTCCCAGATTTCCAGGGAGCATGTTGAGAAGCCTTCGGACAAGCTGTCTGTGGGCGAGGAAGTGACTGCCAAGATTGTGGATTTCAATCAGCATGACCGCAAGATTTCCCTTTCCATCAAGGCTTTGGCTGCAGCAGATGCCGGCCAGGCCCAGGATGATGGGGATGTGGCCGATGTGGATATCGAAGCCGTGATCGCTGCTGAGGGGCAGGAGTAAGTTTGGGATGGTTGCCGTGTCCAAATAATGGCAAGGTATAAGAGCAAGACTGTCGTATCTGCCCTGTTGCAGGCGGGCCTAGGCCCGCCTGCCTGGGGTGAGGGTGAGGCGGTCTTGTGTGGTTTTGTGGGGGAACAAAGGCTAGCATATCACTAGGAAATCCTTAGGAGGGGGATATTTCCCATGGCGGCAGACTACGAATATTTGAAAAAAGAGATAAAGCAACTGACCACCATAGATCTCAATGCCTACAAAGAGAGGCAGATGAAGCGTCGAATAGACACGCTGATAGCCAAGCATGGCATCCTGGGATACGACAGATATGTGCTGGCTCTGCGGCAGAACAGGGAGATGTTTGAGGAGTTTGTCAATTATATTACCATTAACGTTTCGGAGTTTTACCGCAATCCGGACCAGTGGAGGCTGCTGGACACGGAGGTATTCCCAAAATTAATAAAAAAATTCGGAAAAAATCTCAAAATATGGAGTGCAGCCTGCTCCACCGGGGATGAACCCTATTCCCTGGTCATGGCCCTGTCCAAGCACATACCTCTAAATCAGATACACATCACGGCCACGGATTTGGACAAGCAGGTGATAGCCAAGGCCAAGGTGGGTCTGTATGGCGCCAAGAGCATAGTGGGCGTGCCGGAGGAGATGCGGCGCAAGTACTTTACTCAGGTGGGGCCGTCCTACAAGATATCCGATGAGGTTAAGGCCAGGGTCACTTTCCGTGAGCATAATCTGCTCAAGGATGCCTACCCCTCAGACTGCTATCTGATCGTCTGCCGCAATGTGCTGATCTACTTTACCGAGGAGGCCAAGGATGAGGTTTTCCAAAAATTTTACAAGCACCTATCCAGCGGCGGCGTGCTTTTCATAGGCAGTACGGAGCAGATTATGAATCACCGGGAGATAGGATATACCAGGAAAAATTCCTTCTTTTATGAAAAGCCCTAGGAGGCAAAGGTACCGAGCCGCTGGGTTTGATGGTGCGGGGGATGCTGGCGGGCCGGGCTGGGCCGGCTCGCTGTGTTCTCTTTAGTCCTGGCTATGCGCATCTATGTTCCGTGGAAATCCGTTTGCTTGGTTTCTTTCTGCTGAGCTTGGTTTTGAACAAACATCTATTCTGTCTAGATAATCTCGCTATTTGTCGATGACTCTAAGTGTCATGCGATCTAGAAAAAAATCTAATATTATTCAAAAAAGCATAGTTAATAAAAAATGATAATATCTACTAGGGGTCTTGCGGGCAATGCTAGTGATGGCCTGGGGACAGCCGCCTCTATCTTTTCACTATGCAAAAAAAAGAAAAGCCAAAACTTGACAATATATGCTTGTCTTGCGGTAAAATATCCATAGGCTGTGGTGGAAATGCAGTAACATATATTTTTGATTTGGAATGGGGGTGAATATTTATGACAAACGAAAAGGCACGGGGGTATGCTATTTGGCGAAAAATGGAGAAACAAATAAGGGCATAATGCTAGAAACATCTGAAGTTTAAGGAAAAAATAATGCGTGGAATGTCACTTTTTTCGAGTGCGGGTATAGGTGAGTTTTACTTGCCAAGGGCAAATATTGATATTGTTGTCGCCAATGAGATATTGCCCCAAAGGGCTGAGCTTTATAAAAAAATTTATCCTACCGCAAATATGATAAGCGGTGATATTACAGATGAGAATATTTTTGCGGAGATTCAAAATGCGGCTCTTGAGCAGAGTATTGAGTTTATGATTGCTTCACCGCCCTGCCAGGGTATGAGTGTGGCTGGTAAAAACAGGAATATTGCCTCTATGGCAAAAGATAATAGAAATTATCTGATCATGTTTGTTATCCGGATGATTGAATGTGTAAAGCCGAGGTATATTATTATAGAAAATGTTCCGGCTTTTTTGCAATTGGTGTTAAACATAGATGATGAATACTTGACCGTTCCTCAACTTCTGGAGTTGAAATTAGGCAGGCTCTATCATATGGATTATAGGATATTGGATACGGCGGATTTTGGAACTCCACAACGAAGAAAGCGGGCAATTATTCGATTGTCCAGTAAAGAAAATCCCCTTTGGGAGTGGCCAAAAGAATATCCCAAGAAGATTACGGTCAGGGAAGCCATAGGGGATCTGCCCAGTATGGAAAGCGGTGAGGCTTCGGGCTTGCCCTGGCATTTTGCCAGGAGGCATACAGACGAACAAATTCTATGGATGAAGCACACTCCCACCGGGATGAGCGCTGTGGATAATGCGGTTTTTTTTCCTCAGAAAAAGGATGGTTCTAGAGTAAAAAGTTATCGTTCCAGCTATAGGCGTATCAAATGGGATGAGCCTGCCCCCACTATCACCATTCGCAACGATGCCATCAGTTCCCAGAGGAATGTGCATCCGGGCCGGAAACAGACAGATGGAACATACAGTGATGCCAGGGTCTTATCTGTTTTGGAGCTGTCGAGGCTGACGGGATTGCCTGATGATTGGAGAGTTCCTATAGATACTCCGGAGATACTGGTTCGCCAGGTGCTGGGAGAATGTATACCCCCTAGACTGATAGAAGCACTGACAAAAGGAATAGTTAATCATGCGTAAAATTCATGCTATATCGCTGTTTTCAAGCGCAGGAATCGGTGAACTGAATATTCATAAAGGCAATATCCATTTTGTTGCGGCGAATGAGCTGCTTGAAAAAAGGGCTGCGTGTTATCGGTTTTTTTATCCGGAAACAAAAATGTTTCAGGGGGATATCACGGATATCCGGTTAAAGGAAGAATTGATTGCGTATGCTAAGAATATGCAGGTGAAATTCGTATTGGCTACGCCTCCATGTCAAGGCTTTAGTTCTGTCGGAAAAAATAAGAATCAAGAACACTATTTGGAGGATGGCCGTAATTTTTTGATTTTTGAAGTTTTTGATTTTATTGATAAACTTGACTTGGATTATATCTTAATTGAGAATGTTCCTAGGTTTTTGGAAATGTATTTTCCTTACAAACATCAATTGCTGAAAATAGAGGAGATTATCCAGGATAAATACGCAGATCAATATCATATTGAGGCGAGAATTTTGAATGCTAAGGATTACGGCATTGCGCAATCCCGCCCCAGAGCTGTCATAAAAATGTATAAAAAGGGTATTTCTTGGGGCTGGCCTGCCCAACAAAAAGAAATTCCATTGAAGGATGCAATAGGACATTTGCCCTCGCTGGAAAATGGGGAAAGCTCAAGCTTGAAGTGGCATTCTGCAAAGAGAATACGGGAAGAAATTGCGGTAGCTCTTAGAAATACGCCCACGGGAAAAAGCGCAATACAGAATCCTGTTCACTACCCCAAGAAATCAAATGGTGAGCGAATTAGAGGTTTTCACAATACATATAAGAGAATGGATTGGGATTCCCCGGCTTCTGCTAGAACCACTTATAGTGGAAGTGTCAGCTCCCATAACAATGTCCATCCGGGCAGAAGATTGGAAAATGGTGAGTTTTCAGACCCGCGCGCGCTGAGTTTATTGGAGACATTTATTGTCAGTTCTATTTGTGAAACCATTGCATTTCCCAAAGACGCAAGCGAAACTTTTATTCGAACCATTATTGGGGAAGCCGTTCCGCCTCTATTGCTTGAACGAATTTGCTATCCAAAAGGAGTGGAGTTATGAGAGATTTTCAGCCCGTCATTGACAGGCCGAGGTGGATATTCAAAAAGCATACAAATAATATGAATTTGCTGCTGGAAGTGGCTGTATATCTGAAGCATAACAAAGCAAATATTTCTGTTAAAGAAAAGGAGAATATGTTTGATTTGTTATCTCAAAAGGAGAATTATAATCCCCGCAAATCCCTGAGAAACAAGCCTTTGGATGCAATGAACCATAGGCTTGATGAACTGCGTTACTATATGTTCGGATATTATGACAGAATTGAAGGAGTAGATAAATTTATTTTTAGCCCTCTGGGAAATCTGTTTTTTCAAAATTTTCTCTTGGACAACCAGGACAATATGGAAAAAATTTTCCTGACCATGCTGTATGGGATACAATTTCCCCATATAGGCAGTAAGGCAAGCTGGGAAGATTTTCAGCTCTATCCTTTTCGGTTATTGATACAATTATTGAGGGAGCCTAGACTGGATTGGAAACTTTATCACTGTGAAGTTGTTATGGTCCTCATGTTTGTACAGAGTATGCGAGATAGAAAAACATATGATGATCTGGTGTCAGAGATTATTGCGCTTAGGGGCTTGGGATTTAAGCGTATTTTTGAAGATTTATTAGCCAATCAGTATTATTATGTTACTTTGGTATACGAATGGGAGTACTATGTTTCGGTATTGTTGGAGGAAGCGGGAATAATCCATAAGAAATATGATGAGAAGGAACAATTTGTTCAACTGGCGCATAAGCAGAAAATAGGAAGCAGATCTCCGGCGACCTTTCGGAGGGCAACAAATGGATATATTGCCCTAAATGGCAATTTGGCATCTTTGGCGGATCAGCTGCTAAAAGAATATACTATTTTTGCTGCGCCCCTAAAATTGGATGACAGCAAATCCTTATCCAGCGATATCGTAAAAGAGATTTATTCCTTTTTTCCAAAAGCGTTATTGTTAAGCATTGGCGAAGAAGCGGATGATGGTCTTGTGGAATTGTTGGCCTTGCCGAAACTGATAGAACAGTATGCGCAAAATGAGGATAATAAAACGGCTGATCTGTTTGAAGATGTACTGGTGGAAGCCTTCAATCTTTTCGTCAATGTCGAGGCTGAAAAGAGATCGGGTGCAGGTCAGACGGATATAGAGTGTCTGTTTATTCCATTGAGAGAAGTCTTTGCCGTTGAAGCCAAGTCCACACAGAATAAACTTTTTCAGGTCAATGCCGGCAGATTGAGGCAACACAGAAAGCAAATCGGAGCTAAGTATACAATATTGGTAACTCCCCGATATGTTCCCAGTGTAAGGTATGATATTCAAGGCCAAGAAATCGTCATCATAAAAGCCAACACACTATCTGAATATTTTTACAATGGAATAATAAACAAGAGCAGAGAACTGGATTATTCTGCATTGAGAGAGGTCATTATCAATCATCTTGGTACTGATATCAGCAGATGTGTGTCGGAATTGACCTTGAGTACATTTGGTTAATAAAAGAGGTAGTGCCGCATACCCGCCCTCTATCCAATTTGGCATACCCCTTTTCTTTGTGTTCTAAAAGGCGGACGAACAGGGCGCTTTCAACAGCGCCCTGCCGTCGTCACCCCCGCCTACCCCAGCAGGCGCTCCAGCAAATGTTCGGCATAAGAGCAGAACAATTCTTTATCCCGCTTGACCTCCGGCGTCAATTCAAAATAGCCCGGCTTGCTGCGGTACTCCGCCTGGAAATAGGGGGAGAAGAGGGGTTTCCACTGGGGCAGGTACTGGGAGCGCTTCCGCACATAACAGGTCTGCGCCGTGGCTTGGATCCGGTGTTCCCTGTCCACATACCTGGCCACGGACTTGTGCAGGGCAGTATCCTCCTGAGGCAGGTAGTAGTAATCCTGGTAATTGGCAAAATAATACCGCAGCTCCCCCTCCCAAAGCGGCACCCGCAATATGGCCTCCTGGGTCTGGCCGGGCTGGGGGGAGGACACCTTGCAGCAGAGGTATTCCCGGGCGTAAAAGAAGCCCTTGGGCATAACGGTGGCCGGCTGTATGTGCAGCAGCAGATCCGCCCGCTCCCGGCCGTCCTCCTCCTGATACCTGTGGGCCTGGGCCCGCCGCACATGGGGCCTTTGGCCGAAGAAATCCATATAGGCCAGCATGGGCAGCAGCTCCATCATGCCCCGCAAATCGTCAGCATTGTGCAAAAAAAGGGATTTTTCGTGAAATTCTGAGGGATTGCGCGTATACTCCTGGTATATGCCTATCAATTCCTTGCCGGAGAAAATGTCCGTCCGGGCCAGGCCCATGAACTGCTCCAGGCTCTTTTGCCGGCAATCTGTCAGCCCCAGGATCTTTTGCAGAGGGCGTATGCGCCTGTAGAGGTCTATGCCCTCCATGGCATCGGGGTGGAAATCCAGGCCGTAGGCAGCCGCTTTTTCCCGCAGAAAGGGCAGGTCAAAATTGCTGCCGTTAAAGTGGATCAGCCGGGTATACGGCGCGGAGAATGCCAGAAATTCCTCCAGTAGGGCCCCTTCCTCCCGGGCATCCTCCGCCATCCATTGCCGCACCTTCCAAGCCCCCTTGTCCAGGTAGGCGCAGCCTATCAGGTAGACCTGGGAGCGCTGGGCGGTAAATCCGGTTGTTTCTATGTCCAAAAACAGGCATTTGGCCGGCGGTGTCCATTTTTCCAGGGGATAGGCCGGCGAAAAATTTTCCAGGACTTCCAAATTGATTTTCATACGGATACACCTTTGTGAATGGGGTTTACTTCTATTTTCTCTTTTGCTTGTCTTAAAACATCCTCCCATTTATCATTATCTTCTCGCCATATACAAGACGTTGCAAAATGCAAAAACCAATCAGCATGGGTTAAACGCAAAATAACCGCCCACATATTAGAAAAATCATTTTTCTCTTTACCACCACTAAAAGAAAGTACCTTTCCATCTGCAACGCACGGAATATCCTTTTTTTCAAATTCCCTCTTAATAGTCCCGTAAATATCTGCCATAGTATATCCATTCGCTTCTACCAGACTTTCATTAAAAGCAAAATCAACTCTCATTATAGTTACATCTCCTTGTCTCTTAAATTTCCACACCCATTATGTACATTTAGCACCACATTTTATTCCTCACCGTGAGTAAATCATTTCTTAACTCCCTATTGTATCATTTTGCGCAGGGATTTCCTAGGCGCTATTCCGGACTGGCGGCAAATCCTCCGTCCCGCAGAGCCCCCGGCAAGGCATTGCACCCCAGGGGTTTTTCTCGTGTCCAAAGCGGACTACACCCGGGCAGCAGCCCTCTTTTCCTCAGAACAGAACTCCGGCCGTCTTTTGACCACCCCCGGCATTCCTTTGCACCCCCGGGATTTCCCCTTAAGCCCTATACTCCAGAATCCTCCTGGGCAGGCATACGGATGCGTATAGCGCCTCCAGCCGGTCCGGGGGCAGCTCGCTCAAATCGTTCAGACATATGCGCCGGGGCAGGCCCCTCTCCATCAGATACAGCGCAGCCTTGTTGTAAGCGGCGGCGGCCTCCAGCGCCTGGGCGTACACGCCCACCTTCCACAGTCCCCGCACTTGTATACGGCAGACATAGCTTGGGCCGCCGGAGCCTCCCTGGGGGTAGACGCCGTGCCAGCCGTTGTGTATGCGCAGATTTTCCCGCCGATAGTCCAGTGTATCTCCGTTGGCAAAGCAAAAATCCCGGCCCTCTACGCCGTAGGCCCGAATGCCGTAGCGCAGGCCTATGCGCAGCTGCATGCCAAAATCTGCGACAAAGAGGTGCCCTCCCCGGCGGGAGATTTTGTGGGAGGAGTAGTACAAAAAGTCCTCCATGTCAAATTTCAGCACCTCCTCGGCGGAGAGATAGTATTCAAAATATCTGTGCCGCAGGTACAGCGGCCTGGGCGTATATATGCCGCTGCGCAAAAAATTTGCCAGGCATACCCATTTCTCCAGCGGCAGCGCGCCCTCCGGCGGCCAGCCGTCCGGATCCGGCGGCTGGGGCAGCGCAGCCAGCGCCTTGGCCTCCAGGTAGGCCTGGTGGGCCACTGCGGGATCCGCATAACTGCCCAGGCTGATATGGCGGCGGCGCAGGGTGATGGAGGCTTTGTAATAGACCGTCCCGCCCTTGGTTCTGGTTGTGTACACGCCTGCTTTGGCTTCCATAGGTCTCCTTTGCGTTCTTTTCTCCATCTTACTCGAATTTCCCTCCAAAAATCAAGGCAGAGCCTCTTGTTTTGGCCTGGGAATGGGGGTATGATAGTGGGGAAATTGAGATTTCCGATATGATAATATTTTAACAAATAAGGAAAAGAGGAGCCTATGAGCGGGATTTTGTACCAAAGCACCAGAGGCGGCCAATCCGGGGTCAGCGCATCCCAGGCCATATGGCAGGGCTTGGCCCTGGACGGGGGCCTTTTTGTGCCGGATCGCATACCGGAGCTGCCGGCCGGTTTGGAGGACTTGGCGGCCATGGATTACCGCAGCCTGGCGCTGGAAATTTTGTCCCTGTACCTTACGGACTTCACCCGGGAGGAGCTGCGCGCCTGCGTGGACGGCGCCTATGATGCAAAATTCACCCACCCGGATATAGCGCCCGTGCGCATGGTGGGGGATGTGGCGTATCTGGAACTGTTCCACGGTGCCACCATAGCCTTTAAGGACATGGCCCTGTCCATACTGCCTTATCTGATGACCACGGCGGCGGCCAAGCTGGGGGAGAAGCGGGAGATTGTGATCCTGACTGCCACCTCCGGGGATACAGGCAAGGCGGCCATGGCCGGTTTTGCCGGTGTGGAGGGCACCCGCATACTGGTTTTTTACCCCGAGGGAGGGGTTAGCGCCATACAGCAGAGGCAGATGCAGACCCAGGCCGGCGCCAATGTGGGCCTCTGGGGCATAGATGGCAATTTTGACCAGGCCCAGAGCGGCGTAAAGTCCATATTCTCCGATGAGGCTCTGCGGCGGGAGGCGGCGGAGGCCGGGTACTGCTTCTCCTCCGCCAATTCTATCAATATAGGCCGGCTGGTGCCGCAGATCGTCTACTATATATATGCCTATGGCCAATTGTGCAAGTCCGGGCGGCTGCGGTTCGGCGAGATCCTGGACGTGGCTGTGCCTACAGGCAATTTTGGCAATATTCTGGCCGCATATTACGCCAAGCGCATGGGCCTGCCCCTGGGCAAATTGATCTGCGCCTCTAATGAAAATCAGGTATTGTTTGACTTTTTCACCACCGGCGTATATGACAAAAACCGGACATTTATCCTGAGCAATTCTCCCTCTATGGACATACTGATCTCCAGCAATCTGGAGCGGCTGCTCTTTGAAATCTGCGGCCGGGACAGCAGCCGCCTGGTGGAGTGGATGTCCGCTTTGGAGCGGGAGGGGCGTTATACCCTCACGGAGGAGGAGAGGGAGAGGCTGGGGGATTTTGTCTCGGGCTGGGCCAGCCAGACCCAGACTCTGGACACCATAGGCCGCATATACAGAGAATTTGATTATGTCATGGATACCCACACGGCTGTTGCTGCCAAGGTGTTGGAGGAGCATAGGTCCGGGGCCGCCGCCATGGTGGTTTCCACGGCCTCGCCTTTCAAATTTGCGCCCAGCGTGCTGGAGGCCCTGGGTCTGGAGCCCGGCCGGAATACGGCGGAGGGCTTGGGGGATGTGGATGCGCTGGCCCGGGCCACAGGCCTGACGGTGCCGGCGGCTCTGGAGCAGCTGCGCTATGCGCCTCTGTTGCACCGGGGGGCCTGCTCTGCGGCTCTGCTCCGGGATAAGGCCAGGGAATTTTTGGGATTGTAGGAGGATTTGCATATGGAAAATGGGATTATACGGCAGAGGCTGGCCTCCCTGCGGGATTGGATGGGCAGCCGGAGAGTGGATTTTTGCCTTATTCCTTCCGGGGATTACCACCAGTCCGAATATGTGCATGACCATTTCCGTTTCCGGGAGTATATGTCCGGCTTTAGCGGTTCCGCCGGCACGCTGCTGGTTTGGCGGGAGGGAGCGGGCCTGTGGACTGACGGCCGGTATTTCGTCCAGGCGGAAAAGGAGCTGGCCGGCACCGGCATAGAGCTGTTCCGCATGCAGGATGCCGGCGTGCCTACGCTGGAGGCATTTTTGGAAAAGTCAATACAGCCGGGGCAGAGCCTGGGTTTTAATGGCCGCCTGCTCTCCC
>JBGYPP010000014.1:0-2739 GCA_041838515.1 Acetatifactor sp. | reverse complement strand
GGTGCAGTTGCAATAAAGCGTCCGGGGAATGGGTCTGTTTCTTCGAGTCTGCCAGATGCGGTTGATATACGAAGCCTTGGGGATGGGTCTGCTTTATTAGAGGCTTCCGGTGCAGCTGGAATAATGCTCCCGGGAAATGGGTCTGCTTCTTTGGATTTGGGAAATATGGTTGACACAAGAAGCTTTGGGAATAGGCCTGCCTTTGCTACTTCTCCGGAGCCGGGCCTGGGGGAAGGCCTGCCCTTTCCCCGGGAGGGTCTTTCCTTTCCTCTATACAATGCCGAATTGCGTAAGTATGGCCTGGAGGAGGGGGAGGAAATAGATCCTGAGGCTTGGAGGGAACTGTGGACGGAGCTGCTGCCGGCCAGGGCGCTTGCCCGCTCCCTGCATCTTCTGGAAAGGAGGGATTACACTGCCGGCCTGCTCCGGGAGAAACTGCTGGAGGGGGGATATCCTGAGGTGCTGGCGGAGCAGGTCTTGGAGCAGCTGGCAGGCTGGAGATATCTGGACGATGTGCGCTATGCCATGGCATATATACGCTCCAAGCGGGCGCAGTGGGGCAGGCGCAGAATAGAACAGGCCCTGCGGGGCAAATACCTTTCCAAATCGGATGTAGAGGCGGCCTTTGCCCGTATAGAGTTGGAGGAGGGTGCGCAGGAGGAGGCCGATCCCATAGAGCGGTGGATACAAAAAAAGGCCTATGACAGGGTGTCCGCCGATGCCCGGGAGAGGCGGCGCATGGCAGACTTTCTGCTCCGCAGGGGATTTTCGGCGGATATGGTATGGGAGAGGCTGTGATTCTGTCAAAACGCACAAAAAGCAAAGTGGCTTTTTGGCGCTAATGACGGAGATTTCCAAATTTTCTTGACAGTCGGGGATTTTCCTAGTAAAATTTATATTGTTCTGGGCGTTTATGCCTATGCCCTGTACAGTGAAAATTTCATAAGGAGGTGCTCCCGCAATGCTGTATTATGTGTTGACAGCGGTGTTTTCCCTTTTGGCCGGCGGTGTGATTGCAGCTTTTGTAACCAACTCCCATCGTGACAGATTGGATGCCCAGACCATGGGCAATGCCAATGAGAAGGCCAGGGAAATTATCGACGAGGCTTTGAAGCAGGCTGAGGCCAGACATAGGGAATCCATGTTGGAGATCAAGGAAGAATCCATCAGGGTAAAAAATGATCTGGACAAGGAGATCAAAGAGCGGCGATCCGAGGTGCAAGGCGTGGAAAAACGCCTGCAGCAAAAAGAGGAAAACATCGACAAAAAGACTGAAGCGCTTGAGAAACGCGAGCAGAAGCTCAACAAGGAGGACGAGAGGCTGAAGAAGCTGGGCGTAGAGATATCCATGTTGAACGAGCAGCGTTTACAAGAGCTGGAGCGCATTTCCGGACTGACTACTGAACAGGCAAAAGATTATCTGTTGAAAATTGTTGAAGAAGAAGTCAGACATGAAACGGCTCTGATGATCAAAGAAATGGAAGTTAGGGCCAAGGAAGAGGCGGACAAAAAAGCCAAGGAATATGTCGTTACTGCCATACAGAGATGTGCAGCGGACCATGTGTCTGAAACGACCATTTCTGTGGTTCAGTTGCCTAGCGATGAAATGAAAGGCCGCATCATCGGCAGGGAGGGCAGGAATATACGCACCCTAGAAACCCTGACCGGCGTGGATTTGATTATCGATGACACGCCTGAGGCGGTGATACTTTCCAGCTTTGACCCTATACGCAGGGAAGTGGCCCGGATAGCGTTAGAGAAATTGATTTTTGACGGACGTATACATCCTGCCAAGATAGAGGAGATGGTGGAAAAGGCCAAGAGGGATGTGGAGAACCTGATCAAGGAGGAGGGCGAAGCCGCCACCTTGGAAGTCGGGGTTCATGGCATACATCCGGAACTGGTTCGCCTCCTTGGCAAGATGCGTTTCCGCACCAGCTATGGGCAAAATGCCCTGAAGCACTCCATAGAGGTGGCCCATCTGTCCGGACTAATGGCTGCCGAGTTGGGTCTGGATGTGCGTTTGGCCAAGAGGGCCGGACTGTTGCATGACATAGGCAAGGCAATAGACCATGATATGGAGGGTACCCATATCCAGCTGGGATCGGATCTGTGCAAAAAGTACAAGGAGAATGCTACTGTTATCAATGCAGTAGAATCCCATCACGGAGATGTGGAGCCCAATGGCTGGATACCTTGTATAGTACAGGCGGCGGATACCATATCTGCGGCAAGGCCTGGGGCCCGCCGGGAAACTCTCGAAACTTATACGACCCGATTGAAGCAATTAGAGGAAATAACAAACAATTTCAAAGGTGTAGAAAAATCTTTTGCCATTCAAGCAGGCAGGGAAGTGCGCGTGATGGTGCAGCCTGACCAGGTAAGCGATGCGGATATGGTATTAATGGCCAGGGAGATATCCAAACAGATAGAGGCAGAATTGGAGTATCCTGGACATATTAAGGTCAATGTCATCCGCGAAAGCCGTGTTATCGATTATGCCAAATAGGCATACCGTCCAAACGGCCATTTATAGGGAAGAAAATTGCGAGTCAGCCGCCAGGCCCTTTGGGCCGGGCGGCTGATTTTGTTGTTTTCCCAAAATGCGCAGACTGTCCGCCGCAGTATGGCCCCCTAGCTCCAGGCGGCTGATTTTGTTGTTCCCCAAAAATGCGCAGACCGTCTGCCGCAATATGGCCCCTTAGCTCCAGGCGGCTGATTTTGTTGTTCCCCAAAAAT
>JBGYPP010000013.1:0-45392 GCA_041838515.1 Acetatifactor sp. | reverse complement strand
CGCAGAGCCGGAGGAATGGAATAGGCCGGAGGAATGGAATAGTCCGGAGGCATCTGCCCCGGAGGATGGCAAAACCCTGGAGCAGAATAAGCCAGAGGAGCAAGGGGCTGGGGGAGGGGCTGTGTCAGAGGCGGCAGAGCCAGAGGATGCAGCCGCCACAGCAGTTTTCGTGCCGCTGGAAAATCCGCTGCCCCTGCCCCGGAAGAAGGAGCGTAGGGCCTTGGAGTATGATATAGAGCCCAAGAAATACCAGATGCGGTATGATTACGAGGTATCAGAGGGGGATGATTTTGACCTGCCATAGAGGGCTGGGTTCTTTGGAGATAAGACATAAGGTAGAAAAGAGGAGAAACGGCAGACATGGCAAGCGCTAGAAAGCCGGAGCAATATGAGGGAAATACCCGTTCCAGAAAGAGGGCGGGGAGCAGAGGCAGCGCCGAAGGTACAGAGAATAATCCCGGGCGCAGATCGGTCAATAAGACATCCAGAGGCCGGACCGCCGCCCAATCCGGCGGTTCCTCCGGCAAGGCTGCCAGTGGCAGGTCTGGAGGCAAATCCAGGCAGGGAGCGCCTCAGAGGCAGAAAGCTGCCGGTGGGAGGACCGGAGGATCCGGCCGACAGGTCCATGCAGGAGATGCGGCCATAGGCCAGGAGATATGGCGGGAAGTGGCGGCTCTAGCCTGGGGCCTTTGTATGCTCTTGTGCTTTTTGGGCAACTTCGGCATGCTGGGCACTTTCGGTGCTTGGATGTCCGGTTTGGGTTTTGGCCTTTTTGGATGGAACGCATATATCAGCCCCTTGGTATTTTTTGGCTTGGGCTTGTGGGCCTTGGCCTGGGGGCGTCCTATATTGTATAGCGTACAGTACTGGGCGGGCGTATTTCTGTTTTTGGCCTGGCTGGGATTTTGGGAGATATGGCAGCCCGGTCAGGACTTGAACGCCATCTATAGCCGGGCAGCCGAAGAGCGCAATGGAGGAGGTTGGGTGGGGGCTTTGGCGGCCTATCCATTGAGATCATACTTGGGGCTTGCAGGCGGCGTGCTGGTTTTGCTGGCCCTTATGGCCATCTGCATTTTGCTCCTCTCACGAAAATCCTTGTTGGGCATATTGCGCAGCGGCGGCAGGCGGATGGAGCGGCAGGCCAGGCAGGGATGGCAGGCTATGCGCCAAAGCCAGGCCCGCAGCCGTCAGCGTTGGGAAGATGAGGCTGAGGAGGAAGAGGAGGAGATTTCCGAAGAACCAGACTGGGAGGAAGGGAAAACGTTGGATTTCCGTTCCTTTGCGGAAAGGCAAAAGCGGTGGCATCCAAGACGGGAGGGGGATGGCCAGACGGAGGCGGAGATGGGAAAACGCATGGATATGCGGACATTTCAGCCTTTAGAGAGGAAGGAAACCGAGGAAAGCCTGGCGGAGGGGGCGGAGTTGTCCCCATTAGGGGTTCCTCCTCAGGGCGCTGCCCGGTTGGAGCTGACCCCGGCAGGAAATTCCCCTCAGGGCGCTGCCCCGTCGGAGCTGCCTCCGGCAGAGAGTTCCCGGCTGGAGATTTTCCAGGGGGAGAATCCTCGACAGGGCATAGATGGGGATTTTGCCCGGACTGAGGCGTTTTCCCAGTCTGCTGAGGCAGGGGAGGGCGGCAGGCCGTCTTGGGAAATACCCATATACAGAAATGGAGGCCAGGCGCCCTTTTCCCTATCCCTTTCCGGTGAGGGGGATGCTACGGCCCGGTTGGATTTTGCCGTCCGAGGAGAAAACCGTCCGCAGTCGGATGTCCCCGGTCAGGCAAATGCGCCGGGGCGGCCAGATACTGCCGGGCATGGCCCAGCCTCCGTCCAAGGAGAAAACCGCCCGCAGTCGGATGTCCCCGGTCAGGCAAATGCGCCGGGGAGGCTAGATACTGCCGGGCATGGTCCTGCCTCCGTCTACGGAGAAAACCGTCCGCAGTCGGATGTCCCCGGTCAGGCAAATGCGCCGGGGCGGCCAGATACTGCCGGGCATGGCCCAGCCTCCGTCCAAGGAGAAAACCGCCCGCAGTCGGATGTCCCCGGTCAGGCAAATGTGCTGGGGCGGCCAGATGCTGCCGGTCATGGCCCAGCCTCCGTCCAAGGAGAAAACCGCCCGCAGTCGGATGTTCCCGGTCAGGCAAATGTGCCGGGGCGGCCAGATACTGCCGGTCATGGGCCTGCCTCCGTCCGAGGAGAAAACCGCCCGCAGTCGGATGTCCCCGGTCAGTCGGAGCAGCCATGGTCAGATATGGAAAAGGAGGGCAGGGCAGACAGGCAAACGCCAGTTTACCAATTCCCGCCCTTATCCTATTTGCAAAAGGGCAAGGCCGGCCCCAGGGAACAGGATGCCCAGCTGCGGCAGACTGCCCAGCGGCTGCGGGATACCTTGGAAACCTTTGGCGTGCGTGTGCAGATAACGGATATCAGCCAGGGTCCCAGCGTAACCAGGTATGCGCTGGCCCCGGAAACCGGGGTCAAGGTCAGCCGTATAGTAAATCTGGCGGACGATATCAAATTGAATTTGGCGGCCACGGATATACGTATAGAGGCCCCCATACCCGGCCAGGCGGCCATAGGCATAGAGGTGCCAAATAAGGAAACCAGCGCTGTGGCCTTGCGGGATTTGCTGGAAACTCCGGAGTATACCGGCCATGCCTCTCCGCTGGCTATGGCCGTGGGCAGGGATATAGGCGGCCAGGCCGTGGTGGCGGATATAGCGAAAATGCCCCATATGCTGGTGGCCGGGGCCACAGGCTCCGGCAAGAGCGTATTTATCAATACGCTGATTATGAGTATTTTGTACAAGGCCACTCCGGAGCAGGTCCGTCTGATTATGATAGATCCCAAGGTGGTGGAATTGTCTGTTTACAACGGCATACCTCATCTGCTGATACCGGTGGTGACGGATCCCAAAAAGGCGGCTGCGGCTCTGCAGTGGGGGGTGGCGGAGATGAGCGACCGCTATGGCAAATTTGCCCAGTGGAATGTGCGGGATCTGCACAGTTACAACTCCCTGATGGAGAGCATGGCTGGAGGGGAGGAGGCAGAACCGCCCCTGCCCCAGATCGTTATTGTGGTGGATGAGTTGGCGGATCTGATGATGGTCTGCCCCGGGGAGGTGGAGGAGTCCATCTGCCGTCTGGCACAGCTGGCCAGGGCGGCCGGCATACATCTGATACTGGCTACCCAGAGGCCCAGCGTGGACGTGATCACAGGCCTGATCAAGGCAAATATGCCCAGCCGAGTGGCCTTTGCCGTGTCTTCGGGGGTAGACTCCCGCACCATTTTGGATATGAACGGCGCGGAGAAGCTGTTGGGCAAGGGGGATATGCTCTTCTTTCCTCAGGGATATACCCGTCCGGCCCGGGTACAGGGCGCTTTTGTGTCTGACCGGGAGGTATCCTCCGTGGTGGATTTCCTCAAAAATCAGAGCGCGGGCAATGGCCATCTCTATCAGAGGCAGATAGAGGAATCCATGGAGAGGATAGGCCAGGGAGCTGCCGGGGGCGAGCTGGACCCGTATTTTGTCCAGGCGGCCCGCATGATAGCTGAGAAGGACAAGGTGTCCATCACCATGCTGCAAAGGCTGCTGCGCATAGGTTTCAACAGGGCGGCCAGATTGATGGATCAATTGTGCGACTATGGCATAGTCAGCAGCGAAGAGGGGACTAAGCCCCGCCGGGTGCTGCTCCAGGGAGATGCGCTGGAGAATGTGCTGGAGGATCTATAACCGGAATACAAGTTCTGCATTTGATGGGAGGGTGTGATGAAAACAGATTTGGACATAGCGCAGGAGGCAAAGCTTAGGCCTATATTCCAGGTGGCCGGGGAGTTGGGCATAGGCGAGGAGGATTTGGAATTTTATGGCCGGTACAAGGCCAAGATCAGCGGCGAATGTCTGGAGGGCTTGCGGAATAAGCCCCAGGGCAAGCTAATCCTAGTGACGGCCATTAACCCCACGCCTGCCGGAGAGGGCAAGACTACCACCAGTATAGGCCTGGCCCAGGCCATGCGAAGGCTGGGAAAAAAGACCCTGCTGGCGCTGCGGGAGCCCTCTCTGGGGCCTTGCTTTGGCATCAAGGGGGGCGCGGCCGGCGGCGGTTATGCCCAGGTGGTGCCTATGGAGGATCTGAATTTGCATTTCACAGGGGATTTCCACGCCATCACCAGCGCAAACAACCTGCTGGCGGCTCTCCTGGACAATCATATTCACCAGGGCAATGCGCTGGACATAGACACCAAGGCGATTATCTGGAAGCGCTGTGTGGATATGAATGACCGAGCGTTGAGGAATGTGATAGTGGGTCTGGGCGGCAAGGGGGATGGAGTGGCGCGGGAGGAGCGTTTCGTCATCACCGTGGCCAGCGAGATCATGGCCATCCTCTGTCTGGCCGAGGATATGGAGGATCTCAAGTCCAGGCTGGGGGATATACTGGTGGCCTATAACAGGAAAGGGGAGCCGGTCTTTGCCCGCCAGTTGGAGGCGGTAGGGGCTATGGCCGCTTTGCTAAAGGATGCGCTCAAGCCCAATCTGATACAGACTTTGGAGGGAGGCCCTGCTCTGGTTCACGGCGGCCCCTTTGCCAATATCGCCCACGGCTGCAATTCTGTCATCGCCACCAAGGCCGCTTTGGGCCTGGCGGATTACTGTATTACCGAGGCGGGCTTTGGCGCGGATTTGGGCGCGGAGAAATTCTTTGATATCAAATGCCGTAAGGCCGGGCTGCATCCGGATGCCGTGGTTCTGGTGGCCACGGCCAGGGCGCTGAAGTACAATGGCGGCGTGGCCAAGGCGGATTTGGGCCGGGAGAATCTGGAGGCCCTTTCCCGGGGTCTGGCCAATTTGGAGAAGCATATAGAGAATTTGCAGCTCTATGGCGTGCCTGTGGTGGTGACCCTCAATTCTTTTGTCAGTGACACCCCTGCGGAGTGGGAACTGGTGGAGCAATTCTGCCGCAGCAGGGGATGCGCCTTTGCCCTGTCCCAGGTCTGGGAGAAGGGCGGAGAGGGTGGAGAGGATCTGGCCAGGGCAGTTTTGGACACTTTGGAGTCCAAGCCCAGCCATTTTGCCCCGCTGTATGGGGAGGAGCTGGGCCTGGAGGAGAAGATACAGGCCATAGCCGGCCGCATATACGGGGCGAGGGATGTGCAGATTTCCCCGGCGGCGGCCAAACAGTTGGCCAAGCTGGAAACCTTGGGTTATGGGAATCTTCCCATCTGTATGGCCAAGAACCAGTACTCCCTCTCGGATGACCCCAGCCTTCTGGGCAGGCCCAGGGATTTTTCCATTCATGTGCGGGAGGTCTATGTGTCGGCCGGAGCCGGCTTTGTGGTGGCGTTGACCGGGGCGGTGATGACCATGCCCGGCCTGCCCAAAAATCCGGCCGCCCACAGCGTGGATGTGGATGGGCAGGGCCGTATTCAGGGATTATTCTAAGTCAGGGAGGTGGCATATGAGCGGAAATCGTTTGGACGGCAAGGCGCTGGCCGCCAGGTGTACCCAGTCGCTGGCCAAGGAGGTAGAAGACTTGGGCAGAGAGGGCATATTCCCCTCTCTGGCTGTGATACAGGTGGGGGAGGATCCGGCCTCCACCGTCTATGTGGGCAATAAGGAAAAGGCCTGCCAAAAGGCAGGTATTCGCTCACAGATCCACAGGCTGCCGGCGGATACCTCTATGGATGCCCTGCTGGAAAGGATAGAGGCGCTGAATAGGGATGATGCTGTTCATGGCATCTTGGTGCAGCTGCCGCTGCCGGCCGGTTTGGATGCCCAGAGGGTGATTCTGGCCATAGATCCGGCCAAGGATGTGGACGGCTTTCATCCGGTCAATGTAGGCGCTCTCTGGTCCGGTCTGGCCGGTGAGGACGCGCTGCTGCCCTGTACGCCGGCTGGTATGATGGCCATGTTGGAGGATGCCGGCGTGGATGTGGCCGGCCGGCACTGCGTGGTGGTGGGGAGGAGCAATATCGTGGGCAAGCCCATGGCCGCCCTTCTTCTGGCCGCCCATGCCACGGTGAGCATATGCCACAGCCGGACTAGGGACCTGGCCTCCATCACCCGCCAAGGGGAAGTGGTTGTAGCCGCCGCCGGCGTTCCCAGGCTGCTGGGCGCAGAGCATATACAGCCGGGGGCCACGGTTTTGGATGTGGGCATACACAGGCTGCCAGACGGCTCCCTCTGCGGGGATGTGGACACCCAGGCCGTGGAGGGGAAAGCGCAGTGGATCAGTCCGGTGCCCGGAGGTGTTGGTCCCATGACCATAGCCATGCTCCTGCGAAACTGTGTGCGGGCAGCCAGGCGCCAGGCCGGAAATAAGGCGAAGGGAAGCTCCCTATGAATTGCCCCAATTGCGGATATGCGCTGGGTGAGGGAAAATGGCTGTGTGAGAACTGCGGGTCTGAGGCCCATATAGTGCCGGAGTTTGACCCCTTGCTGGAGGGGGAACTATCTCCGGAGCCTCCCAAGGAGGTGGAGCCGGGGGAGGAGAAGGGGCGTGAGAGTCTGCCCTGGATGGCCGCTCTGGCCATCCTCCTCGGGTTGATGGCAGCCATCAGCCTGTTTGCGCTCTGGTGGGGTTTGGGTCTTAGGCCCCAGGCCCTGGGCAGCGGGCAGCAGTATTTGACAGAGGGGGAATTTGCCCAGGCGGCGGCTGCCTTTGAGAGGGAGTGGGCCTCCGGGGATAGGGAGGCGCTGTGGGGCTGGGCCCAGGCTGCCCAGGCGCTAGGGGATACAAAGACCGCCCGCACCCGGCTGGAGGCGTATCTGGCCCAGGACGGCCAGGCTGCTCATTTGGAGCTGGCCCTGTTGATGCTGGCCTCCCTCTACGCGCAGGAGGGTCAGGCCCGGTCGGTGGCGGATTTGCTGGAGAAATATGACCTGGACTCACTCCATGAGGCTTATGCGGCTTATAAGCCCTCGGTGGTGGAATCCAATATGCCCGAGGGTATATATCAGGGATCCCAGACGCTGATACTCCATGCGGCAATGGGAGCACAGATATTGTATACCTTGGATGGCACAGATCCTCTGGTGTCCGGATCTCTGTACGAGGCGCCCATACTGTTGGAGCCAGGGGTTTACCGGCTGCACGCCCTGGCCAAGAGCCAGGGGGGCGTGGAGGGGCCTCTGTTGCAGGCGGAGCTGACTTTGGAAGCCCAGGAGGAGTTTTTTTTGTCGGCCCTGCCAGAGGAGGGCATGTATGCCCAGCCCCAGTGGATTGTGCTGGAGGGCGGGCCAGGGGAGATACATTACACTCTGGACGGCAGCCAGCCCGGTCTGGAATCCCCGGTCTATGGACAGCCTTTTCCCATGCCTCTGGGGGGCAGTTTCCTCAGCGCCGTCCTCATCGGGCCGGATGGGGAGCCGGCCCGGGACCTGACGGTGAAATATGTATTGGAGCCGGATACGGACTTGACCTCTGACACGGCGGCGGGTATGATGGTAGAAAGTATGATGGCCTCGGGCCGGATTTATGACCGGGAGGGGCATTTTGACGCCCAGGATGATCGCCGCCTGGTTTATGTTTTCCTGCATCTGGCAGAGGTGCAGGGGCAGAATTTTTGGGTGTTTCAGGAACAGATGGCGCAGGATGGCCAGAGAACGGCCACAGGCGGCATTTATGGTGTATCGGACGGGGAGGGCATATGCTATGCCCTGACCCAGGGGGCGGACGGCCGGTATACGCCTGGTCAGCCTCTTCCCTAAATGGCAGGCGGGCAATAAGCGCAGGCCCGCTCCGCCGGGGGGAGGGCTGTGCCGGCATACAGAAGGAGAGCCGCCGGGCATAGCCCGGGGCGGCGGTTGCAAGAGAAAGGATGGGTGGTTATGTACAGCATTGTTAAGGCGAGGCAGCTTACGGACAACATCTATTTGATGGACATCGAGGCGCCTAGGGTGGCCAAGTACGGCCAGCCCGGTCAGTTTATTATCGCCAGGGTGGATGAGAAAGGGGAGCGCATACCCTTGACTATCTGTGATTATGACAGGGAGGCCGGCACGGTGACTATAGTATTCTCTGCCATAGGCTCCGGCACCAAGAAGATGGCCGCTTTGAAGGAGGGGGATGCCCTTCATGATTTCGTAGGCCCTCTGGGCTGCGCCTCTGAACTGATACATGAGGATCTTGAGAGCCTGAAAAAGAAGAAAATCCTCTTTGTGGCCGGCGGAGTGGGAACGGCGCCTGTCTATCCCCAGGTAAAGTGGCTGCGGGAGCGGGGCATAGAGGCAGATGTCATCGTGGGCAGCAAGACCAAGGATATGCTGATTTTGGAAGAGGAGATGCGGGCTGTGGCCGGCAATCTTTACATTACCACGGATGACGGATCCTACGGCCGCTCGGGCATGGTGACCCAGGTGATCAAGGATCTGTATGCCGAGGGCGCAAAATATGACCTCTGTGTGGCCATAGGGCCTATGATTATGATGAAATTCGTCTGTCTGCTCACCAAGGAGCTGGGTCTGCCCACCGTGGTCAGCCTCAACCCCATCATGGTGGACGGCACGGGCATGTGCGGCGCCTGCCGGGTGACCGTGGACAACAAGGTAAAATTTGCCTGTGTGGACGGGCCTGAATTTGATGGACATCTGGTGAATTTTGACGAGGCCATGCGGCGGCAGACCATGTACAAGACGGCGGAGGGCAGGGCGTTTTTGCGGGAGCAGGAGGGCAACACCCACCACGGCGGCTGCGGGAATTGTTAGTATTTTATCATATCGGAGAAAGGAGCCGGGTTCGATAACATGGATGTGTTGAAAAAGGTGCCGGTGCGGGAGCAGGATCCCGCTGTCCGCGCAAAGAATTTTGAAGAGGTTTGTTACGGATACAATCTGGAGGAGGCCATAGAGGAGGCCAAGCGCTGCCTCAATTGTAAGAATGCCCGCTGCATCAAGGGCTGTCCCGTGGCCATCAACATACCTGCCTTTATACAGGAGATTATCGCCGGCAATGTAGAGCAGGCATATCAGATTATCAGCCAGTCCAGCGCGCTGCCTGCGGTCTGTGGCCGAGTCTGTCCTCAGGAAACCCAGTGTGAGGGTGTTTGCATCCGGGGGATAAAGGGCGAGCCTGTGGCCATAGGCAAATTGGAGCGCTTTGCGGCGGATTACGCCCGGGAAGCCGGGGTGAAGCCCCAGGGCGCGGAGAAGAAGCTGGGCAAGAAGGTGGCCGTAATCGGCGCCGGCCCTGCCGGACTGACCTGTGCGGGGGATTTGGCCAAGATGGGATATGATGTGACCATATTTGAGGCCCTGCACGAGCCGGGCGGCGTTTTGGTCTATGGCATACCGGAGTTCCGTCTTCCCAAGGACAGCGTGGTTGCTGCCGAGATAGAGAATGTGCGTAGCCTGGGCGTGGAGATAGAAACCAATGTGGTGGTGGGCAAATCTGTCACCATAGACCAGCTGATGGAGGATGAGGGCTTTGATGCCGTATTTATAGGCTCCGGCGCCGGGCTGCCCAAATTTATGGGCATACCGGGAGAAAATTCCAACGGCGTATTCTCCGCCAATGAATATCTGACCCGCAGCAATCTGATGAAAGCCTTTGAGAATAATTCCAACACGCCCATTATGCTGGGCCGCAAGGTGGCTGTGGTGGGCGGCGGCAACGTGGCCATGGATGCCGCCAGGACGGCCCTGCGGCTGGGAGCGGAGGTGCATATCGTCTATAGACGTTCCGAGGCGGAACTGCCTGCCAGGGTGGAGGAGGTGCATCACGCCAAGGAGGAAGGCATTATTTTCGACCTTTTGACCAATCCTCTGGAGATTTTGGCGGATGAGAAGGGCTGGGTAACCGGCATGCGCTGCATACGTATGGAGTTGGGTGAGCCGGATGCCAGCGGCCGCCGCCGGCCGGTGGAGGTGGCCGGTTCCGAGTTTGTGATGGAGCTGGATACGGTGATCATGTCCCTGGGAACCTCACCCAATCCATTGATCAGTTCCACCACCAAGGGGCTGGACATCAATAAGTGGCAGTGTATCGTGGCCGATGAGGCCACAGGCGCCACTTCCAAGCCCGGCGTATTCGCCGGAGGCGATGCAGTAACAGGGGCGGCGACGGTGATTTTGGCCATGGGAGCCGGTAAGGCGGCAGCCCAGGGCATACACGCCTACCTGGGAGGCGAATAAGTCAGAAGCATAGGGGTGGCGCGGAGCGCAAAGGCGCAAGGCGCCGCCCGTTTTTTATGAGGAGGAATTTTGCATATAGGCATATTGTGCGTGGGCAAGATACGGGAGTCGTACTACCGCCAGGCCATAGAAGAGTTCCAAAAGCGGCTGGGCGCTTACTGCCGCCTGGACATATGGGAGGTGGCTGACGAGAGGATACCTGAGGGAGCCTCGGCCATGCAGCAGGCGCAGATATTGGAGAGGGAGGGCAGGCGGCTATTGGAGAGGCTGCCGGAGCGCATGCCGCTGTATGCCTTGGACCTGGAGGGCAGGACCATGGATTCCCCGGCCTTTAGCCGCCTGGTGGAGAGCCAGGCCATGGAGGGGGGGCGCATGGCCTTTGCGATAGGCGGCTCCCTGGGCCTGTGGCAGGAGGTCAAGCGGCAGTCCAGGGGGCGCATATGCTTTTCGGAGATGACCTTTCCCCATGGGCTGATGCGCCTGATCTTGCTGGAGCAGATATACAGGGCTTTTAAGATTTCCAGGAATGAGCCTTATCACAAGTGACTTTTGGGGGTGCGCTATGGCTGTTTATATAGAGAATGAGGTTCGGGCGAGTTTTCCCTTTGATGCCCAGGCCTTGGTGGAGCGGCTGGCTGCCGCTTGTATGGAGGCAGAGCAGGGCCCTAAGGCCTGGCAGCTCCATGTGCTTTTTCTGGACGGTCCGGGCATACGGGGGTATAATAAGGAGTATAGGGGCATAGACAAAGAAACAGATGTTCTGTCTTTTCCGAATTTGGATTTTGACCGGCCCGGAGATTTTGCCTCTGCCTTGGCCCAGCCCTGGGCCTGCGAGGATCCGGACACCGGCGAGGTGGTTTTGGGGGATATAGCGCTTAATATTTCCAGGGTGGAGAGCCAGGCTGAGGAATATGGCCACAGCCTGGAGAGGGAGTTTGCCTTTTTGGTGGCGCACAGCCTCTACCACCTGTGCGGATACGACCATATGGAAGAGGAAGAGGCCGCCTGTATGGAGCAGAAGCAGGAAGCCCTGCTGTCCTCTTTGGGCATAGTCAGAGGTTAGGGGATGGTATGCGGGATTGGGATGTTAAAAGGATACAGGGGCTGGCATGGGCAATTTTTGCCCTGATATTGCTGGCTGTGGGCAAGTGGGGCGGTTCCTTGATGCTGGCGTATGCGCTGGCCGCTGCCCTGCCCTTTGGGATTTTGTCCATATTCTTTGATGTGGGGGCGGCAGCGGCACTGGCCAGGGCCATGTCCTTAGAGGCGCAAAGTCCTCAGGCAGGGAGGGGAGGGGCCGGGCTCTTTTCTCCCGCCCTGCTGGCCGGCCAGGCATTTTTGGCGCTGGCGCTGGGCGCAGGCCTGTTTGCCGCCGCCCCCTGGCTGGCGGAGAAGGCATTTCTCCTGCCTTATGCCTTTTTGCCCATGCGCATATTGGCGGCAGCTCTAGTCGTCAAGGCCCTAAACAGTGTATTTGCGGCCGGTCTGACGGCATCGGGCGCGCCGGCCGGAATGTTGATCTATGGCCTGGGGCGGCCACTTTTCTTTGGTCTGACGGCTGTACTGCTGATGGGGCCGCTAAAGGCCTATGGAGCAAAGGTGGGCATGCTGCTGCAAAGGCCTCAGGCCGCCTATATGTATGGAGCTGTGGCGCTGACGCTGGCGCTGGCCGCCGCAGAGCTGTTTCTGGCCCTCGGCATGGGTATCTGGTGCCTGATGCGCAAGAGATCTGGGGTAGGACAGAGCCGGCTGGGCTTGGTTCCATGCCTGGGTCTGGGATGGGCCGGCAAGGGCAAGAAGCTGTCGGTTTTGCTGGTGGGATGTCTGGCTCTGGCTCTCTCCCAAAGGGCTGCCGGGGATGTGGATCAAGGGGCTGTGGCCTTGGGCATATGGGGCAGCGTGGTTTTGCCCCTGTGGATATTGTGGATTGGCATATCTTATGCCATGTTTGCCCGTCCCCTGGGAGGCCTGGCCCAGCGTATGCGGCAGAGGAAAATGTCCAAGGCGGGCCTGCTGCTGGAGCGCCTGCTGCATCTCTCCTTTAGCCTGCTCTTGCCGCTGGCAGCGGCCGGCTGGCTGTTGGCGCCTACTTTGGCAGGCGCCCTGCTGGAGGGCTATGTGGAGGTGGGGCAGAAGCAAATTGCTTATGGCGCCTGTATCCTGTGCCTGGCGCCATGGGTATATATTCTGACCCGGGCTTTGGAGGCGGGTGCGCTGCGGCAGATCTCCGCTGCCGCATATGTGCTGCTCCCGCTGCTGTTTTGGCTGGGCTTTGGCAGTCTGCGGCCCGGATTGGACAATGGGGGAGAGGCCATAGCGCTGGCTCTGGCGGCGGCGCTGGTTTTGGAGCTGCCCATACTCTTGTTTGCAGCGCTCAGACAGCTAGGAGCAGGCAGCGGCCTGCCTGTACAGCTGGCCATACCCGTTTTTGCCGCCGGGCTGGTCTGCCTTCCCTGGTGGCTGTTGCAAAAATGGCTGGGGCCCCACCTGCCCATGGGGACGCTGGCCGTTGTGCTGCTGGCCCTGGGTCTGCTGATTTATTACGGCCTGCTTCTCGGCGCGGGAAATCTTCGCAGCCGGGATCTTGGACTCTTTTTCGGAAGGAGGACTTCCTGATATGGCGGCGGATATAGCCGTGATAGGCGGGGGAGCAGCCGGCATGATGGCAGCTTTGACAGCCGCCCGCTGCGGCAGGGCTGTACATCTATATGAAAAAAATTTCCAGCTGGGCAAGAAGCTTCTGGCCACAGGCAATGGACGCTGCAATCTGGCCAATGGCCATCTGGCGCTGGAGCATTTTCACGGTTCCCATATTCACAGGGCAAGGCAGGTGCTGGAGGCTTTTGGCCTGGAGAACACCCTGGAATTTTGGCGGGAACTGGGGTTGGAGCTGCTGTGTAAGGAGGAGGCCTATGGCCGTCTGTACTATCCCTATTGCCAGCAGGCCAAAGAGGTCAGAGATCTCTTGGAGAGAGAGCTGCGCCGGGCAGGCGTGGAAATATATTTAGGATTATGGATAGAGGAAATCAGCAGGGAGGAGGGCGGGGCCTATGTTTTGCAGGCCCGGTTCCAGGAGGTCAAGTCCAGGCCGTCCAAGGGAGGAAAAAAGCAGGGAGATAGGAACAAAAGTTCTGTACTTGTCAAGGGGTATGGGAACTCCATCCGGGGGCCGTATACTGCGGTGATTTTGGCCGCCGGAGGAAAGGCCCAGCCCGCTTTGGGAGCGGATGGAAATGGATATAGTCTGGCGGCCTCCCTGGGCCTTAGTCTGGAGCCGGCATTGCCGGCCTTGGTGCCATTGGAGGTGGCCCAGCCCTGCTGTAAGGCCTGGGCAGGGGTGCGGGTAGCCGGCCGAGCCCTCCTGCTGGATGGGGATAGGCTGATGGGCCAATCTGCCGGTGAATTGCAATTGACGGACTACGGCCTGTCCGGCATAGCGATTTTTCAGATCAGCGGCCTGGCGCTGAAACTGCTGGAGGAGGGGAAGAGGCCCTCAATCTTACTGGATTTTTGGCCCCATATGGATGGGGAGGAGTTCCGCCGGTGGAGGCATAGGCGCTGTCAGTGGGCGCAGGGGCTAAGCCTGGAGGAGGCTTTCCGGGGCCTGCTGCCCCAGGCGCTGATGGAGGTGTTGCTGGAGGGCATAGACCGGAGGCAGGCTTTCAGCGCCCAAGCGGCGGAGCCGGTGTATGCGCGCATGCGGGCCTTTCGCCTGGATATCACCGGCAGCCGGGGTTGGAACTATGCCCAGGTCAGCCAGGGAGGCGTGTCCCTGGAGGCCCTGGGCGCAGATTTGGAGAGTATAGCGCATCCCGGCTTGTTTGTGGCCGGGGAGCTGGCAGATGTCTATGGGGATTGCGGAGGATACAATCTCCAGTGGGCGTGGAGTTCAGGGTATGTGGCCGGCCGTGCTGCGGCCGGGATATTCGGATAGGATGGCATATGCTTTGTGTAAATCAGGTAAAGCTTCCCATAGACAGCAGCGGGACTTTTTCCATAGAGGCTGCGTTGGAGCAGGCGGCCAGGGATCTGGGCATACCCAGGAGGGATATACTGGAGTGGAGGCTGCTGCGCTGCTCCGTGGATGCCCGCAAAAAGCCGGATCTCTACTATATCTGCAATCTGGCTCTGAAGCTTAGGGGGGAGGCCGGAATATCCCGCCGCAAGAGGCTGGAGGCCTATGCGCCTCCCCAGTTTGCCATAGACCGGCTGTCAGATTTTCATGGAGAGCGGCCTGTGGTGGTGGGGGCAGGGCCGGCCGGGCTGTTCTGCGCGTATTATCTGGCCAAGGCGGGCTTGGAGCCCCTGCTTTTGGAGAGGGGGCAGCCGGTGGAGAGGCGCGTCTTGGATGTGGCACGCTTTTGGCAGGAGGGCTTGTTGGACCGGGATTCCAATGTGAGCTTTGGTGAGGGGGGAGCAGGCACTTTTTCAGATGGAAAATTGCACACGCTGGTCAAGGACAGGGATGGCCGGGGCCGTCTGGTGCTGGAAACATTAGTGGAATGCGGCGCGCCGGAGGAGATCCTCTATGAGGCCAAGGCGCACATAGGCACGGATGTGCTGGAGCGGGTGGTGGTCAATCTTCGCCGGCGCATAGAGGCGTTGGGCGGGGAAATCTGCTTTGGCAGCCGCCTGGAGGACATAGAGCTGGAGTCCGGCCGTCTGGTTGCCTTGACGCTGGCCGATGGAAGGCGGCTGCCTGCCGGCAGGGCGGCGCTGGCGCTGGGGCATTCGGCCAGGGATAGCTTTGCTATGCTGTACAGGCGGGGGCTGGCTATGGAGGCCAAGGCTTTTGCCGTAGGCTTTCGACTCATGCATCGTCAGAAAAATATCAATCTATCCCAGTATGGCCGGGCCAATCCGGCCTGCCTGGGGGCCGCGCCCTACAAATTGGCCGGAGGCGCCAGCCTGCCCAGGCCTGTGTATTCCTTTTGTATGTGTCCCGGGGGATATGTGGTGGATGCCTCCACTGAGCCGGGTAGGGTTACAGTCAATGGCATGAGTTATGCCGCCAGGGATGGGGAATGGGCTAACAGCGCCATAGTTATGGGGGTGCAGATTGCAGATTTTCCCGGATCCGGACCCTTGGCCGGCATAGAGTGGCAGAGGCAGCTGGAGGAGAGGGCCCATGCCGCCGGGGGTGGACGGGTACCCGTGCAGAGATATGGGGATTTTCTCAAGGCTGTAGGATTGGAGGAAATCCCGGGGGACGGCGGGGCTGGAGGCGGATTGGCCATAAAGGGTTTGTATGCCCAGGGGGATTTGAGCGGCATATTGCCGCCGGATCTCAACAGGGCATTTGCGCGGGGTATGAGGGCCTTTGGCCGGCAGATCCCCGGATTTGACGGAGGGGATGTCTGGCTGGCCGGAGTGGAGAGCCGCACTTCCTCCCCGCTGCGGATTTTGCGGGGGAATGACGGGCAGAGCATCAATATCAAGGGCATATACCCCTGCGGCGAGGGGGCCGGATACGCCGGGGGCATAACCTCGGCGGCCATGGACGGTTTGGCCGTGGGCAAGAAAATGGCGGAGGCGATAGCAAATGGGGAATAAATACAAGCGGGTGGTGGTCAAAATCGGATCCTCCTCCCTGCAGCATGCCACTGGGGAGCCGGATTATGGCAAGATGGAGAAATTGGTCCGCAGGCTCTGTGATATGCAGGGCCGGGGCATGGAAGTGGTCCTGGTGACCAGCGGGGCCATAGCCGCCGGAAAAAAAGCGCTGCCCGGGGCTGCTGCCAGGCAGGACAAGCCGGGGGATGATATGGCTTTCAAGCAGGCTATGGCAGCTGTGGGCCAGGCCCGCCTGATGATGACCTACCAAAAATTATTTGGTGAGTACAATCATACAACAGCCCAGATCCTGATGACCAAGGATACGGTGGCGGACCATGTCAGCCGGTACAATGCCCGGAATACCTTTGAAAAGCTGCTGGAGCTGGGTGTCATACCCATAGTCAACGAAAATGACACTGTGGCCACTTTTGAGATAGAGATAGGGGATAATGACAGCCTATCAGCCATAGTGGCGGCGCTGATTTCGGCGGATCTGCTGATCCTCCTGTCGGATATAGACGGATTGTACACCGAAGATCCCCACAAAAATCCCCAGGCCAAGCTGATACGCCGTATAGAGAGGCTGGATGCCCAGGTCTGGGATATGGCCGGGGCTGAGGCCGGCTCCTCCGTAGGCACCGGGGGTATGGCCACCAAATTGTGGGCGGCGCATATTTCCACTAGAAGCGGCATTTCCATGGTCATAGCCAATGGCCGTGATGTGTCAGTGCTGGAGGAGATCCTGGCCGGTGAGGAGGTGGGCACCTGGTTCGCCCCGGCCAAAGATCCTCTTTTTGACTTGCCGGATTTTGTACGCAGCTACCACAAATAGAGAAAAGGAGGCTTGTGATGGGCATGGAGGACACCATATCCAGGATCAACGCCCTGTACCACAAATCCAAGGCCCAGGGGTTGGGCCAGGAGGAGAAGGAGGAGCAGCAGGCGCTGCGCAGGGTGTTTTTGGACAGCGTGCGGAACAATCTGCGCGCCCAGTTGGACAATATAGACTTGCAGGATGCCCAGGGCAATATAGAAAACCTGGGGGAGAAAATGGCCGCCAAGCGTGCGGCGGCCGGGGAATAAGCCGTGGACGGCAGTATATACGTCCAAAAGGCGGCTCTGCGCAAGCAGTATATGGCCAGGCGCAAGTCCATGGGAGAGGAGGAGAGGAGCAGGGCCTTGGAGAAAATAGAGGCGGACCTCTACAGCCACGACCGCTGGGCCAGGGCAGGAGTGCTGCTGGCCTATGCCTCCTTTGGCCATGAGCTGTCCGCCTGGGGCATACTGGCCCGGGCCATAGCCCAGGGGAAGAGGGTATGCCTGCCCAGGGTGGAGGGCAGACGGATGGAGTTTTATCCCTGGCAGGAGGATATGGCCATGGAAATCGGTCCCTTTGGCATACTCCAGCCCCCCGGGGCCAAGGCATATGCGCCCGAGGAGGCGGAGGAGCCCCTGCTCTTGCTGCCGGGCCTGGCCTTTGGCCTGGACGGCAGCCGTCTGGGATATGGCGGCGGGTACTACGACAGGTATATGGAGGCGGCCAGGGTAAGGCCTTTTGTGATGGCCCTGGCCTTTGCCTGCCAAATCAGTCCCAGCCTGCCCATGGGAGAGGCGGATGTGGCTTGGGATGATCTGATCTGGCATTAGACGGAGGTAGTGTATGGGGGATAGCGGGTATTTGTTGGATTTGTGCCGCAGGGCAAAGGCGGCCAGGGGCGCTGTGGGCTCCTTGGAGGAGGGGGCTAGGACAAAGGCCCTGCGTGCCATGGGCCAGGCGCTGATGGAGGGGGAGAGGGAAATATTGGCGGCCAATGCCCGGGACTGCGCTCTTGCCGCCGAGGCGGGCATGGCTCCGTCCTTTGTGGACAGACTGTATCTGGATAGGAGCCGCCTGACCGGCATGGCTAAGGGCTTGGAGGATATAGCCGCCCTGCCCTCCGTGGCAGGTGAGGAGATCGCCCGCTGGCAGAGGCCCAACGGTCTGGTCATCACCCAGAAGAGGGTGCCTCTGGGCGTTGTGGGCATCATCTATGAGGCCAGGCCCAATGTGACTTCGGATGCCTTTGGCCTTTGCTTTAAAAGCGGCAATGTGGCCCTGCTCAAGGGGGGCAAGGAGGCCCTGGCCACCAATATGGCCATAGCCGCCTGTCTGCGGCAGGTGCTGGCGCCCTGGGGATTGGAGGATGCGCTGCTGCTGATAGAGGACGGAGGCAGGGAGATTACCAAACAATTGTTCGGGATGGTGGGTTATGTGGATGTTTTGATCCCCCGGGGAGGCCAGGGGCTGATACGGGAGGTGGTGGAGCACAGCCGCATACCCGTAATAGAAACCGGCGCCGGCAATTGCCATATCTATGTGGATGCCGAGGCGGATTTGGACATGGCCCTGGATATTATAGACAATGCCAAGACCCAGAGAGTCAGCGTCTGCAATGCCTGTGAATCCCTGGTGGTGCATCAGGCCGTTGCAGAGACATTTTTGCCCATGCTCTGCCAGCGCCTGGAGGGCAGGGTGGAGCTGCGAGGGGATGCCCAGGCCAGAGGCATATGCCTCCAGATGGAGCCGGCCACGGAGGAGGATTTTGCCAGGGAGTATCTGGATTATATACTTTCCATAGCCATAGTCCCGGATGTGGAGGGCGCCATGAGCCATATCAATCAATACAATACCGGCCATTCTGAGGCCATTATCACCCGGGATGAGGAGGCCGCCCGTCGCTTTGTATCCGGAGTGGACAGCGCCTGCCTCTATGTCAACGCCTCCACCCGCTTTACGGACGGAGGGGAATTTGGTTTTGGCGGAGAGATAGGCATCAGCACGTCCAGACTGCATGCCCGGGGGCCCATGGGCTTGGTCCAGCTGTGCTCCAGCCAGTATGTAGTCTATGGACAGGGTCAGACCCGGTAGGCGAAGATGGCTGCCCGGGAGAGCGCCTGCCCGTTGTTTTTCGGCCGGGTGGGTCGGCAGGTCTGTAGGAAATGCAGCCCCCGGCGGGGAAGAGCCGAAGCAAATGCAGATTTCATCGGGGGTAGCTGTAGGAAAATCAGCTCCTCAGCGGGGAGGATCCTTGGTAAAAGCAGCCATCAGAGGAGAGTTTTTGTAGGGAAATCAGCCGCCCGGCGGGGAATAGCCGAGGCAAATGCAGATTTCATCGGGGGTAACCGTAGGATAATCATCTCCTCAGTGAGGAGGATCCTTGGTAAAAGCAGCCACCGGAGGGGAGTTTTTGTAGGGAAATCAGCCGCCCGGCGGGGAAGAGCCGAAGCAAACGCAGATTTCATCGGGGGTAACTGTAGGATAATCAGCTCTTGACAGGGATGAGGCATAGTACAATCAGCCGCCCAGCGGGAGTAAATGCAGGAAACACATCCCTTGTCAGGGAAGAGCCGTAGGGAATATGGTCATGAAGGGGCAGTATCCAAAGCCCGGCATATTCCATGGAGCAATCATAAAATTGGCAGAAACAACATATATACTAATACAATAATACAAAAAAACAACAACGCAAAAGGGTTCTGCCCGGAAAGGTTTAACATGAAAATACGCACCAGATATGCGCCCAGCCCCACGGGCAAGATGCATGTGGGCAATCTCCGCTCCGCCCTCTATGAGTACCTCATCGCCAAGCACAGCGGCGGGGATTTCCTGCTGCGCATAGAGGATACGGATCAGGAACGCCTGGTGGAGGGGGCTACGGAGATCATCTATCGCACCCTGGACAGGGCTGGTCTGCACCACGATGAGGGGCCGGACAAGGATGGGGGATTTGGCCCCTATGTACAGAGCGAGCGCATGCGTACAGGCATGTATCTGCGCTACGCCAAGGAGCTGGTGGAAAAGGGTGAGGCGTATTACTGCTTCTGTGACAAGCAGCGGCTAGAGGGCCTCAAGAGCGAGGTGGTGGAGGGCAAGGAGGTCATGATTTATGACAAACACTGCCTGGGCCTTTCCCCTCAGGAGGTGGAGGCCAAGCTGGCCGCCGGCCTGCCCTATGTAATACGCCAAAACAATCCCCAGGAGGGCCAGACCTCCTTTGTGGATGAGCTGTATGGGGAAATCGTGGTAGACAATGCGCAGTTGGATGATATGATATTGATCAAATCTGACGGTTTTCCCACCTACAATTTTGCCAATGTGGTGGATGACTACACTATGGGCATTACCCATGTGGTGCGGGGGAATGAGTATCTCTCCTCCTCGCCCAAATATGTCCGGCTCTACCAGGCTTTTGGCTGGGAGGTGCCTGTCTATGTGCATTTGCCTTTGATCACGGATGAAAATCACAAGAAGCTGAGCAAGCGCAGCGGCCATTCCTCCTTTGAAGATTTGCTGGAGCAGGGATTTTTGCCCGAGGCCATAGTCAATTACATTGCCCTGCTGGGCTGGAGTCCGGCGGACAACAGGGAGATCTTTAGCCTGGAGGAATTGGTGCGGGATTTTGACTATACCCGTATCAGCAAATCCCCGGCCGTGTTCGACATGGCCAAGCTCCGCTGGATGAATGGGGAATACCTAAAGGCCATGGATGGGGATGTATTTTTCTCCCTGGCCAGACCCTATCTGGAGCAGGCTCTGGGAGGGGAGCTGGATTTGGAGAAGATCTCCGCCATGGTCAAGACCCGTATAGAGGTTTGGCAGGACATAGAGGAAATGGTGGCCTTTTTCGCAGAACTGCCAGATTACGATTTGGATATGTACGCCCATAAGAAGATGAAAACCACCCGGGAGAGCTCGCTTGCCCTGTTGCGGGAGGTTCTGCCCCTGCTGGAGGCGCAGGAGGATTACAGCCATGAGGGTCTTTCCGGGTTTTTGCAGGCCTTCGCCCAGGAAAAGGGCTATAAAAATGGGTATGTGATGTGGCCCATACGTACGGCCCTCTCCGGCAGGCAGACCACGCCGGCCGGCGCCACGGAGATTTTGGAGGTGCTGGGCAGGGAAGAGGGACTGCGGCGCATCCGATTGGGCATAGAGAGGTTGGCTCTTGGGCAGGATTGAACCCCGGAGCCGGCCCAAGGCCTTTGACCCTTTGGAGGGTTTGAGCGACTCCCAGCGGCGGGCGGTGGCCCACGCTGGGGGGCATCTCCTCCTGCTGGCCGGGCCGGGCTCCGGCAAGACCAAGGTACTTACACACAAAATTGCTTATCTGCTTCTATTCCGGGGCATCTCGCCCCAAGATATCCTAGTGATCACTTTTACCAAGGCGGCTGCGCGTTCCATGGAGGAGCGCTTTTGTTCTCTGGGGCTGGAAAACGCCCAGAGTGTGCGTTTTGCCACATTTCATGCGCTGTTTTACTCCCTGCTGAAGCAAAATCGCAGACAGCTGCGGCTTTGCGGCCGGGAGGAGAGCCTGAGGCTGCTCAAAGGGCTGTTGGAGCATATGTCCTCAACACGGCCTGCCCAAGCGGATGTGGAGGCGGTGATGGAGGCCCTGTCTTTTTATAAGAATACGCTGGACGGGCAAAGGAGCCGGCAAATGCTGCCGGAGGGGATGGAAATAGGCCTGGAGGCAATATTGGAGGCTTGGCGCAGGCTTGCCAGGGAGAGGAATGTGCTGGATTTTGACGATATGGCGTATGACTGTTTGGATTACATCCAGTCCAGACCGGAAGTGTTCGGAAAACGTTTTCCATACATATTGGTGGATGAATTTCAGGATATCAATCCCGTGCAATACCGCATTCTGCGTCTGCTAGGGCTGGGCGGGGAGGTGTTTGCCGTGGGAGATGGAGATCAGTCCATCTATGGTTTCCGGGGGTCAGATCCCAGCTGGATGCGGACTTTTTTGGAGGAATTTGACGCGCAGAGCCTGTGGCTGGAGGAGAATTACCGCAGCAGCCGGCAGATAGTGGATATATCTCAGCGGCTTATGCGGGGGGTGGAGGGCCGATCGGCAATACCCATACGGGCGGCGGGGCCGGAGAGGGATAGGACGGGTTGCATACATTTTCACGGCTGCGCCGGACGGGAGGCGCAGACCGAGGAGGTGATGGCTCTTTGCGAGGAATTGGCGCGGGGAGGGGATAGCTGCGGGTTTATCTTCCGCACCCATGGGGATATGCAGCGCTGGGCTCAGGGGTTGCGCCGCCGGGGCATCCCCTTTGTGTCCAGGGAGCGCATACGCAGCATATATCAGGAGGAGCTGGCCTTAGATGTCTGGGCATATCTGCGGCTGGCCTATGGGCAGGGGGATAGGGAGGATTGGTGCCGTATCAGCAGCCGTCCGCCCCGGGGGCTATCCCGGGAGGATATTTGGCTGGCAGGCCGGGGAGGTGGGGGATCAGCCGCCTGGAGGCAGCTGCAAAGGGATGTGGCCAGAATGGGGTCTATGAGGCCGTATATGGCTCTGCAATACCTCTGGCGGGGTCTGGGATACGGAGCTTGGGCAAGGCAAAGGGCCGGGAGCGGGTCGGCAAGGGAAGCCTTGGAGGAACGCTGGGAGTCCTTGCTGGATTTGTCCAAGCCTCATGGGGATTTTGCCCGCTGGGATGAGGAGAGGCTTGCCGCTGAACGGGCGATGGAGGATCAGCCCCGGGCAGATGAGGCGGGAAAGGGGCTGTGCCTGTTGACAGCCCATGCCTCCAAGGGATTGGAATTCGACCATGTTTTGCTGGCAGATGTGCAGGAGGGGATATTTCCCCATGGGGAGGAGGGCCAGGAGGCGGAAGAGAGGCGTTTGTTTTATGTGGCCCTGACCCGGGCCAAAAAGGCTTTGGATATTTTTTGGGTGGAGGGCGGGCGGCGCAGGCCCAGCCGGTATCTGGAGGCCATAGGCGGGAGAAAGAACTGAGCTTCTCCCATCCGCCCCAGCCCATGCGTCTTATACCTATCCATCCCCCCTCCCCGGCTATCCGCTGTCCTAACCCCCCTCCCTCGGATTTTGGTTGAAATATTGTGATACAATCTATCGAAATATAGCATAATCAACAAAATAAGCGCAATAAGACTTGACATTTATGGGCAAAATATATAATAATAGTAGACGATAAGGGAGTTATCCGTATACATTTGGGGATGGAAAAGCGCCGGTATTGCAGTGGATGCCGGCACACAGCGGTGGGATGGGGAAGCCGGACAGCGTGGACAGACGGCATCAGGCGGCAGCCCGCCCCGGGTTTGGCGGCGAGGGAGTACAGCGGACAGATATCTGCCCGGGCTTAAGAAGGTGTAGACAGCGGGGGTGGCGGATATATGCGGGTTTTGACGGCAGCTGGCCAGGGACACGTTCCATTGTGTATGCGGGTGGACTCCCTTTCCGCAAAATTAACGAAATAATAGTACCTTTTACATTTGGATACCGTATTTAATCTCTGGCCGGGATGGGAGAAAGGAGGAGAACATGGCCAAATACCGCTGCGATATCTGCGGCACTATCTTTGACGAAGCTGTGGAGGGGCAGGCGCTGGCGCAGGCCGGCGCCTGCCCGGTCTGCAAGGCGCCGCTGACGAAATTCTCCATGATGGAGGATATGCCTCCGGAGTCGAGGGAGAGGTCTGAACAAAGCATATATCCAGGAGATCCGGCCCAGACCGATGCGCCGTCCGGCGGCGGCCGGCCCAGGTATCTGGAGGAGATACATCGGATGGCCAGGGAGGGGCAGAGCATTTATGGGGCCATGGCTACCCGGATGCCGGTGGCCGCCTGGGAGGATTTACTGTTTCTGGGGGCGCAACTGGCCCGCAGGCCTCTGGAAGAGAATGAGGAGGTCTGTCTGCGGACAGTCATAGGGCCTAGGGCGGCCAAGCCCCTGATCCTGGAGGCGCCGGTTTGGGTATCCCATATGTCTTTTGGAGCGCTTTCCGAAGAAACCAAAACTGCCCTGGCCAGAGGGGCAGCCCGGCAGTCCATAGCCGTGTGCAGCGGCGAGGGAGGCGCTCTGCCGGAGGAGAGGCGAGAGGCATTTCAATACATCTTTGAGTATGTGCCCAACCGCTATAGCGATACCGATGACGTATTACAGGGGGCGGATGCCATAGAAATCAAAATAGGCCAGGGTACCAAGCCCGGCATGGGGGGCCATCTGCCCGGGGAGAAAGTGACTCCACGGATAGCCGCTTTGCGGGGAAAGAGGCCGGGGGAGGATATACAGAGTCCGGCAGGCTTTCCAGAACTGGCTCTTCCCGGCGGCCTGCCCGCCATGGTGGAGGAGCTGCGCGCCCGCTCCGGCGGACGTCCCATAGGCATCAAATTGGCGGCCGGCCATGTGGAGGCGGATTTGGCGCTGTGCATAGAGGCCGGGGCGGATTTTGTCACCATAGACGGCCGGGGCGGCGCCACAGGCTCCTCTCCGGTTATGCTCAGGGATTCCAGTTCCATACCTACCATCTATGCGCTGGCCAGGGCCAGGCGTTACCTGGACCAGAGGGGATCGGATATGTCCTTGGTCATCACCGGAGGCCTGAGAGTGTCCTCGGATATAGCAAAGGCCCTGGCCCTGGGTGCGGATTGCGTGGCCCTGGCCACGGCGGCGCTGATGGCCTGCGGCTGCCGACAGTACCGTATATGCGGATCCGGCCACTGCCCCACCGGCCTGGCCACCCAGGATGCCGAGCTAAGGGCAAAGGTGAATGTGGAGGAGGCGGCAGGCAGGGTGTCCAATTTCTTTGCCGTGATCAAGAGAGAGCTGGCCATGTTTGCCCGCTGCCTGGGGCACAGCCACATAGGCGATCTGGGGCCTGGGGATATGGTGGCATCCAGCCTGGAGGCCGCAGGCCGGCTGGGCCTTCCCCATGTGGGGGAGGCCGGTCCGGATGCGCTAAAGCCTCCTGCCGGCCGCTGGCGGGCATACGGAGATTTATTGGCCAAAGAGCCGGAAAAGGAGGAAAGAATGCAAATTCGATGCAAGGTATGTCAGGAAGTATTTGCCGCCCAGAGTCTGGAGCAGGCCGTCTGTCCCAGGTGTAAGTCCGTCGGGGACAAGCTGGAGGTCCTGGAGGCGGGTATGAGCAATCCCTATGCCGGCACCCAGACGGAAAAAAACTTATGGGAAGCCTTTGCCGGGGAATCCCAGGCCAGGAATAAGTATACCTATTTTGCCTCCAAGGCCAAGAAAGAGGGTTTGGAGCAGATAGCCGCGCTGTTCTTGCAGACGGCGGAGAATGAAAAGGAGCATGCCAAGATTTGGTTTAAGGAGTTGGGCGGTCTGGGAGATACGGCGGCCAATTTGGAGGCGGCGGCCCAGGGTGAGAATTATGAGTGGACGGATATGTACGAGAATTTCGCCAAGACTGCCGAGGCCGAAGGATTTGCAGACCTGGCCCGTAAATTCCGCGCAGTGGGCGCCATAGAAAAGCACCATGAAGAACGCTACCGGGCCCTTTTGCGAAATGTACAGATGCAGGAGGTGTTCCAGAGGAGCGAGGTCAAGGTATGGGAGTGCCGCAACTGTGGCCATATCGTGGTGGGTACCCATGCACCCCAGCTCTGCGCCGTCTGCGCCCATCCCCAGGCCTATTTTGAGATCCGCCTGGAGAATTATTGATAAGGGGCGGCAGACTGCCTATAGGCATTTTGACGCCTAAGCCCTGTTTCTTCTATTCGAAGCCCTGGCTTTACGGCGACAGGCCTTGGCCCATGTCCTGGCATTCCTAAATGATAGCCCAAAATGTAGGCATGTATTATTTGGTTCCGCAGATTTTAGGCCCGCACCGGGGGATAAGCCCTCGCCGTGCGGGTCTTTTTTCGTCTTATGAGGTTTGTTAGGAGCAGGGCAGGGAGAGAAGGGATTTTTGATAAAAAAATGACAAAATTAGTAAAAAATTCGACAAAATCAGTAAAAAGATTTGACAAAGCTCCCAACCTGGAGGTGGAGGTCAAACCCAACTTTGGCAAGACCGGCTTTCTCTATGAGGCGCTGAAATCCGGCAGTATAGACATATATCCTGAGTATACGGGCACTGTGGCAGCCAATCTGCTGCAGCCGGCACTGGAGAATCTGCCCTCGGATGCCCGGCGGGTATACGAGCTGGCCCGGGAGGGCATATATGCGCAGGACGGCCTGGTCTATCTGGAACCCTGTCAATTCCAAAACACCTATGCGCTGGCGGTGCGGAGGGCCTATGCCCGGGAAAAGGGCCTGTCCTCCATCTCAGATCTGGCGCCTGTGGCATCGGGGCTGACAGCCGGATTTACGCTGGAATTTCACGACAGAAAGGATGGACATCAGGGCTTAAAGAACCTTTACGGCCTGGATCTGGCCGTAAAGACCATGGAGCCCTCCCTGCGTTACCAGGCCATAGCCGCCGGGGATGTGGATGTGGTAGATGTGTATTCCACAGACAGCAAGATACGCACACATGATTTGGTGGTGCTGGAGGATGACAAGCAGCTCTTTCCTCCTTACCAGGCCGGCCCTCTGCTGCGGCAGGAAACCCTGGAGGCTTATCCCCTGTTGGAGGAGATATTGTCCGTCCTATCCGGCCGTATTACCAGTCAGGAAATGACGGAGCTCAATTACCGGGTGGAGGTAGAGGGCAGAAACGCCCAGGATGTGGCAAGAGAGTATTTGGAGGCGGAGGGCTTGTTGCCCTAGAGAGGAGCAGTGTATGAGCCGGCAGTTGGAGAATGCCAGAAATCTGTATATCCAAGGCATAGAGCAGGGAGAGGTGGCGGAGGTGCTGGAGAAGTACATGGGAGATACCTATACCCAGCACAGTACGGGAGTGGGGGATGGCAAGCAGGGTTTTGCCGCCTTTTTCGCCGACTTCTTTCAGAGGCATCCACGGAGGGAGATACGCATAGTGCGGGCCATAGAGGATGGGCCTTACGTATTTCTCCATGTGCATCAAAATCTGGATGGGGGTCAGGCCCAGTGGATCACCTCGGATATCTTCCGCGCCGATGAACAGGGGCGCATGGTGGAGCATTGGGATGTCATAGACGCTTATATGGGCCGGGAAGAGGGACGGGATGCGCTGTTTGGCGATTTTGCCCTGGAGGATTTGGACAGGACATGGGAGAACAAGTGTACGATACGCAGTTTTCTGACAGAAGTGGGGCAGAACCGCCGTTATGACCTGATTTCCCGGTTTGTAGCGGAAGATTTGGAGCAGCGCAATTTATCCATAGCGCAGGGTCTGGAGGCGTACAAGACCTATTTTGTGGAGCGGCGGGTGGAATACGATTTTGTCCATCAGTTATTGGGCCAGGGGAATTATGTGGTGGCCTACAGCCAGGTGCGCATGGATGGGGAGAAATATGCGCAGATGGACATCTTTCACCTGAGCCGGGGCAGGATAGTGGAACATTGGGACAACAAGGAAATCATCCCTCCCAGGGAGCAGTGGACCAACTCGGGAAAATTTTGATATGGCAGAAGCTCGCCCCTCCGGACTGCCGGAGGGGATTTTTTTATTCCATGCCAGACTTTTTTTTGGGTGAAAAACCGCCTTTTTTCCCTGGAGCTGCCCATATTTCCTCATCCGTCCGGACAAATCCCCCATAGGTTTTTCTTGCATTTTACCCTGTTTTTTTGTAAAATGGCTACAGAAGTGGTAATAAGTGGGGCAAAGTGGTAGGAAATGGGAGATTAGCTCTATGTTCATGAGTGAGTACAGCCATAGCCTGGATGCCAAGGGGCGGCTGATTATCCCTTCCAAGTTCAGAGAGCAATTGGGCCAGACCTTTGTGGTGACAAAGGGTCTGGACGGCTGTCTGTACATTTATGCCTCCGAGGAGTGGGAGGCCTTTGAACGCAAGCTCTCCGCCCTGCCGCTGATCAACAAGGAGGCGCGCCGTTTTGCCCGCTTTTTTCTGGCTGGAGCCAGCGCTGTAGAGCTGGACAGCCATGGGCGTATACTGCTGCCCCCCCATCTGCGGGAGTTTGCCGGCCTGGAGAGGGATGTGGTGCTGGTGGGCGTGGGTACCCGCATAGAGATTTGGAACAAGGCCGCCTGGGAGGAGGCCGGAGCAGATGAGGATATGGAGGGACTGTCCTCCTTGATGGAAGGATTGGGCTTGACCATATGATAGAATTTTCACATATACCCGTGCTGTATGATGAGGTGATGGAGGCCCTGGCCATTCAACCGGGCGGCATATATGCCGATGGAACCCTGGGCGGAGGCGGCCATGCCTACGGCATATGCCGGAAGGCCCTCACGGCTGAGTCGGGGCATTTCTTGGGCGTAGATCAGGACGAGGCGGCTCTGGAGGCGGCCGGGAGGCGGCTGGAGGCCTTTGGCCGGAGGGCGGAGCTGCACAGGGCCAATTTTGCCCAGCTGCCGGCGCTGATCAAAAGCCGATTTCCCGGCGGCATCCAGGGCATATTGCTGGATCTGGGCGTGTCCTCCCACCAGTTGGACGAGGCCGGCCGGGGATTTTCCTACAGGCAGGAGGCTCCCTTGGATATGCGTATGGACAGGCGGCAGACGCTGACGGCCGCACATATAGTCAACCAATATACCCAGGCGCAGCTGTCGGATCTGTTTCAGCGCTATGGGGAGGAGGCCTTTGCGCGCAATATAGCCAAGCATATATGCCTGGCCAGGGAGAAGGGCCCCATAGAGGGAACGGAGGCGCTGGCGCAGATAGTCAAGGCGGCCATACCGGCCAGGATGCGGCAAAAGGGCCATCCGGCCAAGCAGACCTTTCAGGCGCTGCGTATAGAGGTCAATAAGGAATTGCAGGTTTTGGAGAGTTTTTTGGATGAGGTGTGGGAGGCGCTGGCGCCCGGGGGGCGGCTGTGCATTATCACCTTTCACTCTCTGGAGGATAGAATGGTCAAACAGGCCTTTGCCAAGGCGGCCAAGGCCTGCGTATGCCCGCCCCACTTTCCGGTCTGCGTATGCGGCCGCAGGAATGTGGCCAGCCTGCCGTATAAGGCCAGGGCGGCAGGGGAGCAGGAGATAGATCGCAATCCCAGGGCAAAGAGCGCCCGGTTGCGGGTGGCGGAGAAATTGCCCGGATGATGGAAAGGGGGAGGACGGATGGCCGCACGGAGAAATGCACGGTACAGCATAGAGGGAAATACGGCCAGGCGTTTGGAATCCCCCAGGCCTCAGGGGAGGCCTTATCCGGGCAGCCCCCAGGAGGCCGGCCCCATACTGCGGTCCGGCAAGAATCAGGCCTTGGCCGGCCGTATGGGCCTGGGCCAGAGGCTGTTTATGACCATGGCTATGGCGGTCCTGTTGTGGATTGTTTTTCACTATATCAGTACGCTGCACAGCGTGAACCAGAACGTGTTGGAGCTGGCATCCATGGAGGAGCGCCTAAATGATCTGCGTTCCTTTAATGATTCCTATGCCATACGCATAGAGAGCAGCATAGATTTGGAAGAGGTGCGCCGCATAGCCATAGGCGAACTGGGCATGGTGTATGCGGACCAGGGACAGATAGTCACCTTCTCCTCTGAAGGCAATGATTATATGCGCAGAGCCAAGTAGGCGGGAGCGGCTATGAGTATAATGGACAGGCTTCGCATGGCCAGGCGCAGGGGGGAGAAAAAGGCCACCAGATACATGCAACGCAAGAGCAGGCTGTTTTTCGGCCTGTTCTTGTGCCTTTGTGGCGCCCTGGGATTTCGTATTTATTATATCACCAAGGAAAACGGCGAGAATTATAAAAAATTGGTCCTATCCCAGCGCAATTACAGCTCTGTCAGTCTGCCCTACCGGCGGGGGGATATAGTGGATGCCAAGGGCATCAAATTGGCTGTCAGCGACCGTGTGTACAATCTCATCATAGATGCCAGAGCCCTGCTGTACAAGGAGAAGTATCTGGAGCCTACGCTGGCAGCTCTGGAGAGCTGCTTTGAACTGGATATGGAGGCCCTGCGCAGCCATCTGGCCGCCAATCCGGAATCCGTCTGGTATGTGGCTGCCAAGAGGCTGAGCTACGAGCAGATCGCCCCTTTTCTGGAGCTGGAGGGCCAGGAGAATTCCGACATCAAGGGCGTGTGGTTCCAGGATGAGTACAAGCGCAGCTATCCCCATGGCAGCCTGGCCTGCGATGTGATAGGATTTACTGTGCCGGACAATATAGGCTCTTTTGGGCTGGAGGAATATTACAATGAGGAGCTTAACGGCACAGATGGCCGCCGTTATGGGTACCTCAACGATGATGCCAATCTGGAGGTCAATCTCAAGCCTCCCACCAATGGCCATACCCTGCACAGCACGCTGGATATCAATATCCAGGCCATAGTGGAGAAGCATCTGGACGCCTTTGAGCTGGCGCACCGCAATGAGGCCAGGGAGGGGCTGGGGGCCAACCAGCTGGCCTGCATCATCATGGATGTAAACAACGGAGGCATACTGGCTATGGCCTCCAATCCGGTGTTTGACCTGAACAATCCCCGGGATTTGTCCCTGTATTACACGCCGGAGCAGATACAGTCCTGGGAGCTGGACGGGACCAGGATGGACAGGCTCAATCAGATTTGGCGCAATTACTGCATATCCGACACCTATGAGCCGGGATCCACCATCAAGCCCTTTACCGTGGCCTCGGCGCTGGATTGCGGCGCCATCACCGGAGGAGAGGTCTACCAGTGCAATGGTTCCCTGACTGTGGATGACAGGGTCATACGCTGCCATACCCGCTTTGGCGACGGCGCGGTGACAGTGCAGGACTCCATAGCCTGGTCCTGCAATGTGGCGCTGATGGAGATAGCACAGGCCATGGGCCAGTCCAGCTTTGCCAAGTACCAAAAGGATTTTGGCTTTGGCCTAAAGACCAATGTGGATCTGGCCGGGGAGGCCAGGACCCAAGGCCTGGTGTATACGGCGGACAGGATGCGGGCGGTGGATCTGGCCACCAACAGCTTTGGCCAGAGTTTTAATGTGAGCATGATACAGATGATCTCCGGTTTTGCCTCCCTGATCAACGGCGGATATTACTACCAGCCCCGGCTGGTAGACAAGATTACCAATGACAGCGGCGCCACAGTGGAGGAGATAGAGCCCAGGGTGCTCAAGCAGGTGATATCGGAGGCCGTATCCGCCAAGATACGTCAGTACTGCCGGGCCACTGTGATGGAGGAGGGCGGCGAGAGGCGTACCGGCCGCACTGCCAGGCCGGCCGGATATGCCATAGGCGGCAAGACCGGCACAGCCCAGACCCTGCCCAGGGGCAATGGGGAATATATCGTATCTTTTATGGGCTTTGCGCCTGCGGATCAGCCCCAGATAGCCATATATATGGTGGTGGACAGACCCAATGTGGCCAAGCAGGACGATGCCAAGATGGCGACTACGCTGGTGCGGGAGATTTTGACGGAAGTGCTGCCCTATATGGGCATTTATATGACGGAGCCTTTGAGCGAGGAGGAGAGCGCGGAGCTGGAGGCCAAAAAAGTGGCCGTATTGCAGCAATACGCCGTCAGCGGCGGGGATGCCCAGCCGGCCTCTGAGGAGTCCGCCGAGGCATCCTCCGCCGGGGGGTCCGGCGCAGCCGCTTCAGAGGCAGCGCCCTCTGAGGGCCAGCCGGAGGCATCTGTCCAGTCGGAGGAGATTGAGGATTACGCCGCCCTGCCGGCCGGGGCAAACGATATGCCCATATCCCAGGGAGGGGAGGACCCTCGCTGAGACCCAAGGGCAAAAGGAGGGTGTATGGCAGAGTACAAAACAGCGCTGGTGCTGGGGGCGGGCGCCAGCGGGGAGGCAGCCGCCGCCCTGCTGGCCGGGCAGGGCTATGGCGTATGGATCTATGACAAGAAATTTGCCCAGGAGGAGGCGCTGCCCCCGGGGGGCGGGCAGATATCCAGGCTGGGGGGGGAGTGGCAGCCGGCCTATGGCGCGCTGGCTCCGCTGGCCGTGCTCAGCCCCGGCATATCCGCCTTTGGGTCTTTGGCCAAAGCTGTGGAGGCGGCCGGAGGCCGTTTGACCGGAGAGATAGAACTGGCGTTTGCCGAGGATAAGGGACGGGTCTTTGCTCTGACCGGCACCAATGGCAAAACCACCACCACCACACTGCTGGGCAGCATTTGGTCCAGGCATTTGGGCGAGGAGTCTGTGCTGGTGGCCGGCAATATAGGCCAGGCCTATGCCGGGGCCGTGGGGCGCAGCTCGGCCGAGAGCGTCAGCGTTCTGGAGATATCCAGCTTCCAATTGGAAACAGCGCATGACTTCCGGCCCCATGTCAGCGCCATACTCAATATCACCCCAGACCATTTGGACCGCCATGGCAGCATGGAAAATTATGCATCAACAAAGGAAAAAATATGTAACAATCAAACCAAATCAGATTTTTGTATATTAAATTACGAGGATAAGCTGCTGAGGGACTTTGCCACCCGCTGTCCGGCTGCAGTGGTATGGTTCTCCTCCCGCCGGGAGTTGGAGGAGGGGTTTTATTATCACCAGGGCTGGCTGTGGCAGGCAGGGGAGGGAGAACGGAGGCGGCTCCTGGATGTGAAGAAGGATTTTGCACTGGTGGGCCTGTGCAATGTGGAGAATGCGCTGGCGGCCATAGCCATGGCATACAGCGGCGGCGTTCCCATGGAGAAGATATTGGAGGCCGTAAAGGACTTCCGCGCCGTAGCTCACAGGATAGAGTATATATGCAGCCGGAGAGGCGTGGATTATTACAATGATTCCAAAGCCACCAATCCGGATGCGGCCATACAGGGCATACTGGCCATGGAGAGGCCCACGGTGCTGCTGGCCGGGGGATATGACAAGGGAGGCGGTTTTGGAGAGTGGCTAAGCGCGGCAAAACCTCGGACCAAGGCCTTGGTACTGGTGGGCGCCACGGCGCAGCGCATATGCCGGGAGGCCAGAGAGCTGGGAATGGAAAACATCCATATCTTTGAGGAATTTGACCGCGCCTTAGCCGAGGCCACCCGCCTGGCCGGTCCCGGGGATGCGGTGCTGCTGTCACCGGCCTGTGCCAGCTGGGGCATGTTTGACAATTATGTGCAAAGGGGTGAGCGCTTCGCCGCCTATGCCAGAGGGCTGGAATAGGGGGGCTTATGGGCAGAAGAGCCGGACGTATGGATTATTACCTGTTGTTTATGGTTCTCTTTATCGCCGTTTTTGGACTGCTGATGATCTATTCCTCATCCTCCTACGGCGCCATGATGGACAACAAGGACGGGGCGTATTATTTCTGGAAGCAATTGGGCGCTCTGGGCGTGGGGCTGGCCGTGCTGGTGGTCTGTCAGGCCATGCCGTATACGCTGTGGCCCTATATGGCCATACCCGCCTGGGCGGCGGCGGCTTTTAGCATATTGATGATCATACCCTTTGGAAATGAGAAATACGGAGCCAAGCGTTGGATCCGCCTGCCCTTTATCAATTTGAACTTCCAGCCGGCGGAGTTGGCCAAACTGGCGGCCATACTCTGCGGCGCGGTCATGGCCATATATCTGGGCAAGAGGCTGGCCGGCCTGCGGGGAACTGTGCTGTATTTTCTCCCCCCCGGCATACTGGCGCTGATGCTTCTGGTCATCACCCGCAATCTGAGCTCGGCCATTATCGTTATGGGCATATCCGCCGTTATCTATTTTGTGGCCATACGGGATTACTGGCGTTTTGTGCTTTTTTCGGCCCTGGGCGCTGTGGGCGGCTTTGCCCTGGTCCGCTATCTCTTATCCCAGGCGGAGAAGATGGTCCTAAGCGGTGAGGAGGACAAGATGAACTTCCGGGGGGCCAGAGTGCTGGCCTGGCTGGATCCGGAAAAGTATGTGTCCGGCTCGGGATTTCAAATTCTTCAGGGCTTATATGCCATAGGTTCAGGCGGCATACAGGGCAAGGGCCTGGGGGAGGGTATGCAGAAGCTTGGGGTCATACCCGAGGTCCAAAACGATATGATATTCGCCGTGATCTGCGAGGAGCTGGGCGTGGTGGGCGGCGTGGGCGTGCTCTTCCTATTCTGCCTCCTGCTCTGGATGCTGCTGGAGGTGGGTCTTAGATCAGAGTCCGTGCTGGGCCTGCTGCTGACCTGCGGCGTATTGGCGCATTTTGCCATACAGGTTCTGCTGAATGTGGCCGTGGCCACCAACTCCATGCCCAATACCGGGGTATCCCTGCCCTTTATCAGTTATGGGGGGACCTCGGTGGTGTTTTTGCTGGCGGAGGTGGGCATAGTGCTGGGCGTGTCCAAATTTCCCCTGCAGGAGGAGGGCAAGGAGGTGAGGAATTGAGTGGAAAGCGGCTGTTGGCCCTTTTCCTGATTTTGGCGGCGCTGTCGGCGGGTACGGGCTTTTTTCTCTATACCTATTTCGCCGTAAAAACGGTCTATGTGGAGGGCAATGTGCATTACACCCGGGAGGAGATCCGGGATATGGTCATGCAGGGGCCCTTGGGCGGCAATTCCCTCTACCTTCGCTGGCGCTACCGCAGGCAGGGCATAGAGGGCGTGCCCTTTGTGGATGTGATGGAGGTGGAGGCCTTATCCAGGGATACGGTCAAGATCAAGGTCTATGAAAAGGCCCTGGCCGGCTATGTGCAGCATCTGGACAGCTATTTATATTTTGACAAAGACGGATTTGTGGTTGAGAGTTCCAAGGAAAAGACCCAGGGCATACCGCTGATATCCGGCCTCTCCTTTGACCATATCGTGCTGGGGGAGAGGCTGCCGGTAGAGGATGACCAGGTATTTGGCCGCATTATGGATATAACCAAATTATTGGACAAATATGGCCTTGAGGCTGATGGACTGGTCTTTGGAAGATCCTCCCGGGCGGCTCTGGTATTTGGGGAGCTGCGGGTGGATTTGGGCCGTGAGGGGTATTTGGAGGAGAAGCTGGTGGCGCTGAAGGATATGCTGGCGGTATGGCAGGGAGAGAGGGGCGTTTTGGATCTTTCCAACTATAAAGGGGGGGAAGAAACCATTACCTTTACGCCTGCAGATTGAGGCGGATTTTGCCAAATTCTGCTTGTAAAAAGGCGGAAATGGTTATATGATGTAGTATAAGTCAGGCTGCATAGGAGGTAAGAACTTGTACGAGATGAGAGAATCCATTGCCCCGGGCAATGAGCGTATAATGGTAGTAGGCGTGGGCGGGGCCGGCAATAATGCCATCACCCGCATGATCAATGACAATATAGACACGGTGGAGTTTATAGGTATCAATACGGACAAGCAGGCTCTGGATCTGTGCAAGGCCAAGGATACCATTTTGATAGGGGAGAAGAACGGCAAGGGCTTGGGCGCCGGCGCGGATCCCAAGGTGGGTGAGAAGGCGGCCCAGGAGAGCGAGGAAGAGATACGCCAGATGCTGCGTGAGGCGGATATGGTATTTGTCACCTGCGGCATGGGCGGCGGAACGGGTACGGGCGCCGCGCCTGTGGTGGCCCGTCTGGCCAAGGATATGGGCATATTGACTGTGGCCATAGTGACCAAGCCCTTTACCTTTGAGGGCAATAAACGCATGCAGCGCGCGCTGGAGGGTCTGGAGAAGCTGCGGGAGAGCGTGGACAGTGTGATAGTTATACCCAATGACAAACTGCTGGAGATGGCAAAGGGCATGCCCCTGTCCAACGCCTTTAAGATGGCCGATGAGGTATTGCAGCAGTCGGTGCTGGGCATAACCGATCTGATCAAGCTGCCCGGCATGGTCAACCTGGATTTTGCCGATGTGCAGACGGTGATGAAGGGCAAGGGCGTGGCGCATATAGGCATAGGCAAGGGCAAGGGAGAGAACAAGGGCCGGGCGGCTGCAGAGAGGGCGCTGAACAGCCCTTTGCTGGAAACCAGCATAAGAGGCGCTACGGATGTGATTATCAATATATCAGGGGATATTACGCTCTCAGATATGCTCGAGGCCTCTGAGTACGTCAACCAATTGGCCGGGGACAACCTCAACGCCTTTGTGGGCGCTGTGGAGAACAAGGAGATGCAGGACGAGTGCTGCGTGACCATTATAGCTACAGGCTTGCCTGAGAATAGCCAGCCTGCCGCCGTGCAGTCCCTGCCCAAGCCGGGTTATGTGGGCGCCGGCCAAAAACAGGAGAGGTACCAGGCGGAGCCTGTGGTCCGTCCCCAGGAGCCTGCCAGTCTGCCAAAATTTGACGGCAATATACAGAGCAGCTACCAATCAAAGCCTTTGGTAGTGCCGGATTTCCTGAAATAACTATAAAATGCAGAGCAGCCCTCCCCGGTGTGGCCGGAGAGCAAAGAGGCCAGGGAGAGCGGAGCCCTGGCCTTTTGTTTGGAATAATATGATAAAAAAAGACGATATATTGTATTTAGGTTATCTGAAGCAGGCGGCTTATACTGGTTCCTGCCAGCCTCTGCGCTACCGTCTGGAACGCAGGGTGCAGGAGGGGGAGGAGAGGCTGCTGGCGCTGGCTTGGCCGGAGCCGTACAATCTGGCCAATACGCCTAAGGAGCGTGTGCTTCAGGCGGATTTTCCTTTTGGCCAGGAGGGTTTGGACGGGGCCATAGAGTGGCTTCGGGGGCAGTGGGAGGCCCACAGGGAAGATTTTGCCGAGTACGCCCGGCATTGGGAAAGGTTGGAAGCGTGAATAATATAGTCATAGACGGCCTGACATGGCGGTATCTGGTCAGGGATCTGGGCCAGGCCATGGTCTATCTGCCCTTTGGCGTTCTGGTGTTTGCCCTTTTGTGGCTTTTTTGGAGGACGGTCTCCCGCTGGGGGCAGGGCTGGCATCGGCTGTCGCCGGGCGCTTTGGCCTTTTTGCAGACCTATGGGGCTATACTGCTGATGATCACCTTTCTCTCCCGGGAAAGCGGATCCGTTCAGGGCATAGACCTGCAGCTGTTCTCCACCTTTGGGCCAAACGGCCGCAACAGCGCCTTTGCCCTGGAGAATATACTGCTCTTTCTGCCCCTGGGCTTTGGTCTGGGCTGGGTCTTTGATCCCTTTCCGGGCAGGCGATGGCTGTGGGCGGTTCCCGCCTTGGCCAGTCTAGCTGTGGAGTCCCTGCAACTGGCCACCGGGCGAGGATTTTTTCAATTGGATGATCTGTGGACCAATACACTGGGGGGCTGGCTGGGCCTGGCTGTCTATTTCTGTATGGCAGCTCTGGCCGCCTGTGGTTTGAGGAGGAGTAAGAGGGGATGAAATGTCCATACTGCGGGCACCTGGACAGCAAGGTTTTGGATTCTAGGCCGGCGGAGGAGGGGGAGGCCGTGCGCCGCCGCCGGCATTGTGAGGGCTGCGGCCGCCGATTTACCACTTATGAAACCGTGGAGGCCATACCGCTGCTGGTGAGGAAAAAGGATGACAACAGGGAGGCCTATGACAGGGCCAAGCTGCGCGCCGGCATACTTCGGGCCTGTCATAAGAGGCCCGTGGCCATAGAACGCCTGGATGCGCTGGTGGACAGCGTGGAAACGGTCTTGTTCGCCCGGGGGGAAAAGGAGATAGACAGCGTACAGATTGGGGAGCTGGTGATGGAGGGTCTGCGGGAGATAGATCCCGTGGCCTATGTGCGCTTTGCCTCGGTGTATAGACAATTTACGGATATTCATAATTTTATGGAAGAATTATCCGTTTTTTCAAAAAAGGATTAGCATATGTGGAGGACTTTATTTCCGGATATGGCTGTGGCCTCGGCTGCGGATATGGATTTTTTGCAGTGGAAGTCCCGGGGCATCCGGGCCGTGATTTTTGACATAGACAATACGCTTGCCGTCCATGGCGGTCCTCCGGCTGAGGGTGTTAAGGAGATGTTTCTCCGGCTGGACAGTCTGGATATGGCCTATATGCTGCTCTCCAACAACGGGGAGGCCAGGGTGCAGGCCTTTGCCGAGCAGGTAGGGGCGGCCTATATACACAAGGGGGGCAAGCCCTTGCCTGGGGGATACAGACGGGCCATGGAGAGCTTGGGCGCCGTGCCTAGTCAGGTGCTTATGGTGGGGGATCAGCTGTTTACGGATATCTGGGGGGCAAAGGCGCTGGGCATGGCTACCTGCCTGGTCCGGCCCATACATCCGGCGGAGGAATGGCAGATACGCTTGAAACGGCTGGCGGAGAAGCCCATTTTGGCGGCTTATGCCAGGGAAAGGGGGAGGCTGTGGGAGTGAGGGTGGATGGGCATACCCGTTTTCTGGGGCTGATAGGCCATCCCGTGGGACACAGCCTTTCTCCGAGCCTGCATAATGGCTTGGCGGCAGAATATAAGGACAATCTGCTCTATGGAGCTTTCTCCGTGGAGGAGGGGGATGTGGAGGCTGCGCTGTCAGGAGCCTATGCGCTGGGATACCAGGGTCTGAATATCACAGTTCCCTACAAGAGCCAGGTTATGCCCTATCTGGCTTCGGTGGCTGAGGACGGAGCCTTTATAGGCGCAGTCAATACGCTGCGGCGGGGGGAAAAAGGCTGGGAGGGACACAACACGGATTGGAGCGGCCTGCTGGCCGCCATGGATGCGGCGGGTATACCTGCACAAGGCCGGGAATGGCTGCTGCTGGGCGCCGGGGGGGCTGCGGCTGCTGCGGCCTATGCTGCGGGGAGGGCCGGTGCGGCCAGGCTGCATATACTCAACAGGGGGAGGGAGGCTGCCGAGGCCTTGGCGGAGCGGGCCAATGCCCTGTTTGGCCGGGGTTTTGCCGCTGTGGAGGATATGGACTGGCTGGCGGCGCAGCCCATGGGCAGTCTGGTGGGCATACAGGCCACCTCTGTGGGCCTGGCCCCCAATGCGGGCGCCTGCCCCTTGGAGGGTCTTTGGAGGCAGGCCAAGGGGGAGCAGTCCATGGATATGGGGCTGTATGGCCGATTTGCCCATATGCTGGATATGATCTTTGCGCCGGAGGAGAGCCTGTGCCTCTCCCGGGTGCGGGCGGCCATGGCCGGCTCCGGCAGGGCCTTGGAGGGCAGAGTGTCCAACGGCCTGCCCATGCTGGTATTCCAGGGAATGGAGGCCTATGGCCTGTGGACGGGCAGGGCTTTTGATGCGGAGGAAAGGCGGCATACGCTGGCTCGTATGGAGGCGGGCAAGCCGGCCAATGTGGTTTTGCTGGGATTTATGGGATGCGGAAAGAGCTGGCTGGGGCCTAGGCTGGCGCAGAGGCTGGGGCGGCCCTTTGTGGATATGGATGCTTGGCTGGAGGCAAGGGAGGGCAGGTCTGTGCGGCAAATCTTCGCTGAGAAGGGAGAGTCCTATTTCCGGGAGCGGGAGGCGGAGGCCTTTGGCTTGCTGATGGAAAGGCGTTCCCTGGTCATAGCCGCCGGAGGCGGCTTGCCTAAGACCCCGGAGAACAGGCGGAGGCTGGAGGAGGCAACGGCCCTGTGGATAGATACGCCCTGGGACTTGGTAGAGGCCAGACTGAGGGGGGATACCGGCCGGCCTCTGCTGGACGGAGGCTGGGAGTCCGTGCGCAGCCTGTATGAGCAGAGGTTGGATCTATACCGGCAGGTGTCCCATATGCGCATACAGGGAGAGGAGGACGGGGAGCGTATGCTCCAGATCCTTTTGCCGGCGCTGGCGGCCAGAGAGGCAGAGTTGTCAAGGTAAAGGAGGAGATGGCATGGCGCAAAAGGTATTGGTGGTCAATGGGCCGAATTTGAATTTCCTGGGCATAAGGCAGAAAAATATCTATGGCGAGGAGGATTACGCCACCCTGGTGAACCGCCTGGAGCGCAAGGCCAGGGAGCTGCATCTGGAGGTGGAAGCCTTTCAGAGCAATCATGAGGGAGCCATTATCGACAGATTGCAGGCGGCGTATTGGGATGGAACGGCGGCCATATTGATCAATCCGGGCGGCCTGACCCATACCAGCGTGTGCATCAGGGATGCCCTTGCGGCTCTGAGCATGCCCAAGATAGAGGTGCATATATCCGACATACACGCCAGGGAGGATTTTCGCAACACCAGCATGATACGGGCCGTCTGCCATGGGCAGATATCCGGCCAGGGCTTGGCCGGATATGAGCAGGCTCTGGAGAATATAGCCGCCCGTCTGGCCACGGCTGCGGGCAAGGGCAAGGCCAGGCCCAGAGCCGGCCGCAGCCAATTATCTCCGGAGGCGGATCTGCGGCAGGCGCTGGCCGGCAAGAAACTCTTCTTGCTGGATATGGACGGCACCATATATCTGGATCAGGAACTCTTTGCCGGCAGCACGGCTTTTTTGGAGGCCATACAGAAGAAGGGCGGCACCTATGTCTTTGTGACCAATAACTCCTCGTATTCCACGGCGGAATATGTGCGTAAGATGGGGGATTTGGGCGTGGCCGCCGGAGAGGAGAATTTCTTTACCTCCACCCAGGCCGCGCTGGACTACCTGGCCAAATACCACAAGGGGCAAAAGGTCTATGTCCAGGGTACGGAATCCATGGTGGCGCAGCTGCGGGAGGGGGGCGTGGATGTCAGCACCCGGGTGGAGCCAGTGGATGTGGTGCTGGTGGGCTTTGACCGGGAGCTGAGTTTTGAGAAGATGCGCAACACTTGTAAAATATTGAGCACCCAAGAGGTAGTGTATATCGCCACCAATCCGGATCTGCGCTGCCCCGTGTCCTTTGGCTTTGTGCCAGACTGCGGCGCTATGTGTGAGGCCATACGCATGGCCACGCAAAAAGATCCCCTCTACCTGGGCAAGCCCAAGCCGGAGATGCTGGCCCTGGCCATGGAGCGCTATGGGGCCAAGCCGGAGGAAACCATAGTCATAGGAGACCGCCTCTACACCGACATAGCCTCGGGCAAGGCGGCCGGCATAGACAGCCTGTTGGTGCTCAGCGGAGAAACACGGCTGGAGGATCTGGCCAAGGCCTCCAGGGAGAAGGGTGCGGAGGTCCTGCCGGAGTATGTGGCAAAGGATGTGGGCGTTCTGGCCAGGAATATGGCTTGAATTTGCGGATAAGTCGGATTTTTTGGCGGAGCCGGCATCCGGGCGGGGTAGTCTGAGGACCGGGCTTTCCCTGGATCTGGCCGCCTGAGAACCGGATGGAACATGGCTGCGGAGCTGATAGGAACTCCCAGGCGGCGGGCGCGGATGTCAGCGTCTGCCGCCTGGGATTCGCATTTTTTTTTAAAATACTATTGCTTTTTTGCTATCCCTGTGATAGAATTTCTCTTGTTCGATAAGGACAAAGGCCGTTGTGGCGGAATCGGCAGACGCATACGACTCAAAATCGTACGGGAAACCATATGGGTTCAACTCCCATCAACGGCAGTCATCAGCAGCCAATTTCCATATAGCATATGGAGATTGGCTTTTTTTTACTTATCTATAGCGCTTCGCGGATTTCCAGTGGAAAATTTCGTGTTTTTTTACAAAAAATCTTGAATTAGGAGCCGTTTTTGGATATTCTATCTATAGGATATCATGGTATGGGTAGATGCCATTCTAAGGAGGAGATCATGCGAAAGATATTGTTTGTGGCTTCCGAAGCCGTGCCCTTTGTCAAAACCGGAGGGCTGGCGGATGTGGTGGGCTCTCTGCCCAAGTGCATTAGTAAGGAATACTATGACGTACGCGTCATGTTGCCCAAGTATGATTGTATGCGCCAGGATCTCAAGGACAGGCTGGAGTATATCACCCATTTTTACCTGGATTTCCATTGGAAGAGCGTCTATGTGGGCGTGTTGGGCGCCCGGGTGGACGGCGTGCAGTACTATTTTATAGACAACGAGGGGTATTTTGGCGGGCCCAAGCCCTATAGCGATGATGCTCGCTTCGAGATAGAGAAGTATGCCTTTTTCAGCAAGGCGGCGCTGTCGGCCCTGCCCCTGCTGGACTTTGCCCCCCAGGTCATCCACTGCCATGACTGGCAGACCGGCCTGGTGCCTGTCTATCTCAAGGAGCGATTCCACGACGGGGATTTTTTCCGCAATATCAAGAGCGTGATCACCATACATAATCTCAAATTCCAAGGGAAGTGGGATCCCAAGACCGTACAGCAGATCACCGGCCTGCCGGAGTATTACTTCACTCCGGACAAGCTGGAGGCCTATAAAGATGCCAATCTGCTCAAGGGCGGCATAGTATATGCCGATGCCGTCACCACGGTCAGCGAAACCTACGCAAAGGAGATTATGACCAAATTCTACGGCGAGGGTCTGGAGGGCCTGCTCCAGGCCAGGAGCGGGGATTTGCGGGGCATAGTCAATGGCATAGATTATGAGGAGTTCAATCCGGAAACGGATCCCCATCTGCCCTATTCCTACAATGCGGTCACTTTCCGCAAGGAAAAGCCCAAGAACAAGAAGAAATTGCAGGAGGAATTGGGCCTATGCAAGGATGAGAGGAAGATGATGATAGGCCTGATCTCCCGGCTGACGGACCAGAAAGGCCTGGATCTTATCGCCCATGTGATGGATGAGCTGTGCCAGGACGATATTCAGATTGTGGTTCTGGGTACGGGAGAGGAAAAGTACGAAAATATGTTCAGGCATTTCGCCTGGAAATATGGGGATAAGGTATCTGCCAACATCTATTATTCCGATCCCCTTTCCCATAGGATATATGCGGCCTGTGATGCCTTTTTGATGCCCTCCCTTTTCGAGCCCTGTGGATTGAGCCAGTTGATATCCCTGCGGTATGGCACGCTGCCCATAGTGCGGGAGACCGGCGGCCTAAAGGATACGGTGGAGCCGTATAATGAGTATGCCGCCGCCGGCACGGGATTCAGCTTTACCAATTACAATGCTCATGAGATGATGGCGGCTGTGCGCTATGCCCAGCGTATATACTATGACTACAAGAGGGAGTGGAACAAGATGGTGGATAGGGCCATGGCCAAGGATTTCTCCTGGTACAGTTCTGCTGGCAAGTATCAAGAGATGTACGATTGGCTGACAGGCTAGAGATATGGCGCAGGCAAAAAAAGACGATTTGGTGGCGCAGGCGGGCATACTGGCGGCGGCAGGCATTATCAGCCGCATACTGGGCCTGATCTATAGGGTGCCTTTGGCCAGAGCCATAGGCGAGGAGGGCATGGGATATTACACCTCCGCCTACAATATTTATACTATAGTGCTGTTGATCTCCTCCTATAGCATACCCTCGGCGGTGTCCAGGGTGATAGCGGCCAAGTTGGCCTTGCGGGAGTATGTGGGCGCGCAGAGGATATTCCGCTGCGCGCTGGTTTATGTGTGCCTGGTGGGGGCTTTGGCCGGCAGTTTTTTGTATGTGGCGGCCCCGTGGCTGGTGGACGGGGCGGCTGTTTTTGTCTTACGGGTATTTGCGCCTACCATCTTCCTCTACGGCATTTTGGGCGTTCTGCGGGGCTTTTTTCAAGCCCATGGCAATATGGCGCCCACCTCCCTTTCCCAGGTGCTGGAGCAGGCGGTGAATGGACTGGTGTCCATAGGCGCAGCGCTGTGGCTGGTGGGCATGGCCGGACAGAGCCAGGGCGCGGAATGGGCCTCCCGCATTGCCCCTGCTGTGGCGTCGGACAGCCTGGGGCCTATGTTTGGCGCCATGGGCAGCGCGCTGGGTACCGGGGCGGGTGTGGCCGCAGGCCTGCTGCTGGTCTGGGCTTTGTATGGGGGCAACAGGGCATACCTGGCCAGGCGTTTGCGCAGGGGCAGGAGGAAAATAGAGGGATATGGCGCCATCAGCCGCCAGATCCTCACCGCTGTTTTGCCCTTTGTGCTGGCCACGGCTGTGTACAACCTCAATGCATCCCTGAACAATATGCTCTTTACAAAAATATACATATACCAAAAAGCCCAGGCCTCAGCCTGGGTGTATTCCCAGTACGGCATTTTTGCCGGACAGGCCATGACCGTGGTCAACATACCCATAGCCTTTGCCTCGGCCATGGCGGCGGCCATGCTGCCGGCCATGAGCGGAGCCATGGCCAGGCAGGATTATGCGGAGGCGGCGGCCCAAAATGCCAAGGCGGTGAAAGCCACCATGGTGCTGACACTGCCCTCCGCCCTGGGTCTGCTGATCCTGGCCAGGCCTATACTTGCGGTGTTGTTTGGCCGTCCGGAGGACAGCCTTTCCCAGGCGGCCTCCCTGCTGACATGGCTGGCGCCCACAGTGGTCTTTTACGCCCTCTCCACACTGAGCACGCCGGTGCTGCAGGGGCTGGGGCAGGTGCACAGGCCTATATTCCATGCGCTGATAGGCCTGGCGCTGCAAACATTAGTTCTGATTCCCTTGCTTCTTTGGACGGATCTGGGCCTGTATGCGCTGTGCATCAGCTCCGGAGTCTATGCGCTGACCGTCAGCATACTCAACCACAGCAGCGCCAAAATGGCCATAGGCTACAAGCAGGAGTGGAGGCGCAGCTTTTTTCTGCCTCTGCTGGCCTCTGTGCTGATGGGCGGCTTTGTCTATGGCATATACCAGCTGTCCTACTTGATTTACCCCTCCTATGCGCTGGGCCTTTTTCTGGCCCTGCCGGCAGGCGCGGCCATCTATGGCTGGCTGGTGCTGGCCCTGGGCATAGTGGGAGAGGAGGAACTGCGGGCCTGGCCCATGGGCGGCCGTCTGGCAGGCCTGGCTAAACGCTGGGGTCTGTTTTAGACAGATATTTGCCCGGGCTGATGCCCGTGGCCTTTTTGAAGATCTTAAGGAAGTAGAAATAATCGTTAAATCCCACAGCTTCGCTGATTTGGGCCAAGGAGAGGTTGGTGTTTAGCAGCAGCTCCTTGGCTTTGTCTATGCGCAGCGCGCTGAGGTATTTTGTGTATGTAATGCCGGATTCCTTTTTGAACAGCTGGCTGACATAGCTTGGGTTGAGGCTCAGCGCATCCGCCACGCTGATCAGGGAGATATCCTTGGTGTAATGCTGGCCTATATATTGGACGATTTTGAGGAAGTTGCTGTTGCCGCTGCCAAATCCGGACTCCTTTGAGGGCATGGAAGTGGCCTGCCCGGCCTGTAGTCTTTTTTGCAATTCTATGCGCATTTGGTCAAAACTGGCATATTTGTGGGTCAATTGTTCAAAGCTATAGAAATAGGGTTCCTCCTGGCCGTCCTCCCCCTCGGCGGCGCTGAGTAGGCCCGGCAGGTTGTTGCCGGCCCACATGGCGCATTTGATGCTGATGGCATGGGGGATATGGCTGAGAAAGGCGCCTATGGCGGTCTCATCTCCCCTTTGGAACAGGGGAGCAGCCTCTGCCATCCAGGCCCCATCCTGCCAGGAGAAGGGGGAGGCGAACACCTTGCCCTGGCCCATCCAATATCCGTATGCGGCCAGCTGCAGCTGTTCTATACTCGGTTCCAGATCCGCCAGGCGCTCCGGGGCGGGGGAGTGGGCCAGTCCGCCAAAGGCCTCCGGAGCCAGGCGGTCCAGCCTCTCTTCCAGGCTTTTTCCATCCTGCAGGAAATAGAGAAAGCGCCCCCTGCCCAGGGGCAATGTGGCCTTGGCGCCCAGGCTGTCCCCCAGATCCCCGCCGCCTATGGAGAGTGCCAGGTGGTAGCTGGCCAGCTGCAGCCCGGCTTCCTCCAGGGCCCGGGCCAGCGCCGGCTCATCCTCCTCTCCAAAGGCCTGGGCCAGGGAGGGGTTCTGCTTCTTCTGCCGCCTACGGTCTATTTTTAGGCAGGCCTTTTTGATATTGGCGCAGAGGGCGGAGCTGTCTATGGGCTTTAGGCAGTATCCCAGCACGCCGTATTCTATGGCGCTTTGGGCATAGGAGAAGTCCGCATGGCCGCTGGTCAGAATAATGGGTATATGGGGGTGCTTTTCCTGGGCCTGGCGGCACAGTTCCAAGCCGTCCATGCCGGGCATCTGTATATCGGTGATAATCATATCTATTTCCTGTCTGTCCAGTACGTCCAGCACCTCCAGACCATTGTTGGCCAGGGCGGCCACCTCCAGATCCAGAAAGCCCCAGGGGATGGAGGCCTGCAGGGAGGCCAGTGCATGGGGCTCATCATCGGCTAATAATACTTTATACATGGCATACCT
>JBGYPP010000012.1:0-6142 GCA_041838515.1 Acetatifactor sp. | reverse complement strand
CCTCTCAGCGGTAGAGGCTACGGTCAAATTCAAATCGCCGTTCTTCCAGGCCTCCTGGCCGGGATTGATCACAAACTCCCCATTCACCAGACCGATCTGCGTCATGGCCACGGGGCCGGCATGGGGTATGTCGGAAATGGCCGTGGCTATGGCACAGCCCAGCATGGCGGTCAGCTCCGGACGGCAGAAGCAGTCCACGCTCATCACCAGCGCATTCAGCGTCACATCATTGCGGTAATCCGCCGGAAACAGGGGCCGCATGGGCCGGTCTATCACCCTGGAGGTCAGTACGGCATTCTCACTGGCCCTGCCCTCCCTGCGGATAAAGCCGCCGGGTATCTTGCCGGCCGCATACAGCCGCTCTTCGTATTCCACGCTCAAAGGGAAGAAATCAATACCCTCCCTGGGTTTCTTGGAGGCCGTAGCCGTGCAAAGAACGGTGGTATCCCCATAGCGGGCCAGAACGCAGCCGTTGGCCTGCTTTCCCACCTTGCCCACTTCTACACGGAACTCCCGCCCGCCCAACGTAATGCTGTAGGTTTTCGCTTCCATCTCTACTCCTTTGCTCCCTCTTGGCAAAAAGCCCAAAAAGGCGGGGAAGCCATCTGCTTCCTCCGCCTTTGCTTATTCCCTGTGCTACTTGCGAAGGCCCAACCGGCTGATCAGCTCACGGTAACGGCCTATGTCTTTCCTCTTCAAGTACTCCAGCAAGGAACGCCTGCGGCCTACCAGCTTCAACAAGCCCCTGCGGGAATGATGGTCCTTGTGGTTGTTCTTGAGATGCTCGGTCAGCTCGCCTATGCGGGCGGTCAGCACAGCCACCTGCACCTCCGGAGAACCGGTGTCGCCCTCAGACCTGGCATACTCAGTCATAATAGCCGTCTTTTTCTCTTTGGTAATCATCTGCTTTCCTCCTAAATATGAATCCGCCATACCCCCAGCGCCAGGGCGGAGCTGCCATGGGCCGAGCAATAGGCACACAAATACTTGATTAGTTTAACACAAGTTCCATTTCTTGTAAAGGGGGATTTTGCATACCCCCAGGAAAAGGCGCCAGACTCTCCTGCGGAAACCTGACCACTTGGGGAAACTCGACCCATTTATCAGAGCCGGGCAGCTATCCGGGCGCAGCCTATCTCCAGCCAGGCGACAAAGAACGGCCTCTATGCCTCTGCTTGGGATTTTTTCAGATTGTTCTGCAAAAATTCTATAAATTCCTTTTCCGGCAAGGGCTTGGAGAAATAATACCCCTGGATGAAATCGCAGCCCTTTTGCTCCAGCTGCCGCATGACCTCGGCGGTTTCCACGCCCTCCACCACCAGATCCAGATTCAGCTCCTTCATCATGCCTATGGTGCTCTTCATCACCGTCACGCCCCCGGGACTGTCCATGGAATCCACCAGGCTCTTGTCTATCTTGACGATTTTCAGCGGCAACTTGAATATGCGCTGTATATTGGAATAGCCGGTGCCGTAATCATCCATGGAAAAGCAGTACCCCATCTGGGAGAGCTCCCGCAGATTGCTCTCCATGGCCTCGGCCACGTTGTCATAGGTGGTTTCCGTGATCTCAAAATTGATCTTGGATATGTCTATATTATACTTCTTCCGCAGCCGCTCCAGCTTGAGTGGCAGGCTCTTGGACAGGCACTGCTCCACGGAGAGGTTCAACTCCACATACTTCAAGCCCAACGCTGCAAAATCCTGCTCCGACACAAAGCGGTAGACGCTCTCCAGGACAAAATCCCCTATGATATTCATCAGCCCCCTCTGTTCTGCGGCCGGTATGAACACGCCGGGAGGCACAAAGCCAAATCGCTCGTCTTTAAGGCGTATCAGCGCCTCAGCGGACACAAAGCGCTTCTCCTTGGTGCCGTAGATGGGCTGGTAATACATCTCAAAGTTATTGCCCTTGATGGCTCTTTGCAGGATTTCCTCTATATGGTTTTCTATCTGGAAATTTTGCCTCAGCACCAGGTGTTTGGCATCGGTATAAGCCTGCTTGGGATCCATGATCCTGGGGAAAATATGGCTAAAATTCAGTATCTCCTGGTATTCCGACAGATCCCCCGGCACATCCAGCAGACAGAGCTTGGGCTGGAATTTTACCCCCATGTCCTCCACCTTGCGCAGTATGCCCCGGATGGCGGGATAAAAATGCCTCTCCATACGGCCATCCTCATTGGAAAACTCCGTCATCACCACATAGAGCATACTGGGCCGCTCAAAGAAGAGCTCATGCCCCACCTGGGCCTTTTGGAAGAGCAGCTCCAGATCATGGCATATGCGGCGCAGGGATTGGTTGTACCTCTCCTCTCCAAAAAAGGCCTTGACTTTCTCCGCATTGCGCAATTGTATCATCAATATTTTGCAGGATCGGCTGATGATCAACAATTTTCTCAGCTCCTCCTTATATCCCTGGTAATTGGGCATGCCCACTTCCAGATCCATGGTTTCCTCGGGCCGTATGGCCACCAACGTAATCAGCAATATGCTGATGGAGGTGGCAAACATTTCCACCAGATACATGGGGAAAAAATATTGTATGACTACGGCGGAAAAGTTGAATACATAAATGGATATCAGGGGCAGCCACTTATCCACCCGCACCATATTCCTAGAGCGCAGCAGCACACTCAGGCTGATCAAACTATAGAGTATGGTCAGCAGGTGCAGCCATAGTATGCCATTGCCCCGTGCGTAGCCGTACTCAGTAATGACAAAGAGCAGCTTGGTCCATGGATTGGACGCCAACATCAGAAGGCAAACCCCATAGGGTATCCACAATACCCTCTTCATCCACAGAGGCATACTCCCCCACAGCCTGGTCCAGCTCAGTATAAAAATCAGATATAACAAGCCGCCTACATTGCGCAAAAGGAAGTATGCATAGGTGGCCAGTTCCGCCCATGTGCGGACGGAGCCGTAGATGGGCGGCCGGTTAAAGATCTGAACCGCCGAAATATCCATAAGAGTGGCCGCCAGGGATGACACTGTCAAAGCCAGAAACACGCTGATGCCAAAGCCCTTGTGCCTGGCGCGCATCAATATGGCCGCAAGAGCCAGGGTATAGACCAGCGCCGCACAGATATTGTAATGGTTTATTAACATAGATTCCTACACTCCCTTTTCCCGCCCCGGAACCCCCATTCCGGAGAGGATACCCAAAACCCTTTATATCTTCTGTCCAAATTTCCCTATGATGCCGCTTGCAAAAACCCCTGGCGGACAAGCCCTGCCCTCCCTGGGTCTGCCATGTTTTTGTTAATAATATATCATTTCTGGGTTTCCCCACAACCTAAGGGCGACTCCGCCAAACCCCTGCATCCCCTGTTCACACCTGGAAGCAGCTTCCCCCCACAAATTCCCGGCAAATGGAATGCAAGGGTATTTTCTGGCTGTCCATGGAGAGGAAGTAATCCAAGAATTTGAGCAGCCGCTTGGCCTCATAATAGGAGGGCTCCCCCTCTCCTATAGAAAAGAGCAGAGGCTCGGCAAAGGGCTTCAACACGGCCAGCTCATAGACCAGCGCGGAATTGAACACGGCATCCGCCTCCTCTTGAAAGGGAAAGATATACTTCTCCTCCCCCCGGCGCACATCCTTCCACATACCCAATGTGCGGCGGGCGTCAGCCCCTCTGGTTCTGGCATCCCGCACCAGCCGCCGCAGCAGCCGCCCGTCGGTGGTAGGGATGCGGTTATGGCTGTCTATATTCAGGCTGGTCAGCGCGCTGATATACACCTTGAACTGGCTCTTCTGGGGCAGGGAATAGGCCATGCGGGGATTGAGGCCGTGTATGCCCTCCACCACCAGCATATCCTGCTCGCCCAGCCGCAAAAACCGGCCGCTGCGCTCCCTCTTGCCTGACAGGAAATTGAACCTGGGCAGCTCCACCTCCTCCCCGGCCAGCAGCTTTTGCATATCCCTGTTGAAACCCTCCACATCCAGGGCCTCCAGGCATTCAAAATCATAATCCCCATTGGGCTGGCGGGGGGTAAACTCCCTGTCCACAAAGTAATCGTCCAGGGCTATAGGATGGGGCCTCAGCCCCAGCGTGCGCAGGTGTATGGACAGGCGGTGGGATAGGGTGGTCTTTCCCGAGGAGCTGGGGCCTGCGATCATCACAAAGCGCACATCCCCCCGGGAGGCAATCTGCTCCGCTATGCGGCCTATACGCCTTTCCTGATCCGCCTCCTGTATCAAAATCATATCCTCCAAGGCCCCGGAGCATATGCAGTCATTTAGCTCGCCCACTGTGCTGATGCCCTGCCTCTTGGCCCATTGATCCGCCTCGGCCAGCACCTGGTACAGCTTTGGGCTGTCCTGAAAGGGCTGGAGCTTGGATGGGTCTGACTGGGAGGGCAGGCAGAGCATCATGCCCCCCTGGTAGGGCGACAGGGAAAATCGGTCTATAAATCCGGCATGGGGAGGCATATATCCGTAGTAATAATCCACATACTCCCCCATCTGGTAAATATTGAGAGAGGAGCTGCGCCTATAGCGGAACAGCCGCAGCTTGTCCTCCATACCCTTTTGGCCAAATAATTCCATGGCCTCAGATAAGGCGTAAGTACGCTTGCAAAAAGGTTCCTCCCTGGAGGCGATCTGCCGCATCCGTGCCTCTATGCCGGCCACGGCCTCCGGCGCAAATTCTCCCTGACCGGGCTGAATAAACAGACCGTTCCGTATGGCGAACTGCACCTTGGCCTCCCTGGCCTCCTCCTCCCCCAGCACATCCGCCAGCGCCTTTAGGCAGAGCATGGTGGCGCCTCGAACGTAAGTTTTGTACCCTATGTCATCCCGCAGGGTGAGAAAATCCACACGACCCTCACCGGGCAGCCTCTTAAACAACTCCCGTATGCGGCCATTGTAGGCGGCCAAAAGCGGCCTCTCTCCCAACTCCCGCTCCAGACCCTCCGCCATCTCCCCAAAGCGTATGCCCTTGGGATATGCCCTCTCCTTACCCATTACCACGCATTGCAGCATAGGATCTCTCCCTCGTTCCTCAACAGCCAAAATACACCTCCAAGGCCCTGCGTATATCCGATTGCATCTCCCTGTTGCGCAACAGGGCCTCGCCACAGCCCTCCCCGCCGGCCTCAAGCAGATGCGCCTCCAGACGGGCTGCCGCCTCAAGCTCCCTTTGCAGCCACCGCTCCAGCGCGGGATGGGACTGCTCCAGCAGCATCGGGCCAAAACGCAGGCGTATGCGAAACAGGGCCTGCTTCCCCTCCGGGCTTTGCAGCTCCAGCGCCGCAAAATCCGACTTGGCCCGGGCCATGGCATACATGCCGACCTCCTCCGGAGTCTTCCCCGCCCCCCGGGCATCTGCCTCTTCCCAGGGCGGATTTCCCTCCAGGCTTATCTTTGCCTGCGGATCTGCCACATCCGGCAGGCCTACGGGCCACAGAGCCTCCGGGGCCACCCCGGCCTCTGACGGCTCCAGCGCCAGGGCAGTATAAGGCTTGCCCCCCTCCCAGACCATGGCCTCCTGCTCTATACGCAACCCATTACACAGAGCAAACAGGCGAAAGGCCGGCAAATGGGATTGGGGCTGGCACAGCAGCCGGCCAAAGGAGCGTGTCCTGGCCGGATACATCTCCAGTATCCGCCCCATCAGGTCGCCGCCCATACCGGCCAGACACAGCAAGTCCGCCTCTCCCGTCCTCAAGGCTTCCAATCCGTCCGAGAGGCGAAACTCCACCCTCTCCCCCAGACCCGCCTTGACCAAATGCCGCCTGGCCGCCTCCAAAGGCCCCCGGGCCACCTCCATGGCTATGGCGCGGGAGCATATCCCCCGCCTTAACATCTCCAGGGCAAAAAAGCCATGGTCGCATCCCACATCAGCCAACACCCGGCTCTCTACAGCTAAAGAAGCCAGCATCTCCAGCCGCTCGGACCACATTGCCATATTTTTACCCCGCAATACTGCCAAAATCGACAGTTTTTTTCAGTATAGCATTTTTCCTGCCGACTGACAAGAAAGCACGGACAAACAAATGGATATGGACGAAATTTCATAAAAAAGGGGCTGTCGCACTAACTAAGTTTGATATGTACCCAGTTCCCTGGACACATTGATTTATGATCGAGGCTCAACAGGTGGATGCCGTTCTGTACTTTGCAGGTGGCATCCACTTTG
>JBGYPP010000011.1:0-10378 GCA_041838515.1 Acetatifactor sp. | reverse complement strand
TCTTCGTTGAGCTGTATAATATTATCAGACATGGCTATTGCCTCCTCGGTGGTTTTTGTGTGGTAACTTAATTTTACCGACGGCAATAGACTATGTCTATTTTTTTATAAATTGAATTTGCGAAACTTATTATACGTTATCGAATCTATTCCTGGGGAGGAAAAAAATAAAAAAAGGGGGTTGACTATAACACAATGTCATAGTTTAGCATACAAATTGTGAGGAGGCGGATACATGTACATGATCAAAAAAGCCAGTGAGATGAGTGGTGTGTCGGTACGAATGCTGCACCATTATGATGAGATTGGCCTACTATCTCCCCGGAAATCGGAGAATGGGTATAGGTATTATACAGAGGAAGATATGGCCTGCCTGCAAACTATACTATTTTACAAATTTTTGAGATTTCCACTAAAAAAGATCAAAGAACTCATGGCAAAAGACGATACTGACCTGCTGACCCACTTGAAAAGACAGTTGCAATGGATGCAAAAGGAAAAGGAAAGGCTATTAACCTTGACGGAAACACTAGAAAAAACCATTGACCATGTAGAAAGGAGAACTGCCATGTCAACCAAGGAAAAATTTAAGGGATTCAAGTACCAGGACAATCAGAAGTACAAGCAAGCGGCAATAGATATGTACGGAAAGGAGGTTATAGAAGAGGCTATTGAAAAGCAAAGGGGAAAAGAACAGGAATTGACCGATGGTTTCAACGATATTTTCTTTGCCTTTTCCGGAAATATGGCAAAAGGAATAGAAGCTGCATCTAGAGAAAATATAGATTTGGCAGAAAAGCTTCACAAACATCTTTGCAAATATGCTTTTGATTGCAAAATAGATGTATTTTCAAAAATTGGCTATGGATATGTTCAAAATATAGAATTTAAGAACAACTTGGATCAATTCGGTGAGGGAACGGCGCAGTATGTATGCGATGCTATCCAGGAGTATGTGAAAGAAAAATAGATAATGGGATGATCAGATACGAAATATCCGATCAAGATCACTCCTCCTCTATCAGCCACAGCAGCAGGGCTTTGGCCTCCTCCAGGTTTTTGCAGCTGGCGGGTATGCCCAGATAGACCTTATCCTGGGCGAAGCCGTAATGCGCCAGCAATCGGCTGCCCTGGGGGGCCAGCAGTCCCATGGCTGTGCCGTTCCAGGCATAGTCTTGGCCATCGGTATATATCCGTCCGGGCCAGATTTCCTCCAGAGGCAAAAAGGTGCCGTTCTCGGCATAGGAGGTAAAGTTGTCCTGGGCGGCGGCGATTATATCCAGTTCTCCGGCGGCCAGATGGGCGAAGAGCTTCTGGGATACGGCCAGGCCCATGGGATCCCAATTCTCCGGATCCACAAAGAGGGAGTCCTCTATCAGCAGATCCGTTTTCCGGGGGTCCTGGCCCCTGTGGCTCAGGTATTGCTGCGCCAGGGTGGAGGCGGTATTTTCCTCTAATGCCAGTGCATTGAGAAAGGCGGCCTGGGCCAGCAGGTTTTTTTGGCCGGCCAGTGAGGAGAGAAAATATAGCAGTAGTATTAAACCGGTAGCGCCGGCTATGACCTGCCACTTGTGGTAATCCCAGAAATAGGCCAGCCTTGCCCTCCAGCCCTTTTGTTTTACCGCATCCCGCTCTTTTTGAAATTCGTCCATCAATGCCATAGCCGGCCTCCTGCTCTTGGGTTGTATATCCAGTCTAGGCGCAGGGCGGGGCAAAGTCAAGAGGGGGGAGCTTCGATAAAATGTTCAGTAAAGCACGATATAATAGAGTTTCCCATCTTGTGTTCCGGGAGGCGCTGTGCTACAATACTTGCAATATCTTCGGGGTTGGGTGTAATTCCCTACTGGCGGTGAGTCCTGAGCAGCACAGGCGAGTCCGCGACCCCCGGCCATATCCTCTTACGCAAGGGAGGGGGGCGGCAGGGGCTGATCCGGTGGAAGTCCGGGACCAACAGTGAAAGTCTGGATGAGAGAAGAGCAAAAAAGGGTGCGGTTTATGCGCATCTTGTCTGCCTGCAGACATTTTTTTGCCTTTGGCTCCCTGGAGTGTCGGGGCTTTTTTTGTGTGAGCGGGAAAGTCCCCAGTCCAAGCATAGGTATATGAAAAGGGAAAGGGTGAGGCGTATGTGGCAAAAAATGGCGGCGTTGGTGGATAGGGATGTGCTATTATTTGGGCAAATCCTGGTGTTGATGGCTGTAGTCATAGGTCTCGCTATGTGGCTGGAGAGGGTGGCCGGGCGGCGGGGCGGCATAACCCTGCTGCTGGGCGCCAGGCGGCTGACCATGGTGGCCATGTTTGCAGCTGTTTCTATGATTTTGATGCTCTTTGAGCTGCCCCTGCCCTTTGCGCCTGGTTTTTATAAACTGGATTTGAGCGAGCTGCCCGTGTTGATCGGCGCCTTTGCCTTTGGGCCTGCGGCGGGAGCGGCTATGGAGGCGGTGAAGATACTGCTCAAGCTGGTGGTCAAGGGCTCCTCCACGGCCTTTGTTGGGGAATTGGCCAATTTTGTCATAGGATGCAGCTTTATTCTGCCGGCTTCCTGCGTATATCTGTTCAGAAAGCACCACAAAGGGGCCATCTGGGCCTGTGTAGCGGGAACGGTTTCCATGACCGTGGCCGGATCGGCGCTGAATGCGTTTTACCTGCTGCCGGTTTTTGCCGCCATGTACGGCATGCCCTTGGAGGATATATTGGCCATGGGGGCGGCAGTCAATCCCCTGGTAAAGGATGGCAGCATGCTTTCCTTTATATTGGCCTGTGTGGTGCCTCTCAATCTGTTTAAGGGATTGGTGGTGTCGGTGGCTACATTCCTGGTGTATAAGCCTCTAACTCCCATACTCAAGGTGGGGTATGGTATAGGAAAATAGGTTGGAGCTGATCGGGGGGCATATGCCCCCTCTGCCTTTACCCGGCGTTTTGAGTGGGGCTTGTTTTTTTCTCGGGGAGTCTTGACAGAGAACAAGCATTATTGTATTATGTTCTAAACACAAGATACAATCATACATAAACAGGCGGAGAACCGTCTGGGAAAGGATGCTTTGTATGTCTGCCTTGGTAGAAATCCGGAAGGTGGAGAAGATCTACAATCCGGGAGAAAATGAAGTACGCGCCTTGGATGGCGTGGACCTGACCATAGAGGAGGGGGAATATGTGGCCATCATAGGCCAGTCCGGCTCCGGAAAATCCACGCTGATGAATGTGCTGGGCTGTCTGGATGTGCCCACCTCCGGATCTTACACCCTGCATGGCAAGGATGTCAGCAGTCTGAGCGACAATGAGTTATCTGACATTCGCAATCAGGAAATAGGATTTATCTTTCAAGGATTTAATTTGATAGCCAGCTTGACGGCCAAGGAAAATGTGGAACTGCCTCTGATTTACAGGGGAGTGCCAAAGGCCAAGCGGGAGGAGTTGTCGGAGAGGGCGCTGGAGCGTGTGGGTCTGGGCAACCGTATGGGGCATAAGCCCTCGGAAATGTCCGGAGGACAGCAGCAGAGGGTAGCCATAGCCCGCGCCATAGCCCAGGCGCCGCCCATTATATTGGCGGATGAGCCTACGGGCAATCTGGACTCCCGTTCCACAAAGGAAATCATGGCCATACTCAAGGAGTTGTACGAGGAGGGGCGGACGGTCATTATTATCACCCATGACAATGAGATAGCCGATAGGGCCAGGAGGGTGGTCAAGATCAAGGACGGCCGCATAGAAGAAGATTACATGAATCAGCACATAGAAGCATAAGAAGGGCGGAGGATAGAGATGAAATTTTGGAAAAAGGGTGCAAAGACAGAACAGCAGGCTGGAGAGGCTCCGGCTGCAGCCCCCAAGACGGGTAAGAAAAAGGGCAAGAAATGGCCCTGGGTGGTGGGCATAGGCCTGGCGGCCGTGGTGGGCATATCTGTACTGCCCAGGCTGATGGGAGGCTCTGCCGGCATGCCGGTAGAGGCTGCCTATCCCCAAAAGGAGGATATGCAAGAGCTGGTGGATGCCACCGGTACGGTGGAGTCCTCCCAGAAAAAGACCTATTTTGCCCAGGTATCCGGCACGCTGGCTTCGGTGCTGGTGAAGAACGGGGATGAGGTGAAGAAGGGGGATGTGCTGATCAGCTATGATCTGGATAAGGCCCAGCGTATGTACGCCCAGGCCGGATTGACCCAGGAGGCGGCCTTGGCCTCCTATCAAAGCGCTATGCTGGAGAGCTCCAAGAGCCAGAACAAGCTAGCTGAGGCCCAGACCAATCTCCAGGTGCTGGATGTGCAGATCGCCGATTACGAGGCCTATCTCAAAGATTTACAGGATCAGCTGAAAAAGCAGCAGAGGGAGAATGCCAGCAAGCTGGCCGAGGAATCCTATGAGATCAGCGACAAGCTGAGCCAGACCCAGAGCCAGATACAGGCCATACAGGAGAAGGGCGCCTCTGCCACAGCGGAGGAGAAGGCCAATCTCTCCTCCCTGCAAGGCCAGGCCGGAAGCCTTAGCCGCGCCCAGGCCCGCAATGCTTATCTTCAGTCCATAGCCAATGCGCAGGATTATGTGGTGAAAATGCAGGATGAGATCAGCAGGGTGGAAACAGAGCTGGCCAAGTGCCGCAGCTACAAGGCTGAGATGCAGTCCCAGAAGTCTGCGGGAGAGGCCGGCAGTCTGAATGTCCATCAGCAAAAGGCCCAGAGCGCCAACAGTGAGATAGCCCAGCTGACCCATGAGCAGGCCCAATTGGATTTTGCCCAGCAGGAGAAGGGCGTGGTGGCGGATTTTGACGGCATAGTCACTGAGGTGGCCGTGCAGGAGGGCGCCACTGTGGCAGGAGGCACGCCTATGTTGGCCCTCTCTGACAGCCGGAATTTGCAGGTGCGTTTCCAGGCTACAAAATATGATATGGAAAAGATAGAGTTGGGGCAGACTGCCAATGTGAAAATCCTGGGCCGGGATTACGCCGGCAAAGTATCCAAGATCAATAGGGTTGCGCAGAGCGAGGCCGGAGCAGCTCCCAAGATAGGCGTGGTAGTAACGTTGGATAAGGCCGATTCCCATATCATCTTGGGCATAGATGCCAAGGTAGAGGTGTTGGCAGCCAAGGTGGAGGACGCCCTGACCATACCCATAGAGGCGCTGAATGCAGACCAGGAGGGGGATTATGTATTTGTGATACAGGACGGCCTGGCAAAGCGCAGGGCGGTAAAGGCTGGAATATCCACAGCCAGCCGCATACAGGTATTGGAGGGATTGACGGAGCAGGACCAGGTGATCATCTCCTCGGCTGTGGAGATAGTAGAGGATCTGCCTGTGGCGGCGCAGGCAAAGAAGTAAGAGAGGGAGGCATATGGAACAGGCTTGGGAATATGTGAAAATTGCCCTGAAGAACCTGATGGGCAATAAGGGCCGTTCCCTTCTGACCATGCTGGGTATAATTATAGGCATATCCTCGGTGATTATGATTATCTCCATAGGCAATGGCGTAAAGGGCGGCATCAACAGTGAGCTGAACAGCCTGGGCGGCGGTATACTCTTTATCTATTCCAGCGGCGACAATCCAGACGGCGTTCAAGTGTATTTTACTGAGGAAGATTTCGCAGCGGTGGAGAGCCGGGTGGAGAGTGTTAAAAGTACCACGCCCTATCTCCAATACAGCGGCACGGCGCTGGGCAGCAAGGGACAGGTTAAGGCCATACTCAATGCAGGCACTGTGGGATTGGAGTATTTTACCAAGGATCCCATTATCAAGGGCCGCTTCTTCTCGGAGAGGGAGTATTTTTCCGGTCGCCGGGTGGCTGTGGTGACGGAAAGCGGGGCCAAGAAGCTCTTTGGGCATACCAATATCGTGGGCATGACGGTGAATTTTGATGTGATGGGCCAGAGCGGGGAATTTACCATCGTGGGGGTACGCAAGGACAATGCCTCCAAGATATTCAGCGCCTTTGTCAATACCGAGGAGATACAGGTGGAGGTGCCTCTCACGGCTGTGACCGCTTCCTTTGGCGTAGAACCGGTGTTTTACAATATGATCGTTGTCACCGACGGAGGGGACTCCACCCAGGTGGCCAAGGATACCATCAATTACCTGGAGGCCAGGCACAATGTGCGGGGCAAGAATGCCCTGGCACTGCAAAATTTTGATGACCAGACTGCGCAGATCAACCAGATCCTCAATTATATTACCATTTTTGTCGTGTTGGTGGCTGCGGTATCCCTGTTGGTGGGCGGCATAGGCGTGATGAACATCATGCTGGTCAGCGTTACCGAGCGGACACGGGAGATAGGCATACGAAAGGCGCTAGGAGCCAGGACGGGATCCATATTGATCCAATTTCTGTCGGAATCCGCCATTATCACCTTGCTGGGCGGGGTGATAGGTATTGTCTTTGGACTGGCTGTGGCTGTGCTGGTGTGCAATCTCATCGGCTTTCAGGCCAGCATCAGTCCGGCGGTGGTGCTGGGATCCACCCTCTTCTCCTCCGCCGTGGGCCTGTTCTTTGGCATATATCCTGCCAAAAAAGCGGCCAAGCTCAGCCCCATAGAGGCGCTGAGGCACGAATAAGACACCAAAAAGTGAACAAAACCCCTTTTCCACCCTTGCGCAAAGGCTGCGCATGGGGCGGGCGAGGGGTTTTTTGCGGCTCTAGGCTGTGTATCCTGTGTCCTCCGACAAATCCGTGCCGTTCATGATCTCAGTGGCCATCGCATCGCAGCGGTTATTGTTTGCGTTGTCCTTGTGGCCCCGCACCCAGATGTACTCCAGCTGGCCCTTACGGGCGGCCAGCCGGTCTGCCTCCCTCCACAAATCCTGGTTTTTCTTTTTTTGATACAGACCTTTCATGGTATTGACCACATAGGAGGAGTCGGAGTATATGCCGGCGCTGGCTCCGTCAGGCAGTTCCTCCAACGCCCGCAGCAGCGCGCGCAATTCCATGCGGTTGTTGGTTGTGGATGCATATCCCTGCTTGTACTCGCTCTCTACTCCGGTGCGGAGGTTTTGGAGTATGACGCCGTATCCTCCGGGGCCGCCGGGGTTGCGCGCACAGCCGCCGTCAGTCCAAATGGCATAATCCCAGTGAGGAGGGGCCGGGGCGGAGCCTTTTGGCGCGGCTGGGGCGGAAGCCATGTCCCGGTCGGAAGAAATATTCCGGTCGGAAGAAATATTCCGGTCGGAAGAAATATCCCGGTCGGAAGAAATGTCCCGGTCGGAAGAAATATTCCGGTCGGAAGAAATATCCCGGCCGGAAGAAATATTCCGGCCGGAAGAAATATCCGGGTCGGAAGAAATATCCGGGTCGGAAGAAATATCCCGGTCGGAAGAGGTATTCCGGTCGGAAGAAATATTCCGGTCGGAAGAAATATCCCGGTCGGAAGAAGTATTCCGGTCGGAAGAAATATCCCGGTCGGAAGAAATATTCCGGTCGGAAGAAATATTCCGGTCGGAAGAAATATTCTGGTCGGAAGAAATATCCCGGTCGGAAGAAATATTCCGGTCGGAAGCAATATCCCAGTCGGAAGCAATGTCTCGATCGGAAGAAATGTCCTGGTCGGAAGAAATATTCCGGTCGGAAGAAATGTCCCGGTCGGAAGAAATATTCCGGGCGAAAACCATATCCCTGAGGGAAGAACTTGCCGGCGCCGGCTGGCTATCCCGGGTGGAAGAGGGGATTCGTGCGGGTATGGCGTGGCCATTCTCTGCCCCCTCCTCTTTGGGGGGCCAGGTTCCATTTTGGCATATCTGTTCCAGTAGGGCCTCAATAGCCTGGTCCAAGGATGCTCCAGGGGGCAGCAGGGCCAGCGCCCGGCCGGCCAGCCTGGCATTAATGGCTAGGGTTAGATGTTCTATGGATTCCGCAGAGGCGGAAGCTTTTTCGCTGTTGTTATTGCTCATCATGCATCCTCCAAAGTGGGGGGGCGGGCGGCACCCTTTTATCTTATAATAAACGGGTTTTCATGGGTCTAATTATACCATATGTAGCAAGAAAGCCAAGAAAAAGGGATATGCATGAGAGAAAACCGAGGAAAAAAAATGAGCTTGGGCGCTTGACAAAGCGGAAAAAAGGCATTATCCTACTCTTGGAAAACGTTTTCCAAGAGAAAACAGTAGAATTCGTCTATTGGAAAACGTTTTCGAAACAGTGTTAAAACCATAGACAGCAGTCTTTCATCCGGGGGGTAGACATGGCATCCATCAGGGACGTGGCCAAGGAGGCCGGCGTATCGGTTTCTACGGTATCCAAGGCGCTGAACCAGTATCCGGGCCTGAGGCAGGATACAAGAGATAGGGTGCTGGCCGCCGCAGCCAAGCTGCAGTTCGTACCCAATGCGGCAGCCTCTGCCCTCTCTTCAAAGACCGGCGGCCGCCTGGCCCTGCTGATGAATGTGGGGGAGAGGGGCCAGGGGGTGGATGAGGTGGAGATGCGATATATGTACGGCGCCCTCCACCAGGCCAAGGCCATGGGTTTGGATGTCTGCACCTTGTTTTTCTCCATGCTGGAGGGCAAGAGCCTCAAGGAGTGCATAGGGTATTTGCAGGCGCAAAATATTGTGGGTCTGGCTGTCTATGGACTCTCCAAGAAACACAAGAAGCTGCTGTCCTTGATAGAGAGCCAGGCCTTTAAGATGGTTTTGGTGGATGCCCCACGTCTGGGGCCGGGCATGAGTACAGTGAGCATAGACCACGCCCAGGCCCAGTATGATGTGGCCAAGCATATGCTGGAGAGTAATCCCTGTCAGAGCCTGCTCTATATCAGCGGGCCGCCGGAGGCCTATGTCAGCGGACAGAGGCTGGAGGGCATGGAAAGGCTGGCCGGAGAGATGGGTCTGCGCCTGCTGGTACGCAATGGGGGCTTTAGCGAGAGAAGGGCCAGGGAGTGGACTTTGCGGCATGGCCGGCAAAAGGGAGCCATAGCCTGCGCCTCGGATATGATGGCCATAGGCGCCATGCGCGCCCTGCTGGACATGGACATATTCCGGCCGGTCTGTGGTTTTGACGGCATATCCCTGATGGGGTATGCGGGTAAGGGCATGTATACCGTACGGCAGGATTTTGCGGCCATATCTGCTGCCGCCATAGAGGAGCTGTGGGCCTTGGTCAAGGGAGGCCGGGGCAGGGAGTTGCGCCTGCCCCACAGTCTGGTCAATATTTCTTACGAGGACGTTATTGTGTAAATTTTCACAAAGGAGGATATCATGGTAGAGCAAAAGACGGAGTTGGCATTGGAGCAGCTGTGGAAGAAGCATCTGGAGCAGGCCTTTGGTGTGGATTTTGCCCAGGCCGGCAAGGAGCAGCTGTACCTGTCCCTGCTGGGAGCTGTGCGGGAGATCTTGGACAGCCGCCAGGCCTTTGCCGGGGACAGAAAGGTGTATTATATCTCTGCGGAATTTTTGATAGGCCGCCTGATGGGCAACAATTTGGAGGCTCTGGGCCTGTATGAGGAGGCTCAGAGGCTGCTGGAGGCCAGGGGCCTTAGCATGGGTGAGCTGGAGGAAATGGAGCCGGAGCCCTCCCTGGGCAATGGCGGTCTGGGACGTTTGGCCGCCTGTTTCCTGGATTCCATAGCCGCTTTGGGCCTGCCCGGCGACGGCATAGGTCTGAATTACCACCTGGGCCTGTTCCGCCAGGAGTTTGTGGACAGGCTGCAGAGGGAGGTGCCCAACCCTTGGATAGAGGCTCAGTCCTGGCTGGTGCCCACGGACAAGGCCTATACCATAGATTTTGGCGGCAGAAGGGTGCAGAGCCGCATGTATGACATACAGGTGGCCGGAAAGGATGGCAAGATCAACAAGCTGCACCTGTTTGACATAGAGGGCTTGGATGAGTCCATCGTGGGGTCCGGCATACGCTTTGACAAGGAAAATATAGAGAAGAATCTCACCCTCTTCCTCTATCCGGACGATTCCGATGCCGCCGGCCATCTGCTGCGTATTTATCAGCAGTATTTTATGGTTTCCAACGGCGCCAGACTGATTTTGGACGAGGCCAGAGAGGCCGGCTGGAATCTGGAGCAGCTGGACAAGCATGTGGCCATACAGATCAACGACACCCATCCCAGCATGGTGATACCGGAGTTGGTGCGGCTGTTGATGGAAGAGGAGTCCATGGCCATGAGCCAGGCCATAGAGATAGTGCAAAAATGCTGCGCATACACCAACCATACCATACTGGCTGAGGCTCTGGAAAAGTGGCCCATATCCTATCTGGAGCAGGTGGTTCCCCAGCTGCTGCCCATCATCCGCGAGCTGGATTATCGCATCAAAAAGACTTATGCCGATCCCGCAGTGCAAATCATAGATGGGGATGGCCGTGTGCATATGGCCCATATGGACATTCACTATGGGTATTCGGTCAATGGCGTGGCAGCCATACATACGGAGATACTTAAGCAAAACGAGCTGCATCCTTT
>JBGYPP010000010.1:0-7445 GCA_041838515.1 Acetatifactor sp. | reverse complement strand
GCGCCCGGCATTGGCCATCCTGAAATCACCGGCCTATCTCACCGGCCAGATCATAGGCATAGACGGCGGCTGGCAGATCTAACTCCGGGATGGCGCACGGTTTTCCCGGCCAAGCACCGGCGCGCCCGGCATTGGCCATCCTGGAATCACCGGCCTATCTCACCAGCCAGATCATAGGCATAGACGGCGGCTGGCAGATCTAACTCCGGGATGGCGCTCGGTTTTCCCGGCCAAGCACCGGCGTGCCCAGCATTGGCCATCCTGAAATCACCGGCCTATCTCACCGGCCAGATCATAGGCATAGACGGCGGCTGGCAGATCTAACTCCGGGATGGCGCACGGTTTTCCCGGCCAAGCACCGGCGCGCCTGGCAATGGCCATCCTGGAATCACCGGCCTGCTCTAGACCAAGGATTCCGCCAAATCCGCATATCCGTATAAACGGGCGCTTTGCTCCAATATTTCCTGGGCAAAATTCTCCCCCCGGCCGGCTTTTCTGGCCAGCATACGGCCATAGAGGTTAACCAGCAGCGGGGAATATGTGCCCAATTCCCCCCGCAGATAGGTTTCGTAAGAGGTATTCCACGGACCATCCTGGCTGCTGCGCAGGCTGCGGGCCCGGGCTTGCAAGGCGGGATGCTTCTTCAGCATTTCCTCCATCATGCCCACCTGTATAGAACAGATTGCCTCTATGATGGGCTTGATACCCTCCTCCACCACCGGCAGCCTGTCCCGCAGCCCGGCATATTCCTCCGGAGCTGTACTCTCCATCATCCGGGCATACTTCTCTTCCACCAGATTGCGGCCCTCCCGGTCCGCCTTATCCAACTCCCAAAAATACTGCTCCTGCATAATCCTGTCCCAGCACAGGTACTGGCTCTTGCGCATAATGGAAAAAGTCTGCCAATCGTCCTGACAATCCGCCCGGCCTCCCAAATTTTTCACCCTGTCGAAGATGGCAAATTCCCTCCGCACTATGGCCTCGGCCAGCTCTTGGCTGCTCTTCTCTACCCAACGGGCGCGAAACGCCAGCTCCACTGCGGCATCCTCCATGTACCAACCGGAAATGCCGCCTGTCAATCCCTCCTTGGCCATCTCCTCCCACAATGCCAGAGCTATCTCTGCGCCTATCCTGCGGCTCTCCCGGACCCTATCCTCCCGGGAAGCGGCCTCCTGGGCTCTGGCCAGCGCCTCCAACCCCTCGCCCAGCTTCGCCCAGCGGGGCTTGGCCTCCAAGCCTTTCCACATGGCCTTGCTATGAGGGGGATACAAGCCATCTATATAATATGCGCAGCGCATGGCATTGCCCATGCCGGCCCCCAACATCATGGCCGAACCCAACCTATCCCCCCTCTCTTGAAGACGGGGCAGGTTGTACTGTATCTCCTGGGCAAAAGCGCCGCAGGCCTGGGCCAGCTTCCGCAATCTAAGTCCCTGGGGATACCCCTTGCGCAATTGATTCCATACCCAGGAGAACGCCCCGGATTCATCCACAAACACCTCCCCATTGGAGGCAGCCGCCAGCATATGATCAGGCACTTGCTCCCAATCCATGCAGTCCGCATCCTCCGCTCCCAGGAAATACTGCCAAAAATCCTCCCGCACCAGCACACCCCTGCGGCCCGCCGGGCTGTCCTTGCGGGCATAACCGCCAAATTCCCTAGGCAGGCGGCCATAAGCCTCCTCCAAGGCCGCCCCCATCTGCGCATAATCCTCCCGGCTTATCCAAAGGCAGACATCCGGCCCCCAGTCGTGATCCCTGGACAGCGCATCGTCCAGGCCAAAACAGTCTGAACCCTCTCCCACCAGACCCACAGCCAGATATTGCCTCCACCCTGGAAATTCCTCATCCAGCATGGGCTGCACCACCTGGAAAAAATATGCCCGGGAAAGGTCAAGGCCCAAGGCGGGAGCATCCTCCCGCCCAGATTTCTTTGCCGCCTCAGCCCCTGTCATGTCCGCCCCGGACGCTCCAACAGATCCGCCGGCGGACTCCTCCTGGATTTGCCCCGCCTTGCCCAAGTTCTCTCCGGCAGAACCGCCAATGGACTCCTCCCGGATTTGCCCCGCCTTGCCCAAGTTCTCTCCGGCAGAACCTCCAGCGGACTCCTCCCGGATTTGCCCCGCCCTGCCCAAGTTCTCTCCGGCAGAACCGCCAACGGACTTCTCCCTGGCTCTCTCCGCCTCCAGGCTTTCCCGGAAAGCGCCGGCTTGCTCGCCCATGGCCTCCAGGCAGGCCTGCTTATTCTCCTCCAGCCTCTGGGCAAAGGGCGTATCTCCAAAAATCCGGCGGACGATTCTCTGCGCCTTGTCAAAACAACCATACGCCTGCCCGACCTCCCCTATGCGGTAAAGCCGCATACCCCGGGCTGAAAGCGCAGCCGCATAATGGCCGTCCTCTATGCCGGCCCTTTCAAACCCCTCCAGGGCCTTTTCCTCATAGGCCGCCGCCTCGGACTCCAGACCCATGGCCATGGACGTAGCCGCCAAATTGGCATATGTGGAGGCCTCCTCCCCCTTGGCTTGGGGGTTTTGCACCACTATGGCCAGTGCGGACAGCAGAGCCTCCCTGGCCTGTTCATATTTCCCCATCTCTTGATACAGCAGACTGAGATTGTTGTAATAACTGGCTCTGCGCATATCCCCAGGGAGCAGCTCCCTGTCATATATAGGCCAGGCCTTTCGATAGCAGGCCAGAGAGTCCTCTAAACGCCCCCCTGCCCTATAAGCGTTGGCGCCATTGAGCAGGGTTGTCGCCTCTACCAATGTTCCGGCATACCCCTGCTTCTCCACCAACGCCAAGGCTCTGGCAGCCATTTGAAAAGAGGCCTCCGCCGCGCCGGTTTCCCTGTAGCAGCCTATCAATTCATTGGCCAGAGGCAGCAAAGCCGCCTCCTCCCCGGATTCCAGAGCCTGTTGCAGACTCCGCTCCAAGAAATCCCTGGCGCCGGCCACATCCCCGGCGGCAAAAAACCTGTCCAATTCCCCCATTACCACGGCCAAATCCATACTTCCTCCCTCTGCGCCCTGCGCCTGCCTTATGCCCGGCAAGAGCCTCACCCCGCCGGCAATTCCGAACTTTTGTTTGCTATTCTGGAAACTGATCTATTCCCACTTAGGCGAAATCTAAAAATATAGATAGAGATTCCTTTGCCCGCCTAGACCCTGCCCCATCCACCTATGCCGCAGAGCCGGCTGCCCCGCTCTCGGACATTCCCCCGATCACTGTACACAGCCCTGGCCATCCACAGTCTGCCCCCCAGGCACAGACAACTGCCTATGCCACAAAACCAACTCCGGCCCCCTGCTTTCTGCCTTTCCCTCCGCCTTTCCCTCTGCCTTTCCCTCTGCCTTTCCCTCTGCCCCCAGATTTCCCCTCTAATCTCCGCTCATCCACTCCCGGCCCTGCCTGCTGGCTTTTTCCATATCCTCCGCCAGCTCTCTGGCGGTGAGCCGCAGCGCCCCACTGCCAAATACAATCAGCTGCTCCAGAGCATCCGAGGTGGCCACCCAGACTCTATGCCTCCCGCCCAGCCTATGGGCGCATTGCTCTATATACGCATCCGCCGTCTGGGCATACTCTGTAAATACCACCTGAATATTGGGCCAGCGGTTGGCCCAAACCGGCGACTGCCGCACCCTGTACGCATCAAAGACCAAAATAACACGCAATCCCGTATATCCTTGGTAATCGGATAAGCGGTCCATCAAGGCCTCCCTGGCCGCAGACAGATCCTCCCTGGCCAGAGCCGCCAAGTCCTCCCAGGCAAATAGGATATTATACCCATCCACCAGGAGGTACTCCTCGTTGCCGACGGCCGCCCTATGCCTGCTTCGAACCCAGCCGCCCCTATCCAAACCCAGGCCTGCTCCGCCGCCTACAATCCCACTGCCCCCGGTATCCGCCTCAGGGCCCACATCCCTCCCGGACCCCACATCCCCCTCAGTTCCCATTGCAGACTTCGTTCGCAAATCCGACCCCGCACCTACATCCCGCTTCATCCCCACATTCGCCCTGGCCCAGCCGCTTTGCACGGCGCACGCCGCCCTCTCCCCAAAGGTTCGGGCAAATATTTCCTCTATCTCCTCCCGGCTGATATGGGCGGCGAAGCGCCCGCCGCCGCTCTGCGCCTCCTCCGTCCGGGATAGGCCCAATTCCGCCCACAATTCCAGCTCTATGCCCTCCTCCGGCGGAATTTCCAACCATCCAGCGGCCTCCTCTGCCCCGGCCTCCTGCCAGCATCCCTTATGCCAACGGACAGACCTTCCCATAGACTGCCAGTCCACAGCCTGGGAGCGCCTGTCCTCCTGTCCGGCTCCCGGCGCAAAATGCCGCTCTATATATGCCCAACCGTGCATACTCTTAGAGAGATCTCTCAAACCCAAGTCAAAGGTCTCCCAATGCCAGGAAGGCAGTTCCCCCTCCACAAGTACCTTGCTCCCATCCTGCGCTTTTAGGGTCAGCTGCCCCTCTAAGGATGCCGCCAGGGCCATAGCCCCGCCCAAGGCCTCCATGGGCAGCTCCAGCCCAAAAACCTCCCTTGGCCAAAGGGCCTCCACCCTCGCCCTGGACAAGGCGGCGGCCAAGGCTCGCATAGCCGCCTGCCGTATATCCTCCTCCTTGCTTAGCCCCGGTTTCCAGCTGCCGGCGGCAAGTACGATTTCCATATCCTCCAATTCGCCGCCACCCCAGGGGCCACCCACCTCTCGCAGCAATTTCCACAGAGCTTCCATGGCTATCTCCTGCTTCTCCCTGGGCAAGACGCTTTCTCTGATGCGGCTGGAAATCATCAGCCCCCCTCCCCTCGGCCTGGGCAGCAACAATATATGCATCTCTCCAAAATGCCCCTCCGGAGCATACAAGGCCCAGCCCAAGGCCGGAGCCGCCAGGCTCTCCTTATGCCCCACCCCCCGGGCCTCCAGGGAAAATACCCTGCCCGCCTGGGCCTCCAGCACCTCCTCTATCCAAGCCTTTTGTATGTTGCCGCTGAGAGAGATTTCCATGACCGCATCCACCCCGTCTCCCCGGAAATACAGTTCTGGCCAGGTCTTGTCTACAGAGGCCAGCGCCTGCCTAAGAACCGGCAGCGCCCCGGTCTCCAGAGGACGGACGGCATACTTCCACAGGGGCTTTGCCTCAGCCCTGCCGGCAAAACCACCCGACCCTATTGTCCAACTCCTCCCCTGACCCATTGGCGGGACCGCCTCTTTTCCCCAAGAAGCCGCCCTATTCCCCCCGGCCAAATCTCCCGGCTCTCCGGCCGCGTTTTTCCCCCAGCCCACGGATACGCCTGCCTCATCTCCCTCCCCAACCTCGCCCCGGCCGGCAATCTCTCCCCCCAACTGCCGGCCGGCCGGATACTGCCATCCCACGGCCACATCCTCCCAGCCATCCACAGCCCCCAGCCATCCGGCCGGCAGCCGCTGTACCATGGCAAAATCCCCGCCCTGGCATACCCTTATGCACTTTACCTTGCCCCAAGCCAGGCTCTGCCGACTCTCCAAAGCGCCGCCCAGCACCTTTACATGGCAGACGGGCTTGTTCTGGCTGTCCCGGGATATCTTGTACACGCCCAGGGACAACTCCTCCCCATAGGCGGGAAAGGCCAGCACCTCCTCCAGGCCCAGCGTCAGCGCCTCTACACCCTCCCCCCTGGCCGCCGCGCCGAAAAAAACAGGCGTGAAATGGCCCAGGGAAAAATGCCTTTGCAGACTGGCCGCTGACAAAGCCCCTGAGGACAAAAATTCCTCCAGCAGTTCCTCATGGCACAGGGCCAGCCGCTCCCAAAGCGCCTCCTTTTCCAGCCCCATGTCCACGACTTCCCAGGGCAATTTCTTCTCCAATATGCCCAAAAACTCCCGGCGGCCCAGGCCCATCCGGTCCATTTTATTGACAAATATGACCACAGGCAGGCCTGTCTGCGCCAAGCCCCCCGCCAGCGCCAGACTGGGCCCATCCCCCCGGCGAGAACCATCCACTATCCAAAGGCAGGCATCCGCCGCCGTCAGCGCCCTATCCCTCTCCGCCGCCAAATCTCCATGGCCCGGCGTATCCAGCAGGGTCAGCCGCCCCCCGGCCCAAGGCATCCAGGCCTCCTTGGCCAGGACGGTTATCCCCCTGCGGCTCTCCATATCCAGATAATCCAAGGAAGGCAGGCTGCGACTGCCCCAGCCCCTCTCCAGCAAGGCCCTGGCCACGGTGGTCTTGCCCGCATCCACCTGGGCAGCCAGCGCCAGAATACAATTTTTTTCACCATAAGCGCCTGGATCCATCACCGCCGCCCTCCCACACAATATTTTCATTATAACATACAAGGCCTATAGACAAAAACAAGAGCCGGAACAGTCCGACTCTTGTTCTAATGCTATCATAATTTTTCAAAAAATTATCCCTTATCACCAATTGTGCTATTTTCAAATCTTGTTGTCGCAAATATCTCCTCAAATGCATTTAACGTTTTTGTTCAGGTTGCAACATCCTTTCCAAATGCCCAAAAGAATAACAATTGCACTCCTTTCCAAATCATCAACCAATTATCCCGATAGTATACCAATACTGAACTTTTTCATAGTGCCCCCCTTTCTTTGGAACAGTATCCATCCCCAATAATCAAGCTCCCCTCTTTGCCGCATAGACACATACAATACCAGAAACCATGTATGTTGTTCCACCCTTAAAGAGCATTTCCCTTACCATTGCCGAAAAACTACCCGATCCAACATATGCTTGGTTCTGTAGCACTATCAAAATCACCATAATCCCTGCAACGAACAAAACCCACCAAATTTCGGGAATCTTGGTTTTTTGAAATAGCAGCCACAATACACCCAAAGCACAACAACCTATGGCTAATGCAAACACTGTAACAAACGCTTCCCCCACCGCTGCAGGACCAAACCAAAGCCCAAACCACTTCCCAGCGACAAGCGCGCACCCCAGTACCAACAAGGACAGCCCCCCTTGCACTGCCACCCCTGCCGCTACTGGCCTTTTCTCTATTCCTCTCACCATCCTTTGTATTCAACATGAACAAACATAAGACCGAAAAAATTGCATATAAAATACCTAAAAAGAATAAATTTATACGCATAAATGATAAATACAATATCAAACCAACAAAGAATAGGATGAAGCCACGAAACCAAAAATACCCCTGCCTTATTTTTTGACAATAGCCCTTACACATCATTCTTCTCACCTCCTTTCTATTGTATGATATTATTTTAACATATGCTTGTTTTGTTTTCAAGTTTTTTTAAATTTTTTTCTATCGAGAATTGCAATAACAAGTTGGACACTCTCCGCTAGGCAGCAGCCTGGTAGATTCGGTCGATTTCCTCCTCGAAGATTTCATCCGGGGTTCTGTACCCAAGAAGTTTTCGGGGAAGGCTATTACACCAGGTCTCCACATCGGAGATCTGCTGTCCAGTAAAGTCATCAATCCG
>JBGYPP010000009.1:0-12394 GCA_041838515.1 Acetatifactor sp. | reverse complement strand
CACAAAACGCCGCCAAATCAGCTGATACAGCCGGTACAAATCCCTGGGCAGGGCCTCCTTGAGATCCTCCGGCCTGCGCTGCACATCCGTGGGCCTGATGGCCTCATGGGCATCCTGGCCCTTCTTTCCCTTAGGCGGCTCCCAGTCGGCGGCCTTGGCATAAGTCTCGCCATACTGGCCCTGTATATAGGCGCAGGCAGCCTCCCTGGCCTCCTGGGCCACACGCACCGAGTCCGTCCTCAGATAGGTAATCAGACCCACAGAGCCCTCGCCCGGCAGGGAAACGCCCTCATAGAGCTGCTGCGCCACCCGCATGGTCTTGCCTATGGCAAAGCCCAGCTGGCGGCTGGCCTCCTGCTGCAGAGTAGAGGTGGTAAAGGGCAGGGGCGCCTTGCGGCTGCGGCTGCCCTCCTTGCGGCTCTCCACCACAAAGCGCCTGCCGGACAGCTGCGCCAGCAGCGCATCCATCTCCTCACGGCCGGGTATGCCCTCCGCCTCCTCCCTCTCCTCCCCGGCCTTGGAAGCCGGCCTGTCCGCCGCCTTATCCTTGGCCTTTTTGGCCGGGGGCTGGTATTTTGCGAACAGCTCCCCGCCCCTGCCCTGCAGCCTGGCCTCCAGGGTCCAGTACTCCCGGGCCTCAAAGGCAGAGATCTCCTCCTCCCTGTCGCAGAGCATACGCAGGGCCACAGACTGCACCCTGCCGGCGGAGAGGCCGCTTTTGATCTTGCTCCACAGCAGAGGGGAAATCTTGTATCCCACCATGCGGTCCAGCATCCGCCGGGCCTGCTGCGCATCCACCCTGTTCTGGTCTATGGGCCTGGGGCGCTTCAGCGCCTCCTTGACAGCCTTTTTGGTGATCTCATGAAAGGTGATGCGGCTGACCTTCTCCAGATCCAACCGCAGCGCATGGACCAAATGCCAGGATATGGCCTCCCCCTCCCGGTCAGGGTCCGTTGCCAGATAGATTTTCTTGGCCTTTTTTGCGCTCTTGCGCAGGGAGGCCAGCAGCTCCCCCTTGCCCCTTATGGTGATATACTTTGGCTCAAAATCCCCCTCCACATCTATGCCCAAGGAACTCTTGGGCAGGTCCCGCACATGGCCCATGCTGGCCGCCACCTCATAGGACGGGCCGAGAAATTTCTTTATGGTCTTTACCTTGGCCGGCGACTCCACGATTACCAAATTGTTGGCCACAACAGCTCCCCCTTATTGTATATACAATTTCATGACAAAAAAACCACAATCGCCAATCACTATACACTATATTAGAAGAAGTTGTAAACCCCCCTGGAAATTTTTTTCCTGCGCTTTCTAAAATACAATCAAAAAGCCTGCGCCAGCCATGGTCCGGCTGTCATCTTGGGCAGGAATATTTCAAAAAAACAATCAAGACCTTTGCCAAATGCATTTACAGATGCATTTACAAATACCTTTCGAATGTTGTATTTTTGCTTGACCAAATTCTGTTATTTTTATTAAAATAGAAATATAGACAGGCGACTGGCCATGGTGGCTGTCGCCTCATTCCAAAAGAGGAAAACATATGAAAAAGCGCAGAGAGAGGAGAGGTACCGGCATAGCCCTATGGGGTATACTGCTGGCTGGATGGCTGGCCCTGGGGCTGTGGAACGGCCAGGGTCTGGAGGCACAGGCATCCATGGCGACCAAGCCTGCAGAGTACCAAAACGGGGGCAGGATAAGCTATCACGATGTCTGGTTCGGGGAGTTGGATTGGACAGGGGAGCAAAAACTCAGCGAAATCAGCGCCGGCTGGGATCCCCAAATGTATGCTTTTATTCGAGAAAATTTTTCCAAATATTCGGGGGATCACCTGATTCTGGACAGGGACAAGATTGCCTGGGTAAGCGTGCTGGATCTGGACGGGATGGGTCTGACCCACACGGCAGGGCTGGAATACTTTGGAAACCTGGAATCTCTGGATCTGAATATGAACCCGGACTTGACCAGGGCCAGCATAGCGGGATTTACCCGCTTGAAGAGAGTATCCATCCAAGACTCCCCCGCCCTGGCTCAGGTGCTCACCGGCGGCAATCTCGGCTTGAAGGAGTTCTGGGTCCGCAATGCGCCAAAGCTGACACAGCTGGACCTTAGCTCCGCTGTCTATCTCAAGAAGCTGTATATAGAGGATTGCCCCGGAATCCAAGATCTGGAGGTGGAGGATTATTCTCTACAGGTTCTCGAATGCAGCGGCATACAGGACGACAGCCTGGATTTGTCCACGGCGGCCAATCTGGGAATCCTGATATGGCAGGGATGCCAGTCTGCCAGCATCTCTCCGGATAATCTAAATTTTGGCAGGCTGTACGAATTGGACCTCTCCGGCGGCGCGCTGACCAGCCTGGATCTCACCGGAGCTACGAATTTGCAGGTACTCAAAATCGGCGGCAATGACCAGCTGGCCAGCATCACCTTCCCTTCGCCCAATCAGCTGGCACAGCTGGATATGCTCTTCACCGAGAATAAGCCCGTGGCCATGTCTGCGCTGAACAAGGCCAATGCCAACTGGAGCGCCCTGACCGGGCTATACAACCTGTCCATCACTGGCGCGGATGTAGGCAGGGTGGATTTTGCGGCCCTGCCAAAACTCTGGGCCCTGGGCATACGGGGCAGGAGGGGGAGCGCAGATCTGGGAGCAAGACTGGACGAGATCCCCTGGGAGAATCTCTCCTCTCTGCGCAGCCTGCATCTGGAGCATGACAAGGCCGGCGGAGGCGAGGTGCTGGATCTAACCAAACTGCCCAATCTCACCAAGCTCTGGTATGCCGGGGACAATGTCAGCGAGATCAAATTCCAGGACGGCTCCGACCTTCACACCCTCTGGTACCAGGGCCAGGCGCTGGGCAAGCTGCATATACAGAACCAGCCCAAGTTGGATTACCTCTTGATAGAGGGATATGTATGGGATCTGCAGCTGAGCAACCTGCCAAAGCTTAGGATAGTCAATGTGAACAGCGCCGGCCTGGCCAAATCCAAGGTGGATTTCACCGGACTGGACGGGTTGCAGCACATAAAACAAGGGGAGAACAAGATAGGCGAGATAGCCAAACAGCCTAAAGTTTCCCTGTCCGACAGCTTCCCTGCCGATGGCACAATGAACTACGTCTACAGTATCGTAGATGGTCAGGTTTGGCCTCCTTATGAGGCTCCCTTTACCCGCTGGATCTGGACAGGGGTAAGGCCCAAGGATCTGCCCTCGGATGCCACAGATCCCGCCCCCGGGCCTGCGCCAGATCCCACGCCTGCTCCCGAACCCACACCCGCTCCCGAACCCGCGCCCACGCCCGCTCCAGCGCCCGCTCCGGCGGCCAGCTCTGCCGGGGAGGAAAAACCCAGGGGCCTGGATTGGGCCAGGATAGAGGCAGATCTCCAGAGAACCCTCAGCACGGGAGGCTCTTCGCCTACGCTGCCGGTACAGGTAGGGGATAAGGCCATAGTCCCGGCCAGCGTTGTAGGCAGGCTCAAAAATACCGACGGCGTGCTAGCGCTGGGAGTGGACAGCACTCTCGCCTTTAGCGTCACCGGCAGCAATGTAAATCAAGCCTTTGGCCGGGCCGGCAGCCCCGCGCCCAAGGACATCAATCTGGTAATGGGGGCCGCCTCCAGGATACCGGCCAATCTCCAGGCCGCCCGCTCCTCGGGCGCGCGCTTTACCCGGCTGATTACCCTGGAGAAAACCGAGGCCTTTGGCATGCGGGTAAACCTCCATGTGGATCTGCCGGACGAGCTGGCAGGCCGCACTGCCCGCCTGTACAAACTAAACGCCAGAGGCAACCGCCTGGTAAACGCAGGCCGCTACACACTGACTTCCACAGGCGCGGCCATGTACGGCCTGACCTCCGGCGGGGATTACCTGCTGGTGGTGCTGTAGAGGAGGCCCGGGCAGCGACAGGGAAAAAATACGAGATAGCAAAGAGGAGGCTCTGGGTGACAGGGCCTCCTCTTTTGCTATGGGAAAAAGCCCCCCTGCAGGGAACGACCATCCAACACGCCAAAATCCCACTTGCCCAGTGCTGCCAGCACCCCAAAAAACCGTCGAAGGCGCTGGCCAGCCGCCCCAAGCATTAGGCCGCCCTAGCCCTGCTCCTGCCCCCGCCAGCGGACAAAGGCCTGCCGCAGGATCTCCGCCCCCTTGTCTATGGCCGCCCTCTCCTCCGAACTAGCATACGGCAGTTCCAACAGCTCCAAGACCGCCTCCCCCCAGGGGCCAAAAATGATTTTTTTTAGCAGCACATTCTCCCTCCAGCCGGGAAAATGTGTGTGAACGGTTTCCACCATGGCCGGCACTATGCCCTCCGGAATAAAGTCAAATCGGGTCAGCAAACCCCAGAGGGTATTGACAAAAAACAATCGAACAAACCTATACTCCACATCTAACCGATACCTTTCAGCCAACCCCCTTCGGCCCATCTCCTCCAGCCACAACAGCTCCACCTCCAAACGGTCAAAAAACCGCATATCATTACGCCTGTGTGTAGTGCTGTCCTCCCTTTTCCTATACTGGTAATACGGCTGGAGTAAGGTTATCGCTTTTTTTAGATAATATTGCAAAATACCAAAAAAATAATTGTCTTCATAGAATATGCCCTGGGGAAACCATACCCCCGCCCTGTCCATGGCGCTGCGGCGAAACACCTTTTGTGGCAAGCCGCCCGGAGCGAATTTCTCCAGAAAAAATCCCGGACTATCCTCGACTTCCAAGTCCAAAATACCCTCCTTCGGGGGGACCCACATCTCCATACTGCCATCCCCTTGGACCTCCCTCCGGCCGCAGTTCACCATATCCACCTGGGCATCCGCCTCCAACATAGACAGCATATGGGCATACATCTGCGGATCCACCCAATCATCACTGTCCAAAAAGCCCACAAACTCTCCGCTGCTATGGGCTAGCCCCACATTCCTGGCGCCCCCTTGGCGCATATTCTCCTCCAGGGGGATCAGCAGTATATTCTCCGGATATCTGGCCTCCCAGGATTTTAACTTCTCCAAAGTGCCATCGGTGGAGGCATCATCCACCACCACAATTTCCATACGCTCCAGACCCAGGCTCTGACCCACCAGGGATTCCAGGCAATGGCCTATATAATCCTCCATATTATAGCAAGGCACGATAATGCTCAACCGCCCCGGAACCCCAGGCCCTAAGCCCATGGGCTCCAAGCCGGCAAAGCGCGCCTCCCAGGCGCCCGGACATCTCTCCTGTTCCTCCCTCATAACTCCCTCCTCCGTAGGTATTACACTGAAAATGCAAGACCAAACAACAATGGCTGCACAAAATCCGGGGGGCGCCCCATCCAAGCCCGCAAAACTGACGATACATATTCCCCATGCCTGATTGGCAGAAACCAACCCATCCTGCAATGCGTGGCGCCAGCGTTCTCCTGCCAGGAATCCTCCATCTTTCGGATTTATTCCACTGGCACCTGCTCCCGCCAACGGACCAAGGCCTGCCTTAGAGCCTCCACAGCCAACTCAATGACCTCCTTATCCTTTTGGCTGGCAAAAGGCAAATCCAAAAGCCGAAGGCTAAGCCGCCCCCAATCCCCCCAGTCCTTCTGGATTACCATCGGATTCTCTTTCCAACCGGGAAAATGACTGGATACGGTTTCCACCATAAAAGGTACTATACCGGAGGGAATGTGGTCAAAACGGCACAAAAATCCCCAGATGGTGTTTACAAAGAACAGTTCCAAAAAATGAAATTCTATTTCCTGGATATAAAGGGAGGCCAATCCCCTTTGCTCCAGCGCCTCCAACCGCATACACTCCGACTTCAACCTATCCAGATAATGTGAAGCATTTTTTTGGTGTATGGTACTGTCCTCCCGAATACGATAATTATATAAAGGTTCAGAATATGTATGGATTTTTCTTAAATAATAGTTCAATATTCCTGCAAAATAATTATCCTCATAGCTTATGCCCTGGGGAAACCATACCCCCGCCCTATCCAGCGCCTGGCGGCGAAACACCTTTTGGACCAGGCCACCACGGGCATAGGTGCCTACGGTAAAATTGGGCCTAGAGGTAGCCGTCAAATCCCAAATCCCCTCCTTCTCCAGCGAGTCCAGCAGGTTTGTGCCATCGGAAAACACATTTTTGCGGCCACAGGCGGCCATATCCACATCCCCTCCCAGGGCAAAGGCCTCCAACAAAACGGCATACATCTGTGGCTCCGCCCAATCATCAGAGTCCATAAAACCTATATATTCGCCGGTGGAATGGGCCAAGCCCACGTTCTTGGCACCCCCTTGGCGCATATTCTCCTCCAGGGGAATCAGCAATATATTCTCCGGATATCTGGCCTCCCAGGATTTTAACTTCTCCAGAGTGCCGTCTGTGGAGGCATCGTCCACGGCCACAATTTCCATACGATGCAGACCCAGGCTCTGACCCACCAGGGATTCCATGCAATGGTCTATATAGGCCTCCACATTATAGCAGGGCATGATAATGCTAAGCCGCCTCTCTACCCCAGGGCCTAAGCCCATGGGCTCTTGACCGGCAAAGCGCGCCTCCCAGCAGCCAAAAAACCTCTCCTTATCCCACTCCAACTCCATCCCCATCGCCTCCCCCTTGCCATGCCCATCCAACACCCTAAAACCCCGAATCTCCGCTGCCCCTCTAGAACCCATCTGGCGGAACCGTTCCCTGTATCCGCAATCCATGGCGGCTAAGATTCACCGCCTCTACCTGGGGATGGTCTGCCAGTATCCCCTCAATCTGCCCCTTGTATGCCAAAAACACCCTGGAGGTATTCACCAGACCGCCGTCTACCGCCTCCCCCTGGACTGAAGTCTTAGAAGAAAACTGCACCCGATCCCTGGTTCCCGCCGCATGGCTCTGCCCCCCGGGAAAAGAGAGGTCCAAACCGGCCAGGTAAATGCGCCTGGCTCCCAGCGCACAGGTAGCCGAAAGAGCCAGACAGCTCACTGTGCCTCCGGCCTCCAACACCGGCTCCTCCACTGCCGCCTCTCCCAAGCTCTGCCTGTCCTCCTCTGTGGTTACAGCCAGATATCTCGGCCCCTGATAAGACTCCAGAAAACCGTAATGCGCGGACAGGGCCACCAGCAACGGCACATCCTCCCCCTCCAGACCCTCTATCTGCGCCAATACACGCCTTTGGCCGTCCAGCACCACGGCCAAATCTGGGCGTATGCCCTGATCCAGCAGTTTCTTTAGCACCGTTCCCACGCATATCAAACGTACGTTCTTGTTCCTGTTCCGTATCCACTCCAGATTGGCATCCAGGCTGGGGCCTCCAGCCGCCAGTATGACCTCCCCATCCCAGCCTTGGCGGGAAAAGGCGCCAAAGAGAGGCGCTTTTCCCCTATTCAAGAAACGGTTTCTCCTATCTTGCTGCCCGACAGTCAGCTTTGTCTGCTGCAAAATCCAAAGATGTTGGAAAATCTCCGCCTCCTGGGAGGGCCACTCCTCAAGGGAGGGCTGATGTATATAGCATACCCCCTCCCCCTCCATGGCATAGAGAAAGGACAAGGCATCCGCCCCAGGGCGCACAACCAACCTATTCTCCGGTATCCATCCCAACAGGCCATAGCTATAGGCAAAATCCGCCGTCTTTTCCAAAGGATAATAGACCTGTATCCGGGCTGCGCCATCGGAGATGGTGTACAAGGCATAGGCCAGATATCCCAACCCCCCCCCCAGAAGATGATACTCCGTTTTTTCCGGCTGATACAATGTCCGGGCCTGTATCCAAGCCTCCTGCAGGGGATTGCCGCCGCAGTGCATGGGCTTGCCTCTATACATCAATTGCAGGAAACCGCTGCGGCTGCTGACAAAGGCGTATTCCCCAGCCCGCTCCTCAATATGCCCCCACAGAGCCATGGCTTCATAAGCCGCCGGCAACAGTTCAGCCTCCAGCAAATCTCCAAACCGGGGCAGACAGCCCAAGGTCGCTGGCATCTTGGCCACGGCCTCCCACAGCCTCTGCCCCTTGGACTTATCCCACTGGACAAAGCGTAAGCACATATCTTTCAAGGCGGCAAAAACTCTATCAACCTCACTGTGGATAGAATGGCTTTGGTACAATCTGGCATAAGTAAGCATTTGTTCCAACTCGGCCAACAAAAGCGCATCCTGATAAATGGGTCTTAAAAAATCCTCCATCTGCCCTATCCCCTCTCTAGAGTTCCTCTAGACCTCGAGTTCCCTGAATGCGCAATCCCTCCCTGGAGAGATTGATGACCTCCACACCCTGGGCCTCTCGCTCCAGCAACGCCTCTATCTCCTGTTTATATTCCAAAAACAAACCATCCGTTTCTACCATCTCCCCCGTTACGCTTTCTCCCCAAAATCCAGATTTTTGCCCCACGGCTGCGTAATCCAGGGTTCCGGCGGCATGGGTTCGGCCTCCGGGAAAAGCCAAATCCAATCCAGCCAAATAGATACGCTCTGCGCCCATGCGTAACGCTGCCTCTATGGCCATACATGACACCGTACTGCCCCGGTTCCATAGCTGCTCTTTTCCCAAATCCAAATTCCACCCTGGCGTTCCCACATCCACGGCGGACACACACAAAAACTTCGGACCTTGATACAGTCGGGCAAAGCCAAAGTGGGCTTGCATACCGATCAGCAAGGGGACATCCTCCCCCTCCAAACCCTCCATCTGCGCCAACACCCGTCTGTGGGGATCCAATACGGCCACGACATCCGGCCGTATGCCCTCCTTCATCATTTTTCTCCAAACTGTACCAACAGCCACAATGGCCAATTCCTGCCTATACTGCCGTATCCAGTCCATCTGCCCATCCAGCCCCGGGCCGCCTGCTGCCACCAGATAGGTCTTGGGCCAAACACTCCAATCCATTTCCCCAAACAAGGGCAGACCCGATTGGGAATTCCAAAAAACATTGCGTTCTACAGACGGTTTCAGCAGACGTACTGTTTCCGTTTCCACAGACAGCCCGTCCAGCAGGGCCGCCTCCTTGGGCGGCCACTCCCCTATGGAGGGAGGATAGATATAACTATCCACGCCTTTGCGCAATGCTGCCCGCAAAAAATCCTCCACATCCTCCGATACGACAATTTCCAGCTGCTCCTCAGGTATATACCCCAGCACACCATAACCCAGGGCAAATTTGGCCAGCTGCCCATCCCTATAAAACACCTGCAGCTTGGCCGCCCCATCTGACATCTCATACAGCGCATACGCCAGATACCCCAATCCCCCGCCCAACAAGGCATAACTCTCCTGACTGGGCGAATACAGGCTCTCCGCCCAGCGCCGGGCCTGGGCCAGGGGATTGATCCGGGAATGAATATAGGCCTTGCTTTCCAGAGAATATAGAGTCAGGAAACCGCTGCGGGAGGACTCCAACATATATCCCCCGGCCTCCTCCCGTATATGACCCCACAGGGCCATACAGTCATAAAAGGCTGGCAGAATCTCCTCCCCCACCAAATCCGCCAAGGCCGTTCCATCGTGCAGGCTTTGGGAAAAAGCCAACAACCCCTGGTACAGCCTCTGTCCCTTGGCCTGATCCCATTCCAAAAACAGCCGGCAGGCCTCCATCAAATCCGGCCTGCTATCCTCCATCAGCACGTTGGCCGTGTGCAGTTTGCCCTCTAAGAGCTTGCTATGCACAGCCTCCAAATCTGCGCCGCAAAAAGCCGCCGTATATAAGGGCGCCAAAAAATCCTCCACCATTCACCATCCTCCAAAGGGCGCTGATGCGCCCACAGCCTGCCCCTCCCGAGCTGGCACAAGAGCCTCTATATGCCCATCCGCAGCCAGTCCGGGGTTTTAGTCCCGGCTATGGCCAGGCCGGAGCGAGAGAGATTGTACACTTCAATGCCCTGATCCGCCGCAGATATCAGTTCCTCTATCTGCTCCTTGTAATCCAAGAAAGTCGCATCCGTATCCACCAAGCCCCCATCCGCGGACGGTGCTTGCATGAAATCGTTACCGCTCTTTTTTTCCATATCCAAGGTGCCGGAGGCATGACTCATGCCCCCGGGGAAGGAGAGATCCAGCCCCGCCAGATAAATCTGCCTGGCCTCCATGCGTATGGCCGCCTCTATGGCCATATAGGACACCGTACCTCCCTTGCTCCACAACGGCTCCCCTGTCAAATCCAAGTCCCAGCCGGCCACTTCATCATCCCTATAGGACACACAGAGATATTTGGGCCCCTGATAGATGCGGGCAAAGCCATAATGGGCCTGGGCGCCTATCAGCAGAGGCACATCCTCCGCCTCCAGACCCTCTATCTGCCGCAGTATGCGCCTATGAGGGTCCAGCACCGTCACGAAATCAGGCTTTATTCCCTCTCCCATCAGCTTTCGAAACACCGTGCCCACAGCCACTATGGCCAATCCCTCCCGATTCTTCCGTATCCAGTCCAGATTTTCATCCAGGCTGGGCCCCCCGGCCGCCACCAAAAATCGCCGGGGCAGGCCGTGCCAATTTCCCTGGCCAAACAGGGGCAGACCGGATCTGGAATTCCAAAGGCAGTTCCGCTCTATGGAGGGCCGCATAATGCGAACAGTTTCCGCCTGCAAAACCAAACCCTTAAGCAGCCTTTCCTCCTCGGGAGGCCATTCCGTCACTGAGGGGGGATAGATATAGGTATCCACGCCCTCCTGGGCGGATGCCTGGAGAAAATCCATCAAATCCTCAGACACCACGATATCCAGACAGGACTCCGGTATATAGGACAACAGGCCATAGCACAGGGCGTATTCTGCCAGCTGCCCATCCCGGAAGAATACCTGTATCTGCGCCGCCCCATCGGAAAGCTCATACAGCGCATAGGCCATATATCCCAGACCACCGCCCAGCAGCGTATACCGGCTCTGATTTGGCGCATACAAGCCCTTAGCCCATATTCTGGCCTGTTGCAGGGGATTGACCCGGCTGTGGTAATAGATATCCTTTTCCAGATTCTTTAATGTGAGAAAACCGCTGCGGGAGGACTCCAGGCCATAATTCCCCTCCTTTTCCTCTATATGCCCCCACAGGGCCATACAGTCATAATACAGGGGCAGCAGCTCCATGCCTATATAATCCGCCAATCCTATGCCGTCGGCAGCTTTTTCTCCTATTTTCTCTACGACGGCCTGCAATGCCTGCCCTTTCTCCCCATCCCATTGGCAGAATATCCGGCAGGCTTCTTCCAAATCCCTGCGGCAGGACTCCAACAGCCTTTGTGCCCCATAGCCATCCCCAATCTCCAGCTTCTCCCGGATCTGGGCCAAATCCGCCCCGCAAAATGCCATCTTGTATATAGGAACCAAAAAATCCTCTGCCATGGCTTCCCACCTCTCCTAGGGAACAGCGCCGCCATTCCCGCCTCCAAAAAATCTTATATATACAAAAGGCCAGCATACGCTGGCCTTTTGCGGCTTTTCCTTGATTTGATGATACTCCGGACCAGCGACTGCCTTACTGCAGCAAGGACAGTATGCCCTGGTTGGACTGGTTGGCCTGTGCCAGCATGGCCTGGCCTGCCTGCACCAATACGTTGTTGTTGGAGTACTTCACCATCTCCTCTGCCATGTTGGTATCGCGGATAGCAGCCTCGGCAGCGGTGGTGTTCTCTACAACGTTGTCCAAGTTCTTGATGGTGTGCTCCAGACGGTTCTGGATAGCACCCAGAGCAGACCTCTGCTGGGACAACTTGGTGATAGCAGACTTTACAGCCGTGTTCAGCTTGGTGGCATTGGTCATGGTGGTAGCAGACATACCATGCACGCCCAAACCGCTGGCATCCAGCCTCGCAATCTTGAAGCTGATGTACTGGCCGCTCTCCACGCCTACCTTCAGCTTGGCGGACTCGTCAGCGGAGAAAGTACCATTCAGCAGCTTCTGCTCGTTGAAGGTGGTGGTGGAAGCAACGCGGTTGATCTCAGACAGCAGCTGCTTTACCTCATCGTCAACGAACTTCCGGTCTCGGCTCATCAAGGTGCCGTTCTCCGCCTTTACGGAAAGAACGTTCAACCTCTGCAGCATGTCATGAACCTCAGCCAGAGCGCCCTCTGCGGTCTGCACCATGGAGATACCATCCTGTGCATTGGCAGAAGCCTGGGTCAGACCCCTTACCTGCCTGCGCATCTTCTCGGAGATGGCCAGACCGGCGGCATCGTCAGCGGCGCGGTTGATCTTGAAGCCGCTGGACAGCTTCTCGGTGGACTTTGCCAAGCTGGACTTGGTCAGGCCCAACATACGGTTGGAGTTCATGGCAGTGAGATTGTGTTGTACGATCATGGTTTACCTCCTTGTAATACAGAGCAAATCCTTTTGCTCCGGTATGGTGATGGCCTCCGGACCATTCCATCGGCCTGTACGATACCTATATCGGCAGCCCTGGGGAAAAACTTTAGCCCTTTTGGAAAAAAAATTCTTTTT
>JBGYPP010000008.1:0-15253 GCA_041838515.1 Acetatifactor sp. | reverse complement strand
GTGGTTCTTCCCCAGGGCTTGGAGAGCATAGGCCCGGGCGCTTTTTATGCCTGCCGATCCCTGGCAGCCCCCGTCCTGCCCTCCTCTCTGGTCTATCTGGGGCCAAAGGCCTTTGACAAGAGCCTTTGGGTGGAAGACTTCCTCCAAAGGGGAGAGGGGGATTTCCTGATATCCGGGGATGTGCTGGTGGCTTATAAGGGAGAGGCTGCGGAGGTGTCCGTGCCGGAGGGAGTGCGGCTCATAGGGCCGGAGTGTTTCGCCGGCCGGGAGGCCCTTACCTCGATTGTGCTGCCGGAGAGCCTGGAGATTATCAGCGAGGAGGCTTTTTTGGGCTGTGCAAATTTGACCCAGCTAAGCCTGCCCTCCCGCATCTCCATCATCCGTGACCGGGCCTTTGCCTCCACCGGACTGACAGAGATGGAGCTGCCGGCCAGCCTGCATTTTCTGGGAGTGGGCGCCTTTGACTCCGGGGTAAATCTGCAATACCTGGGCAGCCTGCCCCGTCAGAGCGCGGAGGAGGCCAGCCTTTTGTTGGACAATAGGCAGTACAGGCTGCCGGCCCTCTCGCCCAGCGGACGGCAGGGCAGGGTGCTGGTCAGCGGACTAAGCGGCATACAGGCCTCTATGGAGGGTCTGGCCGAGGATTATGCGCTTTCGGTGGAGGCCGGGCAGGCGGAGGATTTCGCCGGGGCCTGGGATAGGGTCATAGTGGAGGCCATGCCCCAGGGCGCATATTACCGCCTGCGGCTGATGGAATTGACTACAGATATGGAATTGTATGATTTGGGCTCCCATATCCTGACCGTGCAGGGGGCGTTGCCTCCGGCCTTGCAAGGGGTGGATGTGGCCGGCTTTACACTGGATGCCAACGGCCAGTTGGAGGCCCTGCCCCTGACATTGGAGGAGGGCATATGGACGGCGCAGCTCTCCAGGGTGGACGGCGGCATATTGCTGTTGCCCAGGGAGGATTGGACCATGGAATGGCAGAGGAGCGCAGACTCCTAGAGAGGCAGAAGGCTTTGGAGCGTAGAGATAAAGCGGGCAAATGGGAGTTGGGAGGGCATTACTCTCTTCGGGGCCAGGTATTCCATAGGCTGCGTGAGGACATTTTGCTGGGCCGTTATAAGGAGGGGGAGGAGCTGCGGGAGGTAGCCCTGGGAGAGGAGCTGGGCGTGAGCCGCACTCCAGTCCGTGAGGCGTTCCGCCAGCTGGAACTGGAGGGTTTGATTTCTATCATACCCAATAAAGGGGCTATAGTCATAGGCATAAGGGAGGAGGATGTGGAGGATATATACCAGATCCGCTCCCTGCTGGAGGGCCTGTGCGCGCTCTGGGCCACCCGCCGTATCACGCCGGAGCAGATGGAGGAGCTGGAGGAGAATGTCTATCTCTCGGCATTTCATGCGGAAAAGGGCCATTTGGAGCCTCTGGCCGCGCTGGACAACCGCTTTCATGAGATACTGTACGAAGCCTGCGGCAGCCGTATGCTGAAGCACCAGCTGACCGGCTTTCACCAGTATGTTATGCGGGTGCGGAAAAAGACGCTGGCCAGCCAGAACCGGTGGCCAAAGTCCAACCAGGAGCACAAGGGCATCATGGAGGCCATCAAGGCCGGGGATGGGCTGTTGGCGCAGAGATTGGCCAACGAGCACATACTCAATGCCTATGACCATATGGTACAGGGGAGCCTGCGGGAGGCCTATGCCGGGGATGGGTACAGACAGTCCCCAGAATAATGGTTATTTATTTGTCAATAAATAAGGAGTGGGCATATGGAAAAGATATCCATGGCGCGTCCGCTGGTGGAGATGGACGGCGATGAGATGACCCGCATACTGTGGGGCATGATCAAGGAGGAGCTGCTGGAGCCCTTTGTAGAGCTGCGTACGGAGTACTATGATTTGGGCTTGGAGCATAGGAATAGCACCGGGGATGCCGTCACCAGAGAGGCCGCCATGGCCACTCTGCGGCATGGCGTGGCCGTCAAATGTGCCACTATCACGCCCAATGCCGCCCGTATGTCGGAATACGGCCTGCGGGAGATGTGGAAAAGTCCCAATGGCACCATACGGGGAATATTGGATGGGACGGTATTCCGCGCGCCCATATTGGTCAAGGGCATAGATCCCATGGTGAAATGCTGGAAAAAGCCCATCACACTGGCCAGGCATGCCTATGGCGATGTGTATAAGAACACCGAGATGCGCATAGAGGGGCCGGGCAAGGCAGAGCTGGTCTTTACCGATGCCCAGGGCCGGGAGAGCCGACGGCTGATACAGGAATTTGACGGGCCGGGCGTTGTGCAGGGCGTGCATAATTTGGATGCCTCTATAGAGAGCTTTGCCAGGGCCTGTTTTGCCTACGGCCTGGACCAGGGGCAGGATGTTTGGTTTGCTTCCAAGGACACCATATCCAAGACCTATGACCACAGGTTCAAGGATATCTTCCAGGAGATATTTGATAAGGAGTATGCCGACCGCTACAGAGAGCTGGGCCTGGAGTATTTCTACACGCTGATAGACGATGCCGTGGCCCGGGTGGTGAAGCATGAGGGCGGCTTTATCTGGGCTTGCAAGAATTATGACGGCGATGTGATGAGCGATATGGTGTCCTCAGCCTTTGGATCTCTAGGCATGATGACCTCCGTCCTGGTTTCCCCCAAGGGAGCCTTTGAGTATGAGGCTGCCCATGGTACGGTGCAAAGGCATTATTACAAGCATCTGCGGGGGGAGAGGACCAGCACCAATTCCGTGGCCACCATCTTTGCCTGGACCGGGGCCCTGCGCAAGCGGGGAGAGCTGGATTCGCTGCCCAGGCTGCGGAGCTTTGCCTCTGCGCTGGAGAATGCCGTCAAGACGGTAATCGAGGGCGGGGCCATGACCGGGGATCTGGCTGCCATATCCAGCCTGCCCCAGATACGCAGGCTGGACAGCCGGGAGTTCATACAGGAGGTCCGCAGGGAGTTGGAAAAGGACAGCTGGTAGGCTGATGGGAAAAAATGTCTTGCGCTGGCGGGGACTTTGTGCTAGTCTGATTTAGTCTGGACGGCCGGTCCCTGCCGGGGGAATATGGATCTAAGGCGCACTCGGCGCCGGACAGCTATGTTTTTTGCACATATCCGGGGCGTGGCTCAGCTTGGTAGAGCGCCTGGTTTGGGACCAGGAGGCCGCAGGTTCGAATCCTGTCGCCCCGATGGCAAAAAAATATTGTGCAAACAGCTCCAAAGCTATTGACTGGGATGGAAGTGTTTGTTATAATACTTTTTGTTGGTTTTTCCTATGCTTTGATGGACGTCTATTTTTCGTCCTCCCAGGCGTATCGTCAGCAGATGTGTTCGTAGCTCAGTTGGATAGAGCAACGGCCTTCTAAGCCGTGGGTCGGGGGTTCGAATCCCTTCGAGCACAGGAGTTCTTGTTCTGCATGGTGGATATAGCGCAGTTGGTTAGCGCGTCAGATTGTGGCTCTGAAGGCCGAGGGTTCGAATCCCTTTATCCACCCGCATATGCGCCGCATACAGCTTGGCTGGGCTGGGGCATTTTTTAGGGCTATGGCCAAGCGGTAAGGCACAGCACTTTGACTGCTGCACTCGTTGGTTCGAATCCAACTAGCCCTGCTTTGGGACATTAGCTCAGATGGTAGAGCACTTGACTTTTAATCAAGTTGTCCAGGGTTCGATTCCCTGATGTCTCATTTTTTTCTACCGGTGGGCAATGCGCTTGCCGGTTTTTTTGTGCAGTCTGAAAGGAGAATGGGGTGATGGGTGGCGGCCGGAGGAGGAGAGGAAAGCCCGGATGGGTGTATTGGCTGTGGCTGCCTCTGGGCCTGCTCCTATGGCTGGGCAGCGTTCTGGGGCTGTGGGAGAATCCCGTGCCTGGGCTTTTTCCGGCTCCGTCGGGGGAGCTGCAGGGATATGCGGGACGTACCTATGAGGAGGTAGGGGATGGCCTCTCCGGCTTTGGCCGGGAGGCGCCGGACTGGCCTCCGGGTCTGGAGGTTTATGCGCCCCTGGACGAATTGGGCCGCTGCGGCGAGGCCTATGCGCATCTGTATCCGGAAACCATGCCCACAGAGGAGAGGGGAGCCATAGGACACGTGAGGCCCAGCGGCTGGCATACGGTCAAATACCCCGGCATAGTGGAGGGGAATTATCTCTACAATCGCTGTCATCTGATCGCTTATCAGTTGGCCGGAGAGAATGACACTGTGGAAAATCTGATCACCGGCACCCGTTGGTTCAATGTGGAGGGTATGCTGCCCTGGGAGAATCTGGTGGCAGAGTACCTACGGGAAAAAGGCGGCAGCGTATTCTACAGGGTCAGGCCGGATTTTCACGGGGAGGAATTGGTGGCCAGGGGTGTGTATATGGAGGCCTACTCACCGGACGATGGGGGCGTTTCCGTAAATTTTCATGTTTATGTATACAATGTGCAGCCGGGAATTGGCATAGAATATGCCACTGGCCGGAGCTGGGCGGAGGCAGCTTCTGGTCCCTAGGCTGCCGGACTGTCTGTAGGGGAGGTTTATCCATGGTTCTGTCTTGCCAATCCATATCTAAGGCTTTCGGCGAGAAGCCGGTTTTGCAAGAGGTGAGCTTTCATATCAACGCCGGGGAGAAAGTGGCCCTGGTGGGAGCCAATGGCGCGGGCAAGACCACCTTGCTGCGCATACTCACCGGGGAATTGGAGGCGGATTCCGGCCAGGTGGTCTTGTCCAAAGGATGTTCCCTCTCCTATCTGGCGCAAAATCCCCTGCTGGATCAGCAGCGCAGCCTGTATGAGGAGATGTTGTCCGTAAAAGGGGATTTGGTGTCGTTGGAGGAGAGCCTGCGCCGCCAGGAGGAGGCCCTGCGGGGGGCTAAGGGGGAGGAGGCGCTGGAACTCTCTGCGGCCTATGACAGGGATTACAGGGAATTTGTGGAGGGCGGCGGGCTGGTGTTTCGCAGCCAGCTGGCCGCCGTGCTGCGCGGGCTGGGCTTTGGGGAGGAGGATTTTGGCCGTTCCCTGGGCACCCTCTCCGGCGGGCAAAAGACCCGCATAGCCCTGGGCAAGCTGCTGCTGTTGGCTCCGGAGCTGCTGCTGTTGGATGATCCCACCAACCACCTGGACATGGGCGCCATCTCCTGGTTGGAGTCTTATCTGGCCGCATATAAGGGGGCGGTGCTGCTGGTGTCCCATGACAGATATTTTCTGGACAGGGTGGTTCGCAAGGTGGTGGCTCTGCAGGCCGGCCGCTGTCAGGTGTTTTCCGGGGGGTACAGCGACTATGCCCGGCAGAAGAAGCTGCTGGATGCCCAGGCCATGCACGCTTATGCCAACCAGCAAAAGGAACTGCGGCGGCAGGAGGAGGTCATAGAGAAGCTCCGATCCTTTAACAGGGAGAAGTCCATACGAAGGGCGGAGAGCCGGGAGAAGATGTTGGCCAAGGTGGAGAGGCTGGAGAAGCCCCTGGGGGAGGAGGCCGTACTGCGGCTGGTTCTGGAGCCTTCCCATGCAAGCGGCGAGGATGTGCTGCGCGCCCAGGGTCTGGCCAAATCTTTTGGAGATCTGGATCTCTTTGCCGATGTGGATCTGCATATACGCAGGGGGGAGCATATAGCCATACTGGGGGAGAACGGCACGGGCAAGTCCACGCTGCTGCGCATATTGCAGGGCAAGCTGGAGGCGGATGCGGGCAGCTTTGTCCTGGGCGCCGGAGTGGAATGTGGGTACTATGACCAGGAGCATAGGGTGCTGGATATGGACAAGACGCTGTTCCAGGAGATATCCGATGCCTACCCCCAGATGGACAATACCCAGATACGCAGCATGCTGGCGGCTTTTCTCTTCACCGGGGATGATGTGTTCAAGCGCATAGGGGATCTCAGCGGCGGAGAGCGGGGCCGTATGCTGCTGGCAAAATTGATGCTGTCCAAGGCCAATTTCCTACTGCTGGATGAGCCTACCAACCATCTGGACATACCCTCCAGAGAGATATTGGAGGAGGCGCTGAACCAGTACACAGGCACGCTGCTCTTCATCTCCCACGACAGGTATTTTGTCAATCAGACCGCCCATAGGATATGGGAGCTGCGGGATGGCCGCTTCCACAGCTACCTGGGCAATTACGATTATTATCTGGAGAAAAAAGGTGAAGGGAGCCGGGTGGCCAGTGGCCCTGCCCAGGACAGGGAGGAGGCCAGTCAGGCCAAGACGGACTGGAAGAGGCAGAAGGAGGAACAGGCTAGGGCCAGAAAAAGAGAAAACGATCTGAAGAAATGCGAGGCAGCCATAGAGGCTTTGGAGGCGGGCATACGCAGCCTGGAGGAGGAGATGGCCTTGCCCCATATAGCTACCAACTCCCACCGGTTACAGGAATTGCAGGCCTCCATAGAGGAGAACCGGGCCAAGCTGGAGGCTGAGTACGCCCTCTGGGAAACCTTGGCGGAGTGAAGGAAGACATACAGGCATGCCCTGTCCTGCGCGGCTTTGGCGCAGGGCGGGGTTTTTTCTGTGCAAAAAAAATGGTCAAATAATTGACAGGGAGGCAGGGCGGCGCTATACTGCATTAGTATTTACTAACCAACAAATGCATCTGGGATGATAGCCTGGGGGAAAAGCGGGGGGAAGTCTCACCTAGGCCCGGGGCTAAGGGATAGAGGAGGTATGTATGCAGAAAAGGTCCGCCAAATCCTGGGGGATACGCTTTCATCCCCTGACGATAATGGCCATCAGTCTGATCACGCCGGTGTTTAGCACCCTCTTTGCCTCTTGGCGCTGCCTGGCTTTCTTTTTGGCTTTCTCCTTGAGTTTGCTATTTCTAACCGGCAATTTCAGGGCTTTTGTAAAGGCCTTGGCTTACCTTGGCCTATTTGGCCTTTTGTACATGCTGGCCAGGGCTATTTTGCCCTACAGCGGTTTTGTCACCATGTTTCAGGTCCTGCTGGCATTTCTGCCCTGCGGCGTTATGGCCGTGCTGTTGGCGGGTGAGTACAACGCCTCACAGATGCTCTCCGCATTGCAGGTTCTTCCCCTGCCCAAGATGGCTATTATAGGCTTGACAGTCACCCTGCGCTACATACCCACCTTCCGCAAGGAATGGGCCATCATCAAGGAGGCCATGGCTCTGCGGGGCATACAGATGTCCTGGAGGCGGCCGGTACACAGTTTTTCCTATATGCTGGTGCCCCAGCTCTTTAGGGCTGTGGCGCTGAGCGGAGAACTGAGCTGCGCCGGGGTCACCAAGGGGCTGGGCGCGCCCAACAGGCGGAGCAGTTACTATCAGCAGGGTTTTGGCTGGCCGGATGCGGCAGGCCTGGCTGTATTTGCCCTGGGCTGTATGTGGATGGGAGGCTGGTTATGAGCAGGCTGCTGGCTTTGGAGGATGTGGCCTTTTCCTACGCAGGAGAGTCTTCCTGGGCCCTAAAAGGGGCCGAAATGGAGGGGCGGGCCGGGGAATTGATACTGGTGGCCGGGGATTCCGGCAGCGGCAAATCCACACTGCTGGGCCTGATCAGCGGCATTATTCCGGAGATCGTGGAGGGAGAGAGGAAAGGTTGCGTATTTATTGGCAATAAGGACAGCCCTCCGGCCCATGAGAGGGGCCGCTGTCTGGCCGTGGTATTCCAAAATCCCCGCAGCCAGTTTTTTACGGACAATACCACCTCGGAGCTGGTCTTTGCCATGGAGAACTATGGCCTGCCCCGGGAGGAGATGGTGGAGAGGTTGGAGGCCTTAGAGGCGGAATTTGCCATAGGAGATCTGCTGGACAGGGATATATTTGCCCTATCCTCCGGAGAGAGGCAGCTGTTGGCTCTGATGACGGCATTGATGCTGGAGCCGGACATACTGGTGTTCGATGAACCCTCGGCCAATCTGGATTATGGAAATGCCATGCGCATGGGCCGGTATATGGAGGGTCTGCGCCGTAAGGGCAAGCTGGTGCTGGTGTCTGACCACAGGTTTTTTTATCTGCCCAGGGATGTGGACCGGGTGTATTATGTGGCGCAGGGCAGCCTATTGCGCTGTGAAAACGTCGGAGAATTTGCCGCCCTGCCCTATGCCAAGCGGGTCTGGGATCTCTTTGGAGCCGCCTATCCCCCCGGTAGAGCCAGGCCTATGGCGCGCAAGAGGGTGGAGTGGGAGGGCGTGTCCTACAGACCCGTTTTGGAGGATATCAGCCTGAGTCTGGGCGATGGTCAGATCACCTGCCTTGTGGGTGTCAATGGGGCCGGCAAGACCACTTTGGCCCGTCTTCTCTGCGGCCTGCTGCGGAAGCAAGGGGGCGGCATACGCAGGGAGGGCGAGGCGCTGTTTTTGCTCCAAGATGCGGATTTTCAGCTGTTTGGCCATAGCGTGCTGGCGGAGCTGGAGATAGAGTCCCGGGATGGGGAGGCCAACCGTAGGGCGCTGGAGGCCATGGGATTGTGGGATTTGCGGCACAGGCATCCCCACAGCTTGTCCGGGGGGGAGAAGCAGCGGCTGCAACTGGCGCTGGCCAGCGTGAGCCGTGCTCCCATATTGGTTTTTGATGAGCCCACCAGCGGTTTGGACAGCCATTCCATGGAGAGAACCTGCTCTCTGTTGGAGTCTTTGCGGGAGAAAAAGACCATATTGGTCATTACCCATGATTATGAATTGGTGAGAAGAATCGGTGACAGGCTGCTCTATCTGCGGTGTGGACGGCTGGCCGAGGATATGCTATTGGAAGAGGGAAACATAGGCAGGTTGAACGAGATTTTTATAGAAATGGAGGCGCATTATGCAAAATAAAATGCAGATTCGACATATATTGCTCCTGGCGCTGCTGACGGCCATATATGTGATATTGTACTTTGCGGCACTGATGGTGAGCTGGCCCTTTGGCAATCTGGGGCATGCGCTCAGCCCCGGAATCTGCGGATTGTTAAACGGCGCAGTACTGCTCTTTATCAGCCGCAAGGTGGGCAAAATGTGGCAGTATACCTGTATGTCCGGTCTGGTTATGGGCGTATTTTCCATGATGGGTTCCGCCTACCTGCCCTGGCTGATTTCGGTGCTTGTGGCATCGGCGCTGGCTGATTTTTTGAGCTCCGGATCCAAGAATCCGCCTGTGTGGAGGGTTGCCCTCTCTTCGGCTTTGATCCATGTGGGCCATAGTCTGGGAGGTATGATACCGGCCATGTTTTTCTTGGAGAGCTTCAAGGAGGAATGGATTCGCAGAGGGCAGACGGAGCAGGCCATGGACGAGATGGTACTGTATTATACCGGTTATATGGCTTTGATTGTCACGCTGATTATCACCCTCTTGTCTGTGGCCGGTGTGTTTTTGGGATATAAAATACTGAGAAAGCATCTGGAGAAAAGTCCTGCGTAAGCGGAAAGAAAAGGAGGAACTATGGATACTTTGCGGCGTGTTCTGGCATACGGCAAAGAGAAAAAAGCGCTGATGGTGACCGCCATGGTCCTGTCCGGCATAGCGACTATTCTGTCCTTTGTGCCATACTATTTCTTTTGGCAGATACTGGATACGGTGACATCCGGAGGCGGTTTGGACAGGATATCCAGCCTATCCTGGAATGTTTTTTGGGCTACTTTTTTGTATGGGCTGACATATTTTTTATGTCTGTGTTTTAGCCATCTCTTTGCTTTTCGGGTGGAAACCAATATGAAAAAAAGGGGATTGACACATTTGCTGAAAGCCTCCTTTTCTTTTTTTGACACCCATAGCTCTGGGCGTACCAGAAAGATTATTGACGACAATACCGTCAATACCCACGTCATCGTGGCGCATATTTTGCCGGACAGCGTCAATGCGCTTATTTTTCCACTGGGGCTGTTGGCTCTGGCCTTTTTCTCCGGTTGGCAGATGGGCCTTTTGGTTCTTGCAGCCGTGATTTTTGCCCTGATTTGTTTTAAGAATATGTATGCGGACCAGGATTTGATGGATCAATACACGGCGGCTCTGGAGGATATCAATTCGGAAACCGTGGAGTTCGTCCGGGGCATACAGGTCATTAAGGTTTTTGGCCTGGAGGTGTCCAGTTTTGAGAAATTGTATGCCTCCATATGCCATTATGGAAAGGTGGTCACCCGCTTTAGCCAGAGCTGCCGCACGTCTTATGTGCTGTTCCAAAGCGGTATGATGTGCTTTGGTTCCCTGGTCATCTGCCTGGCATATCCCCAGCTGCAAGGCGGAACCCCCCTGGCCAAGGTGTTGAGCACGGTGGTGTTTTTTATGAGCTTTGTAGGTCTGCTCAACGCTGCCTTTATGAAGATTATGATGTTTAACAGACAGCAAATGCAGGCCAAGGAAACCATAGACAAGCTGGAGGGCCTGTTTTCGGATTTGGAGGGCAATTCCCTGGGCTTGGGCCAGAGGATGGATATGCCGGCATATGACATAGAATTTGACGGCGTGGAATTTGGCTATGGCCAGGGGCCGTCCCTGTTAAAGGATTTTTCTCTCCGGCTGGAGGCGGGCAAAAGGTATGCGCTGGTGGGCGCTTCCGGAGGGGGCAAAAGCACTATAGCCAAGCTGGTGTCCGGCTTCTATCCCCTGCGGGGAGGGCATATACGCATAGGCGGCGTCAATCTGGAGGAGTACCATCCCCGCACCCTGGAAAAATCCATAGCCTTCGTATTTCAAAATGCCAAATTGTTCCCCAAGAGCCTGTATGAGAACGTGGAGTTGGGCAATCCCGAAGCCAGCCGTGAGAGGGTGATGGAGGCTTTGGGGCTGGCCATGTGCGACAGCATTTTGGACAAATTTCCCCAGAGGGAGCAGACCGTGGTGGGAGCCAAGGGCGTGCATCTCTCCGGCGGGGAAAAGCAGAGAATAGCCATAGCCAGGGCCATTGTTAAAAATGCGCCAATTATTATTTTGGATGAGGCCAGCGCAGCTGCGGATCCGGAAAATGAGTATGAAATACAGAGGGGATTTAGCCATTTGATGGAGGGAAAGACGGTGCTGATGATAGCCCACAGACTCTCCAGCATAAGGGATGTGGACGAGATTTTGGTTGTGGAGGATGGCCGTATCTGTGAGCGGGGCAGCCATGAGGAGCTGATGGCGTTGGGCGGCCGCTACAGCGGATTTTTGGAAAAATATTATGCCGCAAAGGAATGGAGGGTGGCCCATGAAAACTAAAATCCAACAGGCCTTTGGTCTTACAGATAAGGGTGCGGAGAATGTGCTTCGCTCGGCTGTGTACTCGTTTTTGAAGTACTTTACTTATATACTTACGCCCATGCTGGTGTTCTTTTTTCTGCACAATGCGCTTACCGGGCATCTGCTGCCTCTGCACTATTTTTTGGCTGTCTGGGCAGGCATATTTCTGATCATGTTTTTGATAATACGCAAGGAGTATATCAGCACTTATGACAGTACGTATGAGGAGAGCGTGGCCCTGCGGGTGCAGATAGGGGACCGGTTCCGCAAACTTCCCATGTCGTATTTTTCCAAACACAATCTCACCGACCTGTCACAGACGGTTATGATGGATGTGGGCAATGTGGAAACAGCCATCAGCCATGCGCTGCCTCAGGCTATAGGCTTCGTGGGTTTTTTTGCGCTGATCAGCCTGGTTATGCTTTGGTCCAATCTCTGGATGGGCCTGGCCGTGACTTTGCCCATATGGCTGGCCGGCATCGTATTGATAGCTACCCGCAGGCTGCATATGGGAGAGGTAAAGCACTATTACCAGACGCTGCTGGACAATGCTGCGGCCTTTCAGGATGCCTTTGAATTGCAGCAGGAAATCAAGAGCTATTCCCTGCAAGACGCCGTAGAAAAGGAGGTGGGAGAGAGGCTGGAGGAGTCTGAGCGCCTGCATATCCGGTCGGAATTGATCATGGCCGTGGCAAATTTTTTGGTAGGCCTGCTGCCCAAGCTCTCCCCGGTTTTTGCCGCCACTCTGGGCGCCTGGATGTATGCCCAGGGCCACATTTCTCTGCTGTATTTTCTGGGATATATGCTGGCGGCGAGCAATTTGTCCGTGCTGTATAACAGCGTTTCCGACTTTGTATTGATCGCGATGTACTTCAAGGATTCCTTTGACCGCATACGCGCCATCCAGCAGGAGGAGGTGCCGGAAGGAGAGCCGCCGGTCATGCAATCCTATGATTTTGTGCTGGAAGATGTGCGCTTTGCCTATGGGGAAAATCCGGTGATACAGGGGATCAGCCTGGAGGCAAAACAGGGCCAGACCACTGCCTTGGTAGGCCCCTCCGGCTGTGGAAAGACTACCTTGATGCGGCTGTTGGCCCGTCTGTATGATTACCAGGGGGGCAGCATCAGGCTGGGAGGCCAGGAGATCAAGACTATGGATCCGGCCGGCCTGTTTGCGCAGATTTCCATAGTGTTCCAGGAGGTGGAATTGTTCAATGCCAGCATACTGGAGAATATCAGGGTAGGCCGCCGTGATGCCACGGATGCGGAGGTATTGGAGGCGGCCAGGCTGGCCAATGTGGATAAGATAGCCGCCAAATTGCCCCAGGGTTTTCAGACCTTGATAGGGGAGAACGGATCCAATCTCTCCGGCGGTGAGAGACAGAGGATATCCATAGCCAGGGCCTTTCTCAAGGATGCGCCCATAGTGCTGCTGGATGAGATATCCGCCTCCTTGGATGTGGAAAATGAGATAGAAATACAGCAGAGCATCAGCAAGCTGATACAAAATAAGACGGTTATCGTCATCTCCCACAGGATGGCCTCTATAGAAAAATGCGACAGGATCGTGGTGTTGGATGCCGGCAGAGTGGTGGGTTGCGGACGCCATGAAGAGTTGGAAAAGGGCTGCGAGCTGTACCGGCGCATGCTGGAGAAATCCCGCATGAGCGAGAATTATGTATACTAAAACCGGCTGGAGTTTAGCCGGGGATTTGTCGGAGTGTTGCGTTGGAAAAGGGCTGCGAGCTGTACCGGCGCATGTTGGAGAAATCCCACATGAGCGAGAATTATGTATACTAAAACCGGCTGGGGTTTAGGCGGGGATTTGTCGGAGTGTTGCGTTGGAAAAGGGCTGCGAGCTGTACCAGCGCATGTTGGAGAAATCCCGCATGAGCGAGGATTATGTATACTAAAACCGGCTGGGGTTTAGCCGGGATTTGTCGGAGTGTTGCGTTGGAAAAGGGCTGCCAGCTGTACCGGCGCATGCTGGAGAAATCCCGCATGAGCGAGGATTATGTATACTAAAACCGGTTGGGGTTTAGCCGAGGATTTGTCAGAGTGTTGCCGTGGAAAAGCCTTTGGGCTTTGCCCCTAGGCTTTTCCTTCGGTCAATAGTTATTGGATGGGGGAGCGCAGCTGCTCAGCGCCGTTCCGGGTAGGCGGGGGAGCTGCCTGCAAAAAAAAGGTTTTGAGAACCGGGTTCTCAAAACCTCTTTGTATTTTGCCGTGGGTACGGCGTCAGTTCTCCTCCAGCGCCTTGAGCACCTCGGGCAGTATCTCCTCCACCTTGTCATTGGGGATCTGGCAGGTGCCGGCATTCTTGTGGCCGCCTCCGCCATAGCGCAGGCAAATCTCGCCTATATTGGCCTGGGAATTTTTGTTGATAATGGACTTGCCTATGGTCAGCACGGTATTCTGCTTTTTGAGGCCCCACATCACGTGGATGGAAATCTCGGTCTCAGGGTACATGGCATATACCATAAAGCGGTTGCCGGCGTAAATGGGCTCCTCGTCCTTGAGGTAGAGCACCACGGTCTTGCCGTGTATCTTGTGTACCTTTTCGATCTGCTGTTTAAAGAGCTCCTGCTGCTCGAAGTAGAGGCTGACCCTCTCTTTTACGTCCGGCAGCTCCAGCACCTCCTCTATGGGGTGGTCCAGACAGAAGTCCACCAGTTTCATCATCAGCTGGTAGTTGGAGATGGTAAAATCCCGGAAGCGGCCCAGGCCGGTGCGTGCATCCATCAGGAAGTTCATCAGGGTCCAGCCCTGGGGATTGAGTATTTCCTCCAGGCTGTACTGCGCGGCATCCGCTTTGTCCACGGCCTCCATGATCTCGTCGGAGATGCGGTGGAGATTGTCGCCCTGCTTGTAGTAATTGTACACTACCCGCGCGGCGGACATGGCATTGGGGTCTATGATATGGTTGGGGCGGCTCTCGCCTACCCGGCTGACCTCACTCAAATGGTGGTCAAAGGCCAGGCCTATGCCTTCTACATAGGGCAGGTTGGTGGATATGTCCTGGTCGCTGACCTCAATCAGGCCGTCCTGCATATCCTTGGGGTGGACGAATTTGATATCGTCTATCAAATGCATCTCCTTGAGTATCATGGCGCACACCAATCCGTCAAAATCGCTGCGGGTAATCAATCGCTTCATAAAAAATCCTCTCCTTTTACCTGGGAAAACGAAAAACCGTTTGCTGACGCAGCCCTGGATGCGAGTATGCAGACGAGCAGACTTAGGGCGTTTCCATACACCAGAGAGTATAGCACGCTTTGGACCCTATGGCAACAAAGTTTGACAGGAAAAGGGTTTTTCTAGTATAATTTCAGCTGTAACCGGCAGTGGAGAAAGACAGTAGAATAGTATGGACAGGTGGGCAAGCAGATGGTAGAAAGACAAATTTCCCAGGCGGTCATTGGCCGTCTGCCCAGGTATTTGCGTTATCTGGGGGATTTGAAAAACCAGGGTATAGAGCGGATATCCTCTCAGGAGCTGAGCCGGATTATGAATGTCACCGCCTCCCAGATACGCCAGGACCTGAACCATTTCGGCGGTTTCGGACAGCAGGGCTATGGATACAATGTGGAGCAGCTGTACAACACCATAGGCCAGATCCTGGGCCTGCACCACACCCATCCCTTTATCATCATAGGCGCGGGCAATCTGGGCATGGCCCTGGGCAATTATACGGATTTTGAGAGCAATGGCTTTGCCTTTAAGGGCATATTTGACAAGGATCCGGCGCTGCATGGCAAGCTGGTACGGGGCAGGGCCGTGCAATCCCTGGACGGGCTGGAGGAATTTGTCCGCAAGGAGGGTATAGTCATAGCCGTGCTGACCATACCCAAGGAGGGCGCGCTGGAGGTGGCCTCCAGGCTGGCGGCCAGCGGCATCAAGGCCATATGGAATTTTGCGCACACGGATCTGCAATTGCCCGGAGGCGTGCGGGTGGAGAATGTCCACCTGTCTGACAGCCTGATGAAGCTGTCGTATATGATCAGCAATAAGGGCTAGGCAGAGGGAGGGGGCCATGCTTAGAGAGGAGTTTCGCTCCGCAGTCCAGCGATCCAAGATACCCATATTGACCTTGGACAAGAAGTGGTATCAATTGTTTTCCCACTTCCTT
>JBGYPP010000007.1:0-12366 GCA_041838515.1 Acetatifactor sp. | reverse complement strand
TTGTCGGCAAGATTGACTTGCCCGAATAACCGCCCGACCTATCCGACACAATGGCCAAGTGTCGGATAGGAACGGCAAAATTTTTTGCACTTCTATTGCTTCTTTATCACACATAAGCAAATGATGAAAGAAAAGAACCAGAAAGATATGAAATCAGTCACCTTCACTGTTGATGACATGGTACAAGACTGGGCAGAAGCAGTGAGGTATATTTTCAAGCCGGTACCTGAACTCTGAAAAAAAGCAGAGAGGCATATATAGGGGTAGTATGCGCTTTTTTGTCCTAACGGAAAGGATAATGCTGTCAAAAAAGAATCCGAGTGAGATCATAGGCAACAGAAAAAACACAACTTACGAGAAAGTCATGTAGAGTATAGAAAATGACATCAATCATGAAACAGCCCTGAGCAAAAACAGACGGCCCAGCGGCGTAGGAAGAGCAGGCTTTGTTCGGCAAATTCCAGGTAATGCGGATATACCTCCGTGGGATTTTGGTCAAAGGGCAATAGGAAGAGAAAAACGGCCATGCACAGGCCGGCCAGAGCCAGACGGTTGGCCAGAGTTTGTCTGCGCAGATCCTCCGGGGCCTGCTGTGCCCACAATCCCAGCGCTATATACGCGGATATGGCGCAGAGAAAGTAGAGATCCAGGCGGTAGCGTTCCAGGGGATAAGGGCTCCACAGCGCCTGCAAAAAACTGATGAGAGGGATCAAGCCCAGCAGGCAGCCCCATATGCCTCTGAGGCCGGCATTTCTAATGGCCAGCCGCATCTGGGGCAGCAGGCACAGCGCCGGAGCCAGGAAAAGGGGAAAGTTGACCAATATGCCCCCATAGCGCACATAGGGAAAGCTGCGAGTCCATGCCTGGAAACCCAACAGATTGGAAAAAGTGCCGTTGACGGCATAGGTCCAGTGGAAATGCTTGCCCAAATCCCGGTATATGGTCTGATCTGCCACGGTCAGCTGGTAAGCCTGGCCAAATTCGGTCACTGAGTCAAAGTGCAGATAATTATACGCCATCAGCAGGCCGGCCACGGCTAGATAGGGCCATAGGCTAAGGAGGAATTTGGGCCAAAAGCGGGATGCTTCATAGGATGAAACGCTAAGCGTTTCATCCTGAGAAAGACCAGTCAAAGATCCTTGGGTCTTTCCCGGAGTTTTGCCCAGAGACAGCCCCTTGATGCCGCCCCATTTGATGCAGAGTTGCCGCCACAGGGGCAGGCCTGAGGGCATGGGAAGAGGCAAGGGTTTCTTGCCGGGGGATTTTTCCCCTGGATAGGGGGGGCAATTGCGCTAGACTGTAAGCAGATGCCCTGGCGGGCATTGTGGGCGGGGCCGGGGCTTATGGCTGCCGGAGCGGCAGTTGCGGCTTCGGCTGCCGTGGCTGAGGCATACATGTCTTTGAGGAGGAGTGTGATTATGGGAGATAGGCAGAAGGATAAGTCTTGGTTTTTGGAGGCAAAATATGGCTTGTTTATCCATTTCGGCCTTTATGCGCTGCTGGGGGGCGAGTACCAGGGGCGGACCAATAGGGGAAATGCGGAGTGGATACAGAACGATCTGGACATACCGGTGGAGGTATATGCCCGGTTGGCGGAGCGTTTTGACCCTGTGGAATGGGATGCGGACGATCTGGTGCGGCAGGCCAGGGATTGGGGTATGCGCTATATCGTATTTACGGCGAAGCATCATGAGGGCTTTGCCATGTATGACACCCATGTCAATGGGTATTCCTCCGTGGCGGCCGCTCCCTGCCGCCGGGATTTTGTGGAGGAGCTGGCCGGGGCCTGCCGCCGCTATGGCCTGCGGTTGGGCCTGTATTATTCCCAATCCCAGGATTGGCATGATCCCAATGGGTATATGTACCGCAAGGACAACAGTGCCAAGGATTTCGGCGCCTACCTGCGGGGCAAGTGCATGGGCCAGCTGCGGGAGCTTTTGACCCGCTATGGGGAGATTTCCATATTGTGGTTTGACACGCCCCTGGATATGACGGAGGAGGAGAGCCGCTCCCTGGTGGAGTTGGTGGAGGAGTTGCAGCCGGCCTGCCTGATCAACGGGAGGGTGGGCAATGGATTGGGGGATTATAGGAATACCGGGGACAATTTCCTGCCCAGGCTGGCTCTGGAGGGGGGATGGGAGGTGCCGGCCACGCTGAATGACACCTGGGGATATTGCCGCCGGGATGAGAAATGGCGCAGTCCCAAGGACATCATACGCAATCTGATCCGCATAGTCAGCCGGGGAGGCAATTATCTGCTGAATGTGGGGCCTACAGATACCGGAGCCATACAGCCGGCTGCCAGAGAGAGGCTGGAGGCCGTAGGTGAGTACCTGCGTGTCAATGGGGAGGCCGTTTACGGCACGGATATCTTTCCCTTTTACCCCTATGAGCTGTCCTGGGGGGAGCTGACCTGCCGCCGACATTGGATATATTTGCATGTGTTCGAGCCTAAAAAGGTCTTGGAGCTGAACAAGATGCGGGCCAAAATACAGGAGGCGTATATACTGGGCCAGGGCCGTCGCTTTAGGGCCTTTGACGCAAAGAGCTGCGGTGAGGACTGGATGCTGCGTTTTGAGCTTCCGGAGGAGTGGTATGATCGTTCTTTCTATTGCATAGCGGCCCGTATAGAGGAGGAGTACCCCCATATAGAGCCTATGGTGCGGTAGGAAAGGAATAAGGCGGCCGATCAGCGGCCGCCTTTGTGATTTCTGGAATTGCGCATGGTGGAGATAATCCTTTCGGCAATCTGGTTGTGCGCCTCGCTCATCCGGAATGAGGCGATACGGCTAAGGGTTTTGCCGTAAAACTGCCCTTGTATTTCGAACATATGATCTACAGCCTCGGTCATCATGCTCTGGAAAGCGTTCTCCAACTCGTCTATGCTCCTCTGGAAATTGGAGAGGTGGGACAATGTCAGCGTAAAATCAGCGGAGTGTATGGCCACCAGTATCATGGCCAGCAGAGCGGCCTGCCACTGGTTTAGCTGTGCGTATAGCCCCTCAAAAAAGGGGAGGAAGCAATCCGCTATGACTATGGCGGCAAGGCCAAAGCCCAGGGAGGTGAGGACGCTGGTCCGGCCGTGGAGGTTGAGGGGTAGGCTGCTGTAATCCCACCAGCGGGCATGGAATTGCTTCTCCAGTATATAGGATGTGGGATATTCCAAAATGCCGCTGACAAAAAAACCCACTATAAACATACCCCACCAGGGCAGGGGCCTGATCAGCCCTGCTGCGGCCAAATCCGCATAGAGCACGCACAGCAGGGAGCCGAAGCCGTAGATGGGGCATAGGGGGCCGTACAAAAAGCCCCGGTTCTGCCATTTTCTCTCCTTGAGGGTACAGTATATGCTCTCCCAAATCCAACCCAGGAGGCTGAAAACAAAGTAAGCTATGACGTAACGCAGTATGCCCATGTATTATGCCCGGCCCTTGGCATAGGCCAGCGCCGCCTCCACGAAGCCCTTGAAGAGGGGGTGGGGCCGGTTGGGACGGGATTTTAACTCCGGATGGGCCTGGGTGGCCAGGAAGAAGGGGTGGGAGGGCAGTTCGCACATCTCCACTATGCGCCCGTCCGGAGAGGTTCCGGAAAGGGCCAGGCCTGCCTTGCGCAGAGCCTCCCTGTAATCATTGTTGACCTCATAGCGGTGCCTGTGCCGTTCTTCTATGGTCTTTTGGCCGTAGAGGGCATAGGCCTTGGAGCCTTCATCCAGCACGCAGGGATAGGAACCCAGCCTTAGCGTGCCGCCCAAATCCTCCACGCCGTTCTGGTCCGGCATCAGCGCAATGACGGGATGGGTGGTGGAGGGAGCCAGTTCTATGCTGTGGGCATCGTTGTGGCCCAGTACATGGCGGGCGTATTCCACTATGGCCAGCTGCATACCCAGGCACAGGCCCAGGAAAGGGATATTGTGGCTGCGGGCATAGCGTATGGCGGCTATCTTGCCCTCTATGCCCCGGGAGCCAAAGCCGCCCGGCACCAGTATGCCGTCTACGTCACCAAACAATTGTTCGCAATTATCCCGGCTCACATCCTGGGAATCCACCCAACGTATGTCCACATGGCAGTGGTTGGTGATGCCGCCGTGTTTCAGGGCCTCTACAACGCTGATGTACGCATCGTGAAGGGATACATATTTGCCCACCAGCGCTATGCGCACCTCTGCCTGGGGATGCCGCAGATTGTCCACTAAGGCCCGCCAGTCGGCCAAATCCGGCTCGGGGCAGGGCAGCCGTAGGCAGTCGCAGGCCACCTGGGCCAGTTTCTCCTCCTCCATGGCCAGAGGGGCCTCGTAGAGATGTTCCACATCCAGATTTTGCAAAACCCTGTTGCCCGGCACATTGCAGAACAGCGCAATCTTGTCCTTGATGCTCTGGTCCAGCGGCCTCTCACTGCGGCAGACTATGATGTCCGGCTGTATGCCCATGCCCTGCAAATCCTTGACAGAGGACTGGGTGGGCTTGGTCTTTAGCTCCTGGGAGGCGCCCAGATAGGGTATCAGCGTCACATGGATCAAAATGGCGTTGTCCCTGCCTACCTCGTGCTGGAACTGGCGTATGGACTCCAGAAAGGGCTGGCTTTCTATATCGCCGACGGTGCCGCCCACCTCTATAATGGCTATGCGGGTGTCCGGGTCGGTAAAATTGCGGTAGAATCGGCTCTTGATCTCATTGGTGATATGGGGTATGACCTGCACCGTGCCGCCGCCGTAATCCCCCCGCCTCTCCTTTTGCAGCACGGACCAGTAGATCTTGCCGGAGGTCACGTTGGAATTTTTGTCCAGACTCTCATCGATAAAGCGCTCGTAGTGCCCCAGATCCAGGTCGGTTTCGGCTCCGTCGTCGGTGACAAAGACCTCTCCGTGCTGTATGGGGTTCATGGTGCCGGGGTCTATATTGAGATAGGGGTCAAATTTCTGCATGGTGACCTTGTATCCCCTGGCTTTGAGCAGCCGCCCCAGACAGGCAGCCGTAATTCCCTTGCCCAGGCCCGATACCACGCCTCCTGTAACGAATACATATTTTACCGGCATATAGCCCTCCTATTTTTGGAAAAATTTAATCAAATTTTATTATATCGCAAAATCTGGCCAAAATCCATATGAAAAATTTGGCGGGACAGAGCCGGAGGGGGGAGGTTTTGCCAAAGTCTAATATTCGGCTCTTGCCTTATCCTCGGGGTCTGGCCTATAATGATAGGAAATGTTCTTGATAAAAAAAGCCCATGGGGAAGGGCAAAATGACAGGGAAAAAGGGTGAAAATAGGATGAGAGATATTTTGGATGGAGCCGGCGCCATCGAGAGGATGGAGGGGCCGGGCAATACGCCGCCTGGAGGCGGCAACGGAGGCCCCGGAGGGGGCAAGGGAGGCAATACGCCAGGGGGCAATTTTGGCATGATGCTGCTTTTGGCGCTGTCCCTGATGCTGCTGGGAACCATGCTGTGGCGCAATATTTTTGGCGGCTCCGGAACGGAGATGTCCTATATCCAGTTCGTCAAGAATCTGGAGGCGGGGCAGGTGGAGCAGGTGGAGGTGCAGGATGGCAAGGTGAGCTTCTATTTGATAGAGGATCAGAGCCAGACTGGCCAGGACGGCCAAAGCCCGCTTCTGGCCGCGGCCCCCAGAACCACATATTTCGCCTATAGGATGGAAAGCGTGGACACGCTGACCCAGAGGCTCCTGGAGGCCGGGGTGGACGGCAAATTCCATCCCACCAATACCACCATCTATTCCTTTGTTATGCAGGTCATACTGCCGGTGTTGCTGGTATGGCTGCTGCTGGGATTCTTCTTTAAGCGCATGGGTGGCATGGGCGGCCCTATGGGCGTGGGCAAATCCAATGCCAAGATTTATGTGCAAAAAGAAACCGGGGTTACTTTCCAGGATGTGGCCGGAGAGGATGAGGCTAAGGAATCCCTTGCGGAGGTGGTGGATTTCCTTCACAATCCGGGCCGTTATGCGGCCATAGGCGCCAAGCTGCCCAAGGGCGCGCTGCTGGTGGGGCCTCCTGGTACGGGCAAGACGCTGCTGGCCAAGGCCGTGGCAGGAGAGGCCCATGTGCCTTTCTTTTCTCTGACCGGTTCGGATTTTGTGGAATTGTATGTGGGCGTGGGCGCCAGCAGGGTGCGGGATTTGTTTAAGGAGGCCTCCAAAAATGCGCCCTGTATCGTCTTTATCGATGAGATCGATGCCATAGGCCGCAGCCGGGATTCCAAATTTGGCGGCGGCAATGAGGAGAGGGAGCAGACCCTCAACCAGCTGCTCTCGGAGATGGATGGCTTTGACTCCTCCAAGGGCGTGTTGTTGCTGGCCGCCACCAACAGGCCGGAGATACTGGACAAGGCCCTGCTGCGTCCGGGCCGCTTCGACCGCCGCATTATCGTGGACAAGCCGGATCTCAAGGGGCGCGTGGCCATACTCAAGGTACATTCCAAGGATGTGCGCATGGATGAAACCGTGGACTTGGATGCCATAGCCCTGGCCACCAGCGGCGCAGTGGGGTCGGATCTGGCCAATATGATCAATGAGGCGGCTATATTCGCCGTCAAGGAGGGCCGGCAGTTTGTCTGTCAGAAAGATCTTTTTGCCGCCGTGGAGCAGGTGCTGGTGGGCAAGGAAAAGAAGGATCGCATTATGAGCAAGGAGGAGAGGCGCATTGTGTCCTACCACGAGGTGGGCCATGCCCTGGTCAGCGCCCTCCAAAAAAATGCCGAGCCGGTGCAGAAGATTACCATAGTGCCGAGAACCATGGGCGCGCTGGGTTATGTTATGCATGTGCCGGAGGAGGAGAAATACCTCAACACCGAGGCTGAGCTAAGGGCTATGCTGGTGGGACTGCTGGCCGGACGGGCGGCAGAGGAACTGGTGTTTGACACGGTGACCACCGGCGCGGCCAACGATATAGAAAAGGCCACGAACATAGCCCGGGCCATGGTGACCCAGTATGGCATGAGCCAGCGCTTCGGCCTGATGGGTCTGGCCACAGTGGAGAGCCGCTATCTGGACAATAGGGCCAGCCTGAACTGTTCCGATGCCACAGCGGCCCATGTGGATGCGGAGGTGGTGTCCATACTCAAGGACAGTTACCAGATGGCCTTGGATCTGCTCTCCAGCCATAGGACATTGATGGAAAAATTGCCGGAATATCTGATAGAAAAGGAAACCATCACCGGCAAGGAGTTTATGGAGATCTTTCGCCGGGAAAAGGGATTGCCGGAGGAGGCCCCAGGGCCGAAGCAAAAGGAGGGTGAGGAGGCTGTTGCTCAGGGATCCGTTGGACGAAAGACCGCTTCGGAGGTGGCCGTCAGTCCGGAGCCGGGAGCGGATGACGGAACCATTCCCGCCGAGCCCGATATCCGGACCGGGGAGGCCGCTCCGGAGGTGGCCGTCAGTCCGGAGCCGGGAGCGGATGACGGAACCATTCCCGCCGAGCCCGATATCCGGACCGGGGAGGCCGCTCCGGATATTCCCCGGGAGAGGGGGCGGTTCTCCGGAGGGGTCTGGCAGTGTTCTGCCTCGGGTATTAGACAGCTATAGGCAGGTAGACGTAAGGAATGTGTGGAGGTTTGTATGAGAAGGCAGGCCTTGGCCATATGGGCGATGGCAGTATTTTTGGGCGCTTGCCAGGCGCCCGCAGATCCAGTCTATAAGGGGGAGGAAGTAGAAGTGGAGATGCCCCTGGCCGGTTTTGACGAGGGGGAGGATAAGGCCATATTGCGGGTGGCCGTGTTGGAGGGCGGTTACGGTACTGAGATGTGGCAGGAGGTGGTGGATGCCTTTGAGGAGCAGATGGGCAATGTCACCGTGGAGCTGACCATAGACAGGAAAGTGGAAGAGATTATTTCCGCAGAGATAGAGGAGGGGGTGTGGCCGGATGTGGTGCATTTGGCCATAGGCCGGGAGGCCGGCCTGACGGAGCGGCTGATAGAGGAGCGCGCGCTGATGCCTCTGACGGAGGTCTTTGAGAGCAATGTGCCCTGTGAAATCGTGCCGGCCAAGGAGAAGATATTGCCCGGCTTTTTGGACACAGTGGGAACCAATCCCTATGGGGATGATGTGACCTATTTGGCGCCCATGTTTTACAGTCCCTGCGGCCTGTTTTACAATGCCGCCCTGTTGGAGGAAAAGGGCTGGGCCCTGCCTCTGACCTGGGAGGATATGTGGGCCCTGGGTGAGGCGGCCAGGAAAGATGGGGTGGCGCTGTTTACCTATCCCACGGCGGGGTATTTTGATGCCCTGTTCTTCGCCATGCTCACCTCCTCCGGCGGGTTTAAGTTTTACAATGATGTGATGACCTACCAGGACGGGGTATGGGAGAGCCAGGAGGCCAGGGATGTGCTGGAAATAGTGGGGAGATTGGCCGAGTACACGGAAGCCTCCACCATGGACAACGCCAACGCCCAGGGCTTTTTGCTCAACCAGCAGCTGGTCTTGGACAATAAGGCCATATTTATACCCAATGGCACCTGGCTGCCCAAGGAGATGGAGGGCGCGCCCAGGGATTCCAAGTTCCGCTGGGCTTTTCGCTCCGTTCCTCCGGTCAAGCCGGGGAATAAGCCCAGTTCGTATACCATCTTTGAGCAGATGTGGATACCTGCCAAAGCCCAGGAGCCGGAGATGGCCAAGGCCTTTGTGGGCTTTATGTACTCCAATGTGGCGGCCAGGATTTTTGCCGCCCACGATGCCGCCCAGCCCATAGCCGGAGTGGCAGATTACCTTAGTCCCGGCATACAGGCCTACTACCGCATCTATGACAAGGGCGCGGTGGCGGTGATGGGAGGCTTTGCCACGGCCAAGACTGTGGGTGGAACCACCATGGCCAAGGTACTCTTTGACAATGTCAATGCCGTGATGCGGGGTGAATTGAGCATAGACCAGTGGCAGGCGGATCTGGAGGCGGCCAGCGACAGGCTGCGCGCCAGCCGTTAGGCCGGAGCGGGTCTGGCATATAGTATGATGCAATAACAAAGCCGGCCCGGCAGCCGTAGAGTGGCTGCCGGGCCGGCTTTTTTTGTGGTTGCAGAGCTAGGCCATACTGAGGATGCTCTTCTCTGTGGTGGATAGTATCCTCACCTACGGCCGGGCCGGCACATATCAGCGCCGGCGGGGTTATGCCTCATTCCGGGTTATCTCCCTGGATGAGCGATTCCTCCCCCAGCCGTCCCTTATTCCTACGCCGTACGCATTCCGTCAAGAGATACTCTATCTGCCCATTGATAGATCGGAAATCGTCCTCGGCCCAGGCGGCCAGGGCGTTGTACAGCTGGGGAGAGAGGCGCAGGGGGATTTGTTTCTTGCTCTCAGCCATCTTAGTACAGGCTGCCTACATTGGCTATAGGCTGGGCATCCTTGTTTCCGCAGAGCACCACCAGCAAATTGGATACCATGGCGGCCTTGCGCTCCTCGTCCAAACGTATGGCTTGGCCCTGCTCCAGGCGTTCCAGGGCCATTTCCACCATACCCACCGCACCCTCCACGATCAGGCGGCGGGCATCTATGATGGCGGAGGCCTGCTGCCGCTGCAGCATGGCAGCAGCTATCTCTGTGGAGTAGGCCAGGTAGGTGATGCGCGCATCCAGGATTTCCAGGCCGGCCTCTCCCACCCGCCTCTGTATCTCCTCCTTGATCCGCAATGCCACCACTTCACTGGAGCCCCGCAGGCTGGCATCGTCAGCCACGCCATCCCCAGTGGTGTCTATGCCGGGAGCGGTGTCATAGGGATAGAGCCGTACGATATTGCGCAGGGCTGCATCGCATTGGAGAGAGAGATATTCCTTGTAGTTCTCCACCTGAAAAGCGGCCTTGGCCGTATCCACTATGCGCCAGGTGACGGCTATGCCTATCTCCACCGGATTGCCCAGGCAGTCATTGATCTTCTGACGGCTGTTGCTCAAGGTCATGATCTTGAGGGAGAGCTTCTTGGAGGGGGGAGTCATATCCGCCTTGAGATTTACGCCCTGTATATTCAGGCTCTGGCTTCCTTCGCTGATATCGCCGCTTTGGTTTAGGCGGGTATTGGCTGCGGGATTGACGGCTTGGGCAAAGGGATTGACGAAGTAGTATCCCTCACCCTTCAGCGTGCCCAGATAATGGCCGAACAGGGTCAGCACCAGCGCTTCCTGGGGCTTGAGAACCACCAGGCCGCAGGCCAGTGTGATGCCTGCTGTCAGGGCCAGACCGGCTAGGATATAGAGCCAGGGAGAGATGTTGTTCACAGCATTCCATATGAACAGTACACAGCTGCCGGATATGAGCGCCATGCTGAGGAACAAAAAGAAAAAGCCGTTTTGCTTGGTGGATAAGAGTTTTTCTTGCATAGTAGCCTCCTTGTAAAAAAATAGATGTTTTTGATATGAAAATGATATCAAAATCATATAAGCTTGTCAAGGTATGGGGGAAATTATTCTTGGTTTGGACATTCTGCCGCCTTTTTGGCGGCCTTTTCCTCCCGCAGCCGTCTGCGGAGATCCCGAAAAAATCCCTGGAGTAGGGCGGCGCACTCCTCTTCCAGAACGCCCCTTTCCACCTCCACCTGGTGATTGAATGCGGGTTCCTCCAATATATTGAGTATGGAGCCACCGCAGCCGGCCTTGGGGTTGGCACAGGCGTAGACCACCCGGGGGATGCGGGCTTGGACTATGGCTCCGGAGCACATCTGGCAGGGTTCCAGCGTGACATAGAGGCAGCAGTCCTCCAGCCGCCAATCCCCCAGCGCTTTGCAGGCCTTACGTATGGCCGTAATCTCGGCGTGGGCCAGAGCGCTCTTGTCTGTGCTGCGCCGGTTGTATCCCCGCCCTATGACCCGTCCGCCGTGGACGATAACGCAGCCTATGGGTACCTCCCCCAGGGCGGCGGCCTTTCGGGCCTGGGCCAGAGCCAGGCGCATATATTTTTTATGTGAATCAGTATGATTTTTCATGGAAAGCAGTATAGCGCAGGGGGCAAAGGGGTGGCAAGGGAGGTTCGGATTTGACACGACAGGCCGGAATGGGATATTATGCAATCTATTGGCGCAGCGGCAGACGGTGGAAAGAGGAGGGCAGGCTGTGGATTGGAGAGAGCGTTTTATAGGAGATAGGGCCTTTTACAGCCGTGTGGCTGTGATTGTCCTGCCCATAATGGCTCAGATGGGTATCACCAATTTTGTCAATATGTTGGACAATCTGATGATAGGCCGGGTGGGCACCCTGGAGATGTCCGGAGTGGCCATAGTCAATCAGCTGCTCTGGGTATTGCTGGTATCCCTTTTCGGAGCCGTATCCGGAGCGGGCATATTCTGCGCCCAATTCTTTGGCGCGGGAGATCAGAAGGGCATAGGCTATGCCTTCCGTTTTAAACTGTATGTGGTGGCCTTGCTGACCCTGGCCGCCGCCCTGCTGCTATGGGGCGCCCAGGATAGGCTCATAGGCCTGTTTCTCCATGGTGAGGGCGCGGAGGCGGATATAGGCATGGCTTTGGGCTTTGGCAAGCGGTATCTGGCTGTGATGCTTTGGAGCCTGCCGGCCTTGGGATTGACGGCCGTATACTCCAGCACGCTGCGGGAGTGCGGCCATACGCTGCCTCCTATGAAAGCGGGCTTGATTTCTGTCTTTGTGAATCTGGCGCTGAATTACGTATTGATCTTTGGCAAGCTGGGATTTCCCGCCCTGGGCGTGGTGGGGGCTGCCATAGCCACGGTCATAGCCAGGTATGTGGAACTGGCGTATGTGCTGCTGTGGACCCATGGCTCCAGCCGCCGTCTGGCTTTTGTTCCCTATCTGTATTCCTCGCTGTCCATGCCCCGGGAGGCCATGGCCAAGATGGCGTATACCGGTCTGCCCCTGCTGTTCAACGAGGTTCTTTGGTCCGGGGGCATGGCAGCGCTGACCCAGGCGTATTCTCTCAGGGGGCTGTCTGCGGTGGCGGCCCTGAATATTTCCAACACATTGGGCATGGTGTTTAACATAGGGTATATAGCCATGGGCAGCGCTGTGGGCATAGTGGTGGGGCAGCTGCTGGGGGCCGGCCGGCTGGAGGAGGCCAAGGAGGCGGATGTCAAATTGTTGGCCCTGTCCGTGGCAGTGGGCAGTTTTAGCGGCGTTCTTCTCTTTGCATCCTCCTTTTTCTTTCCTCATTTCTATAATACCACCGGGGAGGTCAAGGCTCTGGCCGGAGGGCTGATCGCCATCACGGCGCTGTGTATGCCGGTGGTGTCCTTTCTGCACTCCTGTTATTTCACCCTCCGGTCCGGGGGCAAGACGGGGATTACCTTTCTCTTTGACAGCGGTTTTATGTGGGTGGTGAATCTGCCTCTGGCATATGTGCTGAGCCGTTTTACTTCCCTGCCTCTGCTGGCGCTGTTTGGGCTGTGCCAGACCACGGAACTGC
>JBGYPP010000006.1:0-23952 GCA_041838515.1 Acetatifactor sp. | reverse complement strand
CTCGGAGCCGGCTGTGTTCTCTGCCTGGGCTCTCAGGGCATCGGAAATATAGTAATCCGTCACCGTAATGGTTCCGTTGGGATATTCTCCTACCAACTCATCAAAGCTGGGACTGCCGCCAAATTCTATCATGATGCCGTCCGTGTCTATGACAAAGGAGAGGACGAACTCCGGAGGGGTCGTGTTCATATCCGCGCCCGGGGGAAAGAACTCCACCGTATGGGGGTATCCGGAGGTGACAAATCCGGCCAGGGTGGAGGCGGTATCGACCAGCCCATTGGCCGGGAAAGTGCCGCTCCAATTTCTTAGGCTGGCATTTTCACTCAAAGGAGCCAGGCGGAATTGGTATCCGGCATATCTGGATGTGCCGCCCTCGGGTATTTTTTCTTTCATGACAAAGCGAATGGGCGTATTATAAAAATTCTTAAATTTTTGCAATACCTCCAGCTGGGCCTGCTCCGCCAGCTTTATATAATAATTCTTGGCGCTGGTCATCACGGCCGGCATGACATTATTTTTCAAATGGCTGATATATGCCTCGGTAAGCGCCTCCTGGTCCTCTGAGGAGATATGGGGTATGCGCTTGATCTTTACCCCTGGCGTGTCGGCAGCCACCTCGGCCATAGCTTCCGGTGACAGGTCAAAAAATTCCGAGGCGTATTTGGTAAATGCCGACTCCAGCGCAGCCTGGGCCCTGTCCAGATCCTTGGGATGCTTCTCCAGGACCTGCATCACCAGCGCCCGCCAGTCCTTGTAGGTCTTGGGCTGGCGGTTTGCCCCCTTAAATCCCTCGTTGTAATGCTGGTAGACGAAGTATATGTCCTCCCTCCGGGTGTTGATGGCCTCAGTGCCCATCTCTTCCAGCATCTTTTCCAGGATGTACACGCCGCTCATGCTGACTGTCAGGGATTTTTTCGCCGTTTCTGTAAGCAATCTTTTGCTGATAAACACCATCACATTGGTGGCGACTTCATTGATCAGTTCGATTTTTTCGCCCTCGCCCTCTCCTGCAGCCGCCTTGATAATGCTTCGGGCCAGCAATATGCCTCCGGCCACTGTATACATATCCAGATTGGTTTCCATGATTTTCAGGGAGATCCAGGGCGGAGCTTCCTCCAAGGGGTAGAGAATATTTTTGAGCGGCTCCAGATTTTGTAAGGTTTCGGATAGATGCACCGCCGAGGCGCCTACCTGCCGCAGCGCCTTTTTGGCTATTCCGTCACCGCCGGCCACCTGCTCTGCCAGCTCCCAGGCCTGTTCCGGCCCTAACAGGTAGGAGGGGTCCAGGATTTCCGTCACCTTGGCATGCCTCTTGCCTGCATTTTCAAAGGCAAAGGCGCCGAAAGTGGACAGGTGGTTGGTGTAGATCTCCAACTCCTGAGCCTCGGTATCCACGGTAAAAAGCACATCCTCCCAGAGGCCGGTGGATTCATTGTAATACATGGCGGCTACGCACTCGGCGGGATCCTCCCCTTCTTCGCAGATGCTGCTGTCATAGGGTATGCGTATGGTGATAAAATCCTCCAGCTCCGTCATATTCCCCAGCTGTATGTCATAGGCATCCACTTTGTAGCCCTCTTCGGTGTTGACCTGGGCTTCCTGTTTGGACACCGTCAGCTTTTCCGGGCCGTCCAGGAGAAAGTCCCCCACATATACGGTGACCCCCTCCGCTGTGGTCATACTGGTGTTTTCCGGCGACAGTTCCGATTGGCTCTTCTGGGCCGGCAGGGGCAGCTTGGGGACACAGCCGGAGAGGCCTGACAGGGCCAGTGCCGCAGCCAGTAGGGCTGCCGTCAATCTTTTTTTCATACTTTGCTCCTTTCTGTGAGCGGCCTTGGTCTGTGCCGGCCTGTGCTGCTGCCCATGGCCGCAAATTTTCCTAATTCTCGCTGTGCAGCAGTGGATGGTGGCATCTTGCACAGCTCCTGTCCAATATGGAATTGCCATGGCCGCAAAAAACGCAGACCAGTACGCCGTGTCTGGACTTGTCATAGATTTCCAGAGGAAAGGCAAAACCCGGATGGTAGCGCAGCCTGTCCCCAGCCTCCAGCAAGCAGTGATAAGCCAGGGCTTTGTGATCCTTGAGCTTCCATTTTTTTCCGTTTTCCCCTTCTACCACAATGCGGTACCTGGTTCTGCGCCTTTCCTTGGCCGTGTATTCCCGGAATTTTTTGTTCTCCAGCACAAGGCAGTCTACGGCTGGGGAACCCAGCTTCCGGATATGGGACCAGGTCTGTATGCCTGTGGCCAGAAAGATGCACAGCAGGACTGGGAGGAGGACAGCCGCCAGCAGAGGAAGTGAGATGTGACGGCTGCCGGGCAGGAGCAGCAGGATAAGGCCCATCAGGGGAAATAACACCAGGGAGCAGGCATTGGCTATGACAAAATTTTTGAGATGGCATCTCTTCATAGCCTCCAGAAAGCTTTCTTCCCCGGCGAGCCGGGAATATCCGGATCCGGTGGAATTTTTCATATGCTTCCCTCCTCTCATTTACAAAATGGGCGACATTGTTCTTTGATTTTATTTTAACGGACAAGCCCCGGGGGTACAACCGGATGGCGGGAAATGGCTGTGCCAAATACCCGGCATATGTTGAGCCGTATGCCCATATGCGCTATGATGTTGGCTGAAGGAGGGGAGGGGGAGGAGATTATGTTTGCTGAGAAATTTGACGCGTTAATGAATGTGGCCGAGGTGTCCAACAGCCTTTTGGGGAGGGCTGTCAATATGAATTCCTCCCATATAGGCAGGCTGCGGTCCGGAGCCAGGGCCCTGCCCAAAAAACATGAGTATCTTGGGGCCATGTGCCTGTATCTGGCTGCGCATATCAAGAAGGAATACCAGATCAATGCACTGCAAAAGCTGACGGCCATAGACAGTCCGGCGCTGGGCGCCCAGGAGGTCATGGCGGCGTATTTGGAGCAATGGCTGCTGGAGGCGGAGAATGACACCTCTGTGGCCACCGGCAGGCTGATCTCCGGATTTTCCCGTCTGGCCGCCGGTCCGGCCCTGATGCCCCAGCGCCGGGATATGGGTGAGCTCTCGCAAAAATACGCCGGATATCTCTATGGCAACGCCGGCAAGAGGCGTGCCGTGGAGCAGTTCTTTTTGATGATATTACAGGAGTCCAAGCCTCAGACCCTGCTTTTGTACTCCGATGAAAATATGGCCTGGTTATATGAGGAGCCGGCCTTTGCCGCCCGCTGGACGGAGCTGTTTTCCCAGGTGCTGCTGCGGGGCAACAGGGTGCGCATGATACACAATGTGGACAGGGACCTCAACGAGATGCTGGAGGCCGTCACCAAGTGGATACCCATCTATATGACGGGTATGATAGAGCCTTATTGTTATCCCCGGCTGCGGGATGGCCTTTTCCAGCGTACGATGTTTATTGCACCCAATACCGCCGCCGTGATTTCCAACTCTGTCCATCAGGATACGGAGGGCATGCTCAACCTCTTTATTACAGACCGGGCGGCTGTGGAGGCCCTTAGCCAGGAGTATGAGCGCTTTTTCTCCGTGTGCCGGCCCTTGATGCGGGTGTTCAAATCCAAGGATGCGGAGGCGTTCCGCAAGGCTGTGGACAATCTGGGATACGCCCAGGGTCCGGCCTGTCTGCACTCCGCCATGCCGCCGCTTTTTGCCATGCCGGAGGCCGTGGTTCGTACACTGGCGGCCAAGAGCGGCAATGCCGGCCTGTTTGCCCTGTGGAAAAACAGTCAGGAGAGTTTCCAACGGCAGGTACAGAGCCACAGCCTCTCCATTATTCTAAAGGATGTAGATCTGGCCCAGGCCGGAGGGGAAACCTTCCGTCCGCCGCTGGCGGATTTGTTTGCTCTGGGGGATCTGCGCTATAGCCGGGAGCAGTATTTGGAGCATATAGAGCATCTGCGGCGGCTGGAGCAGGAGCATGCCAAGCTCAAGGTCAGCTTCCGCAGGGATGTGTCCGACAATATGCTGCTGTATGTTAAGGACGAAGCAGGGGTGATTATGGCCAAGACGGATGCGCCCACCACTGCCTTTGTCATCCAGGACAAGAATATGACCAATGCTTTTTGGGATTATCTGTCAAAATTATGATCCAGTCTTTGGTTTCTTAAAATCCATATGGAGAATTGCCGGGTTGCGGGGGATTTTGCGTGCCTCTGTCGCCTAGGCGTTTCTCCACAGAGCGGCCTTGGGCAAGGCGGCGGGACTTTTTTGATCCCTGGCCGCCTTTTTTCTAGCCTGGCCGCCTTTTTTGTGTTAAAATCAAAAAGATTATGGGTTTTTATCGGGAATAATATCTATGGGGGTAAGTATGGCGAAATGGTTTGGTAGGAAAAATGCCACCCGGAGGCCGGATCCGGACTGGGAGGAAGATTGGGAGGCCTCTCCTGTAGACGGCGAGGATTGGGATAATCAGCAGGAATATGCGGAGGCATATGAGGAGCCGGAGTATGATGATGAGTTTGGCGAAGAGTATGCTGATGAGTATGCGGAAGAATATACCAATGAATATACGGAGGAGCAGGCCGACGAGTACGCAGAGGAATATGAGGAGGGCGGAGCCGTCTACGGAGAGGAGGAGCCTGCTCCCTTTGCCCATGGCTGGGAGGCGGATTTCACCCGGGATGGCCGTATAAGGGATGAGGAGAGCCGTGAGGAATTATACAATATAGGCCGCAAGCCCCCCAGGAGGGGCAAGGCTTGGTCCGCCATGGATTTGGCCATGTGGGGAGGAGCGGCCGCCGTGCTGCTTTTGGCTGTTATCGCAGCCGTGGCCTTGCTGGGGCGCTCCAAGGGCTCTGGCGGGGGTTTGCAGGTGGGCGCCGGTCTGGAGCGGATAGAGGTCATAGGCCAGGGAGGGCTTTTGGCCGTGGCAGATGGCATCAAGGCCAGGGAGGCAGCCCTGCTGGCCCTGGACGAGTCCGCCCAAACCCTGGAGGAAGAGTATTCTGAAGAGGAGTATAGCACAGAGGCCACCGTGCATATGGCGCTCTCCTCTATACAAAAGGATCTCAAGATCAAGCTGACCAACCAGGCCACGGGCAAATTGGTGCCCAATGTGCCTTTCCGCGCCAGCGTCACCCTGCCCGGCGGCGCTACAGAGCAGTGGACGGATGATGACCAGGATGGCATTATTTACCGCAAGGAGTTGGTTCCGGGCAGTTACAAGGTGGGCCTGACTCCTCTGGAGGGTGAGGCTTACAAGGGCTATCTGTTGCCCACGGTGGTGCAGACCGTGGAGGTCAAGAAGGAAATAGCCTACAAACAGGTGGATGTCAGCGCCGAGGTCAAAAAGGAATCCCAGGTGGATGTGGCCAAGGAGGATACCCAGGTCAAATTGACCCAGGAGAGCCGTCTGACGGACACCGTGGCCTGGGTGGAGTCCTCCAGCGCAGCCAACGCCTATGTGGAGGTGTCCAAGAGTCAGATACCGGATCCGTCTACCCTGGCTTGGATCAACCGCCATATACACGCCTGGTATGGGGCAGAAGCGGCCTCCGGAATCCCGGCTGCCGCATCTGCCGCCCCGCCGGCCACAGCGACAGAGGTGGCTCCGGCCACAACCCCGGCCACCGCGCCGGATACCACGCCAACGACGACTCCTGCCACTGCGCCGGATACTACGCCAACGACAACTCCGGCCACCGCACCGGATGCCACGCCCACGACGATACCTGCCACCACGCCCGCTACCACACCTGCCACCACCCCTGCCACCACCCCGGCGGCGCCGGTGTCCACGCCCCCCAGCCCGGCCTCTCTGCAGTTAAGGGTGGGGGATACGGCGCAGGTCCAGGCCAATGGGGACGCGGCGCCGTCCAGCGTCAGCTGGGCCAGCAGCGCCCCGGCTGTGGCCGAGGTGGACGGATCCGGGAAGGTATATGCCAAATCGGCGGGAACGGCAGTCCTGACCTTTACGGCCTTGAGCAAGAGCCGGACGGAGCCGGGCGGCGGCGCTTCCCTGATCAGCGGCACCTGCCAGGTACAGGTGACGGATACGGCAAAGAGTCTTCTGCCCAGCCAGTCCTCGGCACAACTGGGCATAGGGGCCAAGCTGACATTAAAGGCCGTACCCAACGGATATATATCTGGAAAAGAACTGGTGTTCCAGGTGGCTACGGCCAATGCGCAGATCGCCACAGCCACTGTGGATGGGGCCGGCAATATTACGCTGACCGGTCTGGCGCTGGGAGATACCAGCCTGAATATGCAGGTCAATTATAAGGGAGGGGATGCCTCCAGCGGGGCCAGCGCCTCCATACCGGTCAAGGTGACGGCCGGACTGGCCATGAGCCTGGACAAAGTGTCAGCCACAGTCCATGTGGGCACGCCCATTTGGATAAAGGCCAGCCTTACCGGCACGGCCTCGGCGGCGGCAGTCAGCGCCCAGAGCTCCGATACTACAGTGGCCACAGTCAGTGTCAGCGGAAGGGATGTGCAGGTGACGGGCTTGAAAGCCGGCGCTGTCAATATCACCGTCAGCTTTGAGGAAAACGGCGTGCTGGTAAAGCAGGTTTGCGCAGTCACTGTCAAGTCCAATCCCAGAGAGGACAGGGTCAGCCTCCTCAAGGACAACAAGGGTGCGCAGTTGTATGTCCTGGAGAACGGCAACTACAGGGAGGCCGTGTATGCGGATTACTATACGGCGGACAAGTTCTATATCAAGGGGGATGTGAAGTACACGGGTTGGCAGACCATAGACGGCCAGGTGTATTATTTCACTGCCGAGGGCCGCAAGATCACTGGAGAGCAGGTCATACAGGGGGCCAAGTACAATTTTGCCAGCGATGGGGCCCTGGTCACCGGAGGCGGAGCGCTGGGCATAGATGTATCCCGCTGGAACGGCAATATAGACTGGAAGAGCGTGAAAAATGCCGGCATCCATTATGTCATCATACGCTGCGGGTACAGGGGATCCTCGGCGGGCGCTCTGATAGAGGATACCAAGTATAGGGCCAATATACAGGGGGCCCTGGCCGCCGGCCTAAAAGTCGGCGTATACTTTTTCACCCAGGCCGTGGATGAGGTGGAGGCGGTGGAGGAGGCCTCCATGGTGCTCTCCGCCATTCAAGGATACAAGATATCTTATCCTATCTTCCTGGATGTAGAGGCCAGCGGCGGCAGGGGGGATGCCATATCCAAGGCTGCGCGCACGGCGGTGATCAACGCTTTCTGCCGCACCATACAGGACAAGGGATATACGGCCGGCATATATGCGAACAAAACCTGGCTGGAGCAAAAGATAGATGTGTCCGCCCTGGGCGCATATAAGATATGGCTGGCCCAGTACGCCTCTGCGCCCAGCTACAGGGGACGTTATGAGATGTGGCAGTACCAGTCCACCGGCAGGGTCAGCGGCATCAAGGGCAATGTAGATATGAACTGGAGCTATTTGGGTTACTAGACAGAGGGATTTTGCGCTATAATGTACTATTATGCCATAGGCGGGAGGTTGGGTATGCTTACCTATTTGGTGACCGGCGGCGCCGGTTTTATCGGGTCCAATTACATACATTTTCTGTTCAAGAAATACGGCGACAGCATCAGGGTGATCAATGTGGATGCGCTGACCTATGCCGGCAATCTGGCCAATCTGGCAGATGTGGAGGGGCGGCCGGGGTATAGTTTTGTCAAGGCCAATATCTGCGACCGGGAGGCCATAGCCGGGATATTTGCCCGGGAGGACATAGACCGGGTGGTGCATTTTGCGGCGGAGAGCCATGTGGACCGCAGCATCAAAAATCCGGAGATCTTCGTGGAAACCAATGTGATGGGCACGGCGGTAATGCTCAATGCGGCCAGAAAGGCCTGGGAGCAGCCGGACGGCACATATCCCGAGGGCAAGCGCTTCCTTCATGTGTCCACCGATGAGGTCTACGGTTCCCTGGGGGAGGAGGGAGGGTATTTCTACGAAACCACGCCTTACGATCCCCACAGCCCCTATTCCGCCAGCAAGGCCGGATCGGATATGCTGGTAAAGGCCTATATGGACACCTACCGTTTCCCGGCCAATATCACCAATTGCTCCAACAACTACGGCCCCTATCAATTTCCGGAGAAGCTGATTCCCCTGATCATCAATAATGCGCTGCAGGGCAAGAAGCTGCCGGTATACGGGGATGGCCGCAATGTGCGGGATTGGCTGTATGTGGAGGATCACGCCAAGGCCATAGACATGGTGCTGGAGAAAGGGCGCCTGTTTGAAACCTATAATGTGGGCGGCCATAATGAGAAGCAAAATCTGGAGATTATCCACATCATATTGGATACCCTCCAGGAGATGCTGCCGGAGGGGGATGCCCGCAAGGCCCATATCAACAGGGATTTGATCACCTTTGTTGAGGACCGCAAGGGACACGACCGGCGTTACGCCATAGCGCCGGATAAGATACGGGAGCAGGTGGGCTGGGAGCCGGACACCATGTTCGCCCAGGGCATACGCAAGACCATAGAGTGGTATTTTGGCCACAGCCAGTGGATGGAGCAGGTGACCAGCGGCGCATACCAGAGCTATTATGAAGAGATGTACAAGGGAAAGTAAGAGCGGAGGAGAAGATGAAGGGTATTATTTTGGCGGGAGGGGCCGGCACCAGGCTCTATCCCCTGACGAAAGCCATATCCAAGCAAATCATGCCGGTGTACGACAAGCCCATGATATACTATCCTCTCTCCACGCTGATGCTGGCGGGCATACGGGAGGTGCTGATCATATCTACGCCCAGGGACTTGCCCGTGTTTGAGATGCTGTTGGGGGACGGATCCCAGCTGGGCATGCGATTTGCCTACAAGGTGCAGGAATACCCCCGCGGGCTGGCGGACGCTTTTTTGCTGGGAGAGGAGTTTATAGGAGAGGACAGGGTGGCGCTGGTGCTGGGGGATAATATATTCTACGGCCAGAGCTTCTCCGATGTGCTGCGCCGCGCGGCGGCCAGGGAGGAGGGGGCCACCATCTTCGGCTACTATGTCAAGGACCCCAGGGAGTACGGAGTAGTAGAATTTGACCAGGAGGGCAGGGCCTTGTCCATAGAGGAGAAGCCGGAGAAGCCCAGGAGCAATTATGCCGTACCCGGCCTGTATTTCTATGACAACCGGGTGGTGGAGATCGCCAAGGCCGTCAAACCCTCGGCCAGGGGAGAGATAGAGATTACCAGCGTCAACAATGCCTATTTGGCTCTGGGCCAGCTGCGGGTGGAAACCCTGGGCAGGGGTTTTGCCTGGCTGGATACCGGCAATCAGGATGCTCTGCTGGATGCGGCGGATTTCGTGGCGGCTTTCCAGAAGCGCCAGGGTCTGTATATATCCTGTATAGAGGAGATAGCATACAAAAGGGGCTTTATCGACAGGCTGCAGCTGCTGGAGCTGGCCAAGCCCCTGGAAAAAACGGAGTACGGCAGATATCTGATGGAGATAGCCGATGGACTCTAGGCTGCGATTTTGGGCCATGGCCATAGGCGGCGCCCTGGCTTTTGCCACCATCTTTTTTGTGGTGTGGAACAACAGATCCAGACTCTCCGGCTCTAGGGCTGTGGAGAGTCCGGCGGTGGAGGCCGAGGTGGCGGAAGAAGCCCCCCAGACCGGCTCCGGACAGGGGCAGATAGGCGGGGATCTGTCCGCTTTCCTGTTGGATAAGGATTTTTTTGACCAACAGGTGTCGGACGGGGATGGGGCGCAGTTCGCCATCCGGGTCAGCAGCCTGGATTCGGATTTGCGCGTGTTTCTGGTGGATGCGCTGGGAAGTACGATGTCGGGTCTTTCCTTTGCCGTGGAGGTGGAGGGGCTGGGCCGGTTTACGGATACGGATGGGGATGGGTACCTGCGCATACAGCCTGTGGATCCGGGGCAGAGGCAGATACGCCTGGTTCAGGCCGGTGAGCAGGCGCTGCAGGGGGCTTACCAGAGAATATTGGTGCCTAAGGAGATACAGGCACTGCCCTGGGCAGATATATCCCGGCTGTCTACAGAACCGGAGGCTGCCAGGGATGTGGCCCCTTTCTGGGGATTGGAGGACGGAGCCGGCGCCCAGAGCTTTCAGCCGGGAGATGGCATCATCATATCCGCCCATACCCAGGCGCTGGACTGGGAGGCCTTATCTCAGGCCGGGGTAAAGCTGGCGCTGATACGTTTGGCTTTCCGTGATGGGGATGGCCGGCTGGCCCGGGATGGACGCTGGGGAGCTTGGCTGGCCCAGGCCAAATCTCATGGCGTGGAGGTGGGCTTCTATGTACAGAGCCAGGCCAAGGATGGGGGAGAGGCCGTGGAAGAGGCCTCGCTGGCCAACCAATTGCTGGCGGGAGAGGCCCAGGACGCGCCGGTGTTTTATCTCTATCCCGGGGATATCAGCCAGAGCCGTCAGAGGGATCTGACCAAGGAACAGAGGACGGCTCTGGCACAGCTGTTCTGCCAGGTGTTGGCGACGGCCGGCAAGCAGGGAGGCGTGTTTGCCACCCAGGAAACGCTTGGGGACTATGTTTTTGCCACCTGGCTGGAGGAGTATCCGGTGGCCGTGTCCCATTTTTCCAAGGCTCTGGAATTGGGACAGTATGCTTACTGGCATTATCGGCTGTTGGGCAAGGTGGACGGGGCCGAGGGAGGCGTATCCCTGGTGCGGCCCTTGGAGATTTTGGAGTGACTGCGGAGGAGGAGCATGGGCAAGATCACTGTGGAAGAATGTGGCATATCCGGCTTGAAGATTATCACGCCCCAGGTGTTTGGCGATGCCAGGGGATATTTTATGGAAACCTATCACAGGCAGGATTTTTTGGAGGCCGGCATAGAGGCCATCTTCGTCCAGGACAACCAATCTGCCTCCCGTCAGGGCGTGCTGCGGGGCCTGCATTTTCAAAAGAAATACCCTCAGGCCAAGCTGGTGCGGGTCATTTCCGGGGAGGTGTTTGACGTGGCCGTGGATCTGCGGCCCGGCTCCCCCACCTTTGGCAAGCACCATGCCGTATTGCTCTCCCAGGAGAACAAAAAGCAGTTCTATATCCCCGAGGGCTTTGCCCATGGCTTTATGGTTCTGTCTGCGTATGCGGAATTTTGCTATAAATGCAGCGATTTTTATCGTCCTGAGGATGAGGGGGGCATAGCCTTTGACGATGGGGAACTGGGCATATCCTGGCCCTGCATACCCGGGGTGGAGCCTCTCCTCTCCCCCAAGGACAGGCAGTGGCCGGGTCTGGCGGAGTATGCCAGGGAATTGGGAATGTAGCATGAGGGAGAAGAGTAAGGCACTTAAGGCAAGGTGGGCGCTGACTGCCCAATTGGCCAAGAACGATTTCAAAAAGCGGTATGCCGGCTCCTATCTGGGGCGTATTTGGGCCATGGCCCAGCCCTTGGTCACGCTTTTGCTGTATTATCTGGTGTTTGAGAAAATATTTGCCGCCCGGGGGCCGGTTCTGGCATCGGGACTTAGCGTTCCCTATGCCCTTTTTCTCACCGGAGGCCTGCTGCCCTGGTTTTTCTTTAGCGAGGCCATGGGCCAGGGTACGGTGGCTCTGTCCGAGTACAGCTACCTGGTCAAAAAGGTGGTGTTCTCCATAGAGATCCTGCCCCTGGTCAAATTGGCGGCGGCGGCCATCAGCCATGGCATATTCGTATTGCTGGCGTTGGCCGTTTCCGGCCTTTTTGGCCATAGGCCGGCCATATATGTATTGCAGCTGCCCTATTATTTCCTAGGGCTTTTTGTATTTTCCCTGGGCTTGGCCTATCTGCTGTCCGCCCTGCAAGTCTTTGTGCGGGATGTGGCGCAGATTGTGTCCATAGGCCTGCAAATAGGCATGTGGGCCACGCCCATACTATGGCAGCCCGGAGCTGTGGGAGGTTGGGCCGGCCGCATATTGATGGCCAATCCGCTGGCGTATATCACGGAGGGGTATAGAAACGCCCTCTACGGAGGGCGGTGGTTTTGGGAGCAGCCGGCCTGGGCCGGGTATTTTTGGCTGTGGGCGCTGGGCATGCTGGCTCTGGGGCGCTGGGTATTCGCCAGATGCAGGCCCCATTTCGCCGATGTCCTCTAGAGCGGCAGGGGGGTAGAATGTATGGGGCAGGAGATGATACGCTTGGAGGGCATAGGCAAGACCTATGCCCTATATCAAAAGCCTTGGCAGAGGTTGGCCCATGCGCTGGGAATTGCGGCTCCGGCCAAAAGGCATGAGGCCTTGCGTTCCATATCCCTGGATATAGGCCGGGGAGAATGTGTGGGCATCATAGGTGTGAACGGCTCGGGCAAGTCCACTTTATTAAAAATTATCACCGGTGTGCTGACCCCCAGTTGCGGGAAATTGGAGGTGCATGGACGGATTTCCGCTCTGCTGGAGCTGGGCGCCGGCTTCCATATGGAGTATAGCGGCATGGAGAATATCTTTCTCAACGGCGCCATGCTGGGCTTTAGCCGGGAGGAGATAGAGGAGAGGCTGGAGGCAGTGCTGGCCTTTGCCGACATAGGGGAGTACATATACCAGCCTGTAAAGAGCTATTCCAGCGGCATGTTTGTGCGGCTGGCCTTTGCGCTGGCCATACATATAGATCCGGAGATCCTGATTGTGGATGAGGCCCTCTCCGTGGGGGATGTGTTTTTCCAGGCCAAGTGCTTCCGCAAATTTGAGGAATTTCGAGCCAGGGGAAAGACCATAGTCTTTGTCAGCCATGATCTCAGCACCATACACAGATATTGCGACAGGGTATTTCTCCTGCACAAGGGAGCCTTGCTGGGTCAGGGCGGGCCTAAGGAGATGATAGATGCTTACAAGCAGCTGTTGGTGGGCCTGGAGGGGGAGAAGGGCGGCCTGCCTGCCCAGCCCTGGGAGGAGGAGGCCCTTAGCTATGGCAATGGCCGGGCCCGGATATCCTCGGTTTGGAGCCGGGATGACCAGGGGCGTCCCATGGGCGCTCTGCTCAAGGGAGTGAAAGCTTCCATAGGCATGCGAGTGGAGATATTGGAGGATATAGAATCACCCATACTTGCCTTTACCATCAAGAATGCCAAGGGGGTGGAGATCTGCGGTACCAACACGCTGGTGGAAAAATATCCTATAGGCTCTGTGCGCAGGGGGGAGATATTGGAGGCAGAGTTCACCCAGATTTTGCCCTTACAGGGAGGGGAATATCTGGTGTCCTTTGGGGTGACAGGCTTTGAGGGAGAGGATTTTACCGTATACCACAGGCTGTATGACGGGCTGAAAATCACCGTGGTCTCGGACAAGGATACCGTGGGGTACTTTGATTTGCAGAGCCGCATCAGTGTCAGCCGGCAGCAGTGAGCAGGGGGATGGGATGGAGCGCAGGGAAGAGCATATAGGCCGGGTGCGGTTGGATCTGTCCAGGTACGGCGGGGCGGACTTGTACTGCGATGGCGAGATAGAACAGACACTTCTGGACTGGGCCAGCCGGCTGGAGGGGGATGCGCTGTGGGACCAGGTGGGGAGGCAGCCTTCCTGGCCGGCCTTTTACCATTTCTCCCCCCAGAGAGAGAATGTGGTGGAGTGGCTGCCCATAGATGAGGGGCAGAAGGTGCTGGAGGTGGGCAGCGGCCCCGGAGCCATCACCGGTGCGCTGGCGCGCAAGGGGGCGGCTTTGGACTGCGTGGATCTCTCCCTCCAAAGAAGCCGCATTAATGCCCACAGGCACAGGCAGCACCCATATACCATCCATGTGGGCAATTTTTTGGACATAGAGCCGGATCTGCCCAGGGATTATCAGTGGATACTGCTGATAGGAGTGTTTGAATATGCCCAGGGGTATATGGGCGGAGAGCGGCCCTATGAGGAGTTTTTGGATAGGCTGCTGGCCCATCTGGCGCCCGGGGGGAGGTTGGTCATAGCCATAGAGAACCGCTATGGGCTGAAGTATTTTGCTGGCTGCAAGGAAGATCACGGAGGCCGCTTTTTTGAGGGTATAGAGAATTATCCTTATGGCGGCGTGGCAAAGACTTTTGGCAGGCGGGGGCTTGAACGTATGTTTGCATCCGCGGGCGTGGAGCGGTGGCAGTTTTATTATCCCTATCCGGATTACAAATTTATGGAATTGCTCCACAGCGATGCGCGCCTGCCCCGGCAGGGGGAGCTGAGCCGCAATCTGCGCAATTTTGACCAGGACCGCATACGCCTGTTCGATGAGAAAAAGGCCTTTGACGGCATAGCTGAGGAGGGGAATTACCCGGATTTTGCCAACTCCTATCTGGCGGTTCTGGGTCCGCCCCTGGATGTGGAATATGTCAAATACTCCAATGACAGGGCGGCGGCCTACCGGATCAAGACCCAGATGCGGAGGCGGCCGGGCGGAGAGTTGCGTGTGGAGAAACGGCCCTTGCATAGAGAGGCCTGGGAGCATATACGAGGCTTGGAGAGCACCTGCGCCGCATTGGAGGCACAGTGCCGGGGCCGGGGTCTAAGACCCAATGCCTGTCGCCTGGAGGAGGGGGCAGGGGGGCCTGTGGCCGTCTTGGAATTTGAAGAGGGGGAAACCCTGGCCAAGGCCCTGGATAGGGCGGCGGCCCGCCTGGACAGGCGGAGTTTTGTAACCCTGCTGGAAATGTGGCGGCAGAGGATACAGCCTTGTTTGCATGGGGATTGGCAGCACTGGGATCTGGCCTTTTCCAATGTGCTTCTGGGTGCAGAGGAGTGGGTATTGCTGGATTATGAATGGCGCAGGCCCGGGCCATATGCCTGGGAGGATGTGGCCGGCCGGGGGCTGTATCTGTACCTGTTGGAGAGGGATGGCGCCCTGCCCTGGGATGTGGAGGGCCTGTTGGCGGATCTGGGCATATCCGGGCAGCGCTGGGCGGCTTTTGCCCGGGAGGAGGCTGGCTTCCAAGCCCAGGTGATGGGAGGGGAGCGCTCTCTGGGGGATTGGCGCGCCTGCATAGGCGGCCGTGTTTGGGAGTGGAAAGAGGAGAATTTTGCCTCGGCGGCGGAGCGGCTGGGACCCTTGCAGATCTATGTGGACAAGGGGAAGGGCTTTGGGGAGGGGGATTCCATTTTTCCCAGGGAACTGTTGGAAGCGGAGGCTCCAGCGGCTTTTGCGCCTCTGGGGCGCAGTTATGCTGTGGAGATAGGGCCGGAGGTCCGACGGTTGCGCATAGATCCGGCCATGGAGGCCTGTATGGTCAGACTGACCCGCCTGACCCTGGGGGGGAGGGATCTTTTGGGCCTTTCCCTGGGGGGCAATGGCAAAGGGCTGGGGGGCGATGGCCAGGCCCGGCTTTGGGCCTTTCCCGGGGCCGATCCCCAGTGGCTGTTGGATTCCGGGCTGGCACGGGGCGGCGGCCTGCTGGAGATAAGTTTGGAGATTTGGCCCCTGCCTGAGGCCTGGGCCTCCTCTCTGGCGGTGAAGAAGAAAGGCTGGTGGTGATATGTCCGGATGGAAGTCCGGTCTGAGGTCTTGGGTCCGGGGCTGGCAAAAACGGGCTTATGCCAGGAAATTGGCCCGGAGCAAAAGGATGCTGGCCTATGGGGGGCCTGGGGACTGGCCAGATGACGGATGCCCCAAACTGGAGTTTGCCTGGGAGTATGCGCAGACACAGGAGGGGGGCAGGGTGGAGTATGCGCTCCTATACACAGGGCGGGGCAGGCTCTGTCTGGACAGAATAGGTCGTGACCTGCACTGGCTGGGGCGTCATGCCCTGGCGCTGGCCTATGGGGATGAGGATGTGTTGGCAGGGGGTGAGGCCTCCCATCCCCGTTTTGCTCCGGCCTGGTCGCCGGATACGTTTTTGCACCACCCTTATTTGGGCGCCGTTTTGGCCGTGGATATGGCGCTGGCCCGGTCCTTGGAGGGGGAGCCGGCTCTGCTGTGGAAAGAGGCTCTGGAGGCGGGGGGGGGGACACTCCCCCCGCCTGGCCTATGTGGAGGACAGGGAGGCCTATGGACGGCTGGCTTTGGCCTTGGCTGCCCTGGCAGGGGGCTTTGGCCCCAGACCTGCCATAGCCCATGTGGACAATCTCTGGTATAGGCATGCAAGTCCCGAGGAACAGGCGGCTTTTTTGCAGCCTTGGAATATAGACAGTCCGGCCCTTTCGGCACGGGTGGAGCCAGACCCGGGTCTGGCTGTCATCATACCCTCCAAGGACCATCCGGAAGTTTTGGAGCAATGCCTGGTGAGCCTCCTGGGGGATCCGCCCCCCTGCGGATTTGAGATTCATATAGTGGACAATGGCAGCAGCGAGGAGAATAAGAGGAAGATAGAGCGGCTCTTATCCCGGCTGGAAACTGCGCCCATAGAGCGGGAGGGCAGCCTTCTGGAGAGGCTGGCCTACCATTATGTGCCTATGGATTTTCATTTCTCCAGAATGTGCAATCTGGGCGCGGAGCAAAGCAGCCGGCCTCTGTTGCTGTTCCTCAATGACGATGTCAGCTTTCCCCCAGGGGGGATAGGCCGTCAGGGCTGGGAAATGTGGCTGGCCAAGGCTGCCCAGCCCCATGTGGGACAGGTGGGCATCAAGCTGCTCTACCCCCGGGAGGATATGATACAGCACTGCGGTATACAGAATCTGCCCATAGGGCCGGTGCACAAGCTACAATTTCTCTCCGACCGGCAGACGCATTATTTTGGCTGGAATCGTCAAGACCGCAATTGTATATCGGCTACGGCGGCGGCGGTGATGCTTCGCAGCCAGGTGTTTTGGGAGGTGGGGGGCTTTCCATTGGAGCTGCCCGTAGGCTTTAACGATGTCAGCCTGGGCTTTGCGCTGCACCGGGCGGGGTATTACAATGTGGTGCTGGCCTCCATCCATGCCTTGCACCACGAATCCCTCAGCCGGGGCAAGGGACAGAGCCGGGCCCAGCTGGAGAGGGTGCAGGAGGAGAGGCGTATCCTATACGCCCTGCATCCGGAGATGGAGGGGGCAGACCCTTATTTTCCCAGCCGCCTGGGGCGCATATTCCTGGATGTGCATATACGGCCGGGGTATTGTGAGCTGGCTCCGGGGGAGACCTGGCCCCGGTGGCGTGCACGGCCTTTCCCGGAGCTCTTCCAAGCCAGGGAGGATGCCTGTCTGCGGCTGGGCGTGGAATGGCTGGAGCATAGGGGGCAGGGGTTCTGGCGCATGGCCGGATACTGTCTGGTGCTGGGAGATGGGAATTACGGGTATAGGCGCTATCTGGTGCTGCAGCGCGCCGGCGGCGGCTGTTGGCAGATTTATTTGCCGGACCGGTACAGGGTGGATTTGGAGGAGAATATGCAGGACCAGCCCTATGGCTCTCTGGGCGGCTTCTTGGGCGAGGCGGATCTCTCCTCCCTGCCGGACGGGGAATACCGTGTAGGCGCCCTGGCTAAGAGCCGGCTGGGAGGTCTGCAATTGCTGGCCTGGAGCGACAGGTATTTTCGCAAGGAGGAAGCAGGTGGATAAGCAAAGGGATTGGCAGCGTCTGTATCGGGAGGAGAGGCGCAGAAATGGGGATCTGGTCCGCCGCCTGGCGCTGGCGGAGGAGGAAAAGGAGGAGCTGGCCTGGAAACTGGGCCGCATTAAGAACAGCAAAATCTGGAAGTGCCTGGCTCCGGCCAGGGGGATTTTTCATGCCTCGGCCCGGATGGCTCAGAGGATAGGGCGCCTGGGAGGCCCTCGGGCCCTGTGGCGCAAGCTGGGGGCCAAGCGGCGGGAGTGGGCCAGACATACGGCCTACGGCACGGGGTCCTTTCCTGACCTGGCGACCCGCAAGGCCCAGTCTGAGAGGGTATTCAAACAGAACATTTGTTTCAGCATCCTAGTCCCCCTCTATAACACCCCTCGGGGATTTTTGGAGCAGATGCTGGATTCCGTGCTTTGGCAGACTTACGGCAATTGGCAGCTCTGTTTGGCAGACGGATCGGACCGGGAGCATGCGTATGTGGGGGAAATATGCAGGCAGTATGCAGACAGGGCCGGAGGCCGTATAGTGTACGAGAAATTGCCGCAGAATTTGGGCATATCCGGCAATACCAACCGCTGTATGGCCCTGGCTTCCGGGGAGTACCTGGGCCTGTTTGACCATGACGACATACTGCACCCCAGCGTATTGTACGAATACGCTCTGGCCATAGAAGCCCAGGGGGCGGATTATCTCTACTGCGATGAAACCACCTTTGCCGGTGATGATATCAACCGTATGCTGACCATGCATTTCAAGCCGGACTTCGCCATAGACAATCTGCGGGCCAATAATTACATCTGTCATTTCAGCGTATTTTCCCGCAGTCTGCTGGACGGGGAGGAACTGTTTTGCAGCCGATATGACGGCAGCCAGGACCACGATGCCATACTGCGGCTGACGGCCCGGGCCCAGCGCATAGTGCATGTGCCCAAGCTGCTCTACTATTGGCGCAGCCATGCCGGCTCCGTGGCCTCAGGCATAGAGGCTAAGGCCTATGCTGTGGATGCGGCCAAGGGCGCAGTGGCCAGGCATTTGGAGAGCCAGGGTTTCTCCGATTTTGTCATCAGCAGCACCAGGGCCTTTGAAACCATATTCCGCATATCCTACGCCCTGGAGGATCATCCCCTGGTATCCATACTGATACCCTCAAAGGACCATGTGGATGACCTGCGCCGCTGTATACTCTCCATACAGGAAAAATCCACCTATGGGAATTGGGAGATTATAGTGGCGGAGAATAACAGCGTGGAGCCGGCCACCTTTGCGTACTATAGGGAGCTGGAGGCGCAGGGCGTGCGCATACTGCGCTATCAGGGAGAATTTCACTATTCCAGGATCAACAATATGGCGGCGGCGCAGGCCGGGGGGGAATATCTGTTGCTGCTGAACAATGACACCGAGGTCATCAGCCCCAACTGGATAGAGGAGCTGCTGATGTACGCCCAGAGGCCGGATGTGGGCGCGGTGGGGGCCAAGCTGCTCTATCCTGACCAGACCATACAGCACGCCGGAGTGGTCATAGGCCTGGGGGCCCACAGGACTGCCGGCCACAGCCATTATGGCCAGTCCAGGGACAATCTGGGGTATATGGGCAGGCTGTGTTACGCCCAGAATGTGTCTGCCGTCACCGGAGCCTGCCTGATGGTCAAGAGGCGGCATTATGAGGAATTGGACGGCCTGTCAGAGGAATTTGCCGTGGCGCTCAACGATGTGGACTTTTGCCTGCGGCTGCGGCAGAGGGGATATCTCAATGTCTTTACCCCTTTTGCCCGCCTGTATCACCACGAATCCCTCTCAAGGGGAGGGGATGGGGAGGGGGAGAAGAAGCGCCGGTATGAGGCGGAGTGCGCCCTGTTCCGGGAGAAGTGGAGGGAGGTCTTGGAAGCCGGGGATCCTTATTACAATCCGAATTTTTCACTGGACAGGAGCGACTTTGCTTTGCGATAATAGAGGAAATAGCGAGTGGATTGCCGCCCGGCCCCGTCCGGGAGAAAGGATAGGCGTATGGCGTTGAGATTGCACGCAGGCGCAGGCGAGGGTGTGGAGGTGCGCCTGATGTTGGAGGGGGAGAGTTGCAGCTGCAAGACCATCACTCCCCTGTTGGAGCAAAAGATTTTCCAGGGCAAGCTGGGAGAGGTGTATACGGTACACCACAAGAACCGGGTATATATAGGCCTGGGCAAGAGGGAGAAGCTGGATAGGGAGAATATGCGCAAGGCCTTTTTCGCCCTGGGTAAGGAACTGCAGCGCATCAAGGCGGTCAGCGCATATACCTATTTGGAGAGATTGGTTGAGGGCTGTCTGGGCAAGACGGTACGGGCCATGGCCGAGGGTCTGCTGCAATCCGAATATGTGTTTGACAAGTACTTGAGCGAGAAGAAAGATGCGCCCTGCCTCCAAGATTTTTATTTCCATGCGCCTGAGGGCAAGGAGGAAAAGATCAGCTCCAAATTGGCTGAGCTGCCCGCGCTGATGGAGGGCCTGTTCTTTGCCAGGGATCTTGCCAATGAGCCGGCCATGGAGATGACGCCTGCTGCTCTGGCCCAGGCCTGCCGGGATAGGCTGGTTCCTCTGGGCGTGGAAGTGGAGGTGCTGGAGAAGGCGCAGATAGAGGAACTGGGCATGAAAGCCTTTTTGGCCGTGGCCCGGGGTTCGGCCCAAGAGCCGAGGTTTATCCTTATGCGCTGGAATGGCGGCGGCCCGGATGGGGAAAAGACCGCCGTGGTAGGCAAGGGTCTGACCTATGACTCCGGCGGATACTGTATCAAGCCCCCCGAGAGTATGCTGACCATGAACCATGATATGGCCGGCGCCGCAGCCGTGGCCGGTCTGATGCTGGCCCTGGCCAAGAATAAGGTGGAGAAAAATGTTGTGGGCCTGGTGGCTGCCTGTGAGAATATGATATCCGGAGATGCTTATAAGACCGGGGATATCATTGGCTCTATGAAGGGCCTGACCATTGAGGTGGGCAACACCGATGCCGAGGGCAGGCTGACCCTGGCAGATGCGTTGTACTATGCTGCCACGGTAGAAAAACCCGGCCGTATTCTGGACTGCGCCACATTGACCGGCGCCTGCGTAGTGGCTCTGGGCGGCCATGTGTCCGGCCTGGTGTCCAATGATGAGGGTCTGGCCGCACTGGTGGAGAGGGCAGGAAGCCGCACCGGGGATATGGTTTGGAGACTGCCCGTCATGGACCTGTACAGGGATATGGTCAAGGGTACGATGGCGGATTTGAAAAATGTGTCCAAGGGAGGCGCCGGCGCCATAACGGCTGGAATGTTCCTGGAGCGCTTTGTGGAGGATATACCCTGGGCCCATATAGACATAGCCGGCCCGGCTTATCTGGACAAGGCCCATGGTTATCAGCCCCTGGGAGCCACTGGAGCGCCCCTGCGCCTATTGTATGAGTTGATCAAGGACGTGGAGGATGAGTGTTAGGCAGTAGGCGGGCAAGGTGCCGGACCTGTTGGGCAGAGAAAAGGAGGCAAATATGGATTATCGCGCAAGATACCAATCATGGCTGGACAATCAGTACTTTGACGAGCAGACCAAGGAGGAGCTTCGCTCCATATCCGGGGATGAGAAGGAGATAGAGGAGAGGTTTTATAAGGATTTGGAGTTTGGCACCGGAGGTCTGCGGGGCATATTGGGCGCCGGCACCAACCGTATGAACATCTATACCGTGCGCAAGGCCACCCAGGGCCTGGCCAATTATATCTTAAGACAAAAGCCCCAGGGCGCCAGCGTGGCCATAGCCTATGACTCCCGGCATATGTCCCCGGAGTTTTCGGACTGTGCCGCGCTGTGCCTGGCCGCCAACGGTATCAAAGCCTATGTGTTTGACAGCCTGAGGCCCACGCCCCAGCTCTCCTTTGCCATAAGGGAGCTGGGCTGCACCTCCGGTATAGTGATTACGGCCAGCCACAATCCGCCGGAGTACAACGGGTACAAGGTGTATTGGGAGGACGGCGCCCAGGTGACCTCTCCTAAGGATGTGGACATCATAGACTGTGTGGCCGCCATAGAGGATTATGCCCAGGTAAAGACCATGGACAAGCAGGAGGCTCAGGCTGCCGGCCTTTACCAGGTCATAGGCAGGGAGTTGGACGACGCATATATTGAAGTATTAAAGAAGCAGATATTGCACCCCGAGTCCATACAGGCTATGGCGGAGTCGTTAAAGATCGTGTATACCCCCCTCTGTGGCACCGGCAATGTGCCCGTTCGCCGTATTCTGTCAGAGCTGGGCTTCCGCCATGTCTATGTGGTGCCTCAGCAGGAGAAGCCCGATCCGGACTTTGGCACTCTGGATTATCCCAACCCTGAAGATCCCAAGGCCTTTGCTCTGGCGCTGGAGCTGGCCAGGGAGAAGGATGCGGATATAGTGCTGGCCACGGATCCCGATGCGGACAGACTGGGCGTATACGTCAAAGACAGCAAAAGCGGGGAATACATCCCCTTTACCGGCAACATGTCTGGCATGATCATAGCCGAGTACCTGTTCCGGGAGAGGCAGGCCCTGGGCTTGATGCCTCCCAATCCTACGCTGGTGACCACCATAGTGACCACCAATATGACCATGCCCATAGCCGCCAATTACGGCGCCAGGCTGGTGGAGGTGCTGACCGGTTTCAAATTCATAGGGGAACAGATCAAGGAGATGGAGGCCAGCGGCAGCGGCAGTTACGTCTTTGGTCTGGAGGAGAGCTACGGCTGTCTGATAGGCACCTATGCCCGGGATAAGGATGCCGTGGCGGCGGTTATGAGCCTCTGTGAGGCGGCGGCATTTTGCAAGGCCCAGGGCAAGACCCTGTGGGATATGATGCTGTCCATGTACGAGAAATATGGATATTTCAAAGAGGACCAATACACCATGACCCTCAAGGGCATAGAGGGTTCCCGCCAGATCGCCGCCATTATGGACAACTGGCGCAACAATCCCCCCGCCGCCTTTGGCGACAGGAAGGTGGTGGCCTTTAGGGATTATGGCAGGGGAGTGGTGCGTGATATGGCCAGCGGACAGGAGAGACCCACCGGCCTGCCCAAGTCCAACGTGCTGTATTTTGACCTGCCCGATGGGGAGTGGTGCTGTGCCAGGCCCTCCGGCACGGAGCCCAAGCTCAAGTTTTATATGGGCGTCCGGGGCAGCGGCCTGGAGGATGCGGCCTCCAGAGTGGAAGCGCTGGCGGCAGCTGTAAAGGAACAGATCGTTTATTAAGGCCTTTGAGCGGACTGCAAATCTATAAAATAGGAGGGTGGGTAAGAACCCGCCTGTAATGCAAAGCCCCACTTCCCGGAAAAAATAGATATCCGGGGAGTGGGGTTCTATTATTATGCGCTGTTTTGTAGAATAAATTTCTGGATAAAACAGGAAATTTTCTGATATATATATATATATATAACTCTAAACGTTTAAATAAAATTATAGTCAAATAAAAAATATATATTAAATAAATTAAACGTTAATTATCTTGACATTAAGAAAGATTATGATATTATATTGCCATGACAAGTGAAAATCTTCTATATGCTGCACATGGCCATAGAAGTGCTTGTTGCAACTGCCTACATTCATCAACTTTTTTAGGAGGAAAAAAGTATGAAGAAACTTCTCGTTATGCTCTGCGCAGGTGTTATGGCCGTGTCCATGAGCGTATCCGCATTTGCCGGCGTTCGTCTGGTGGGTAGCTCCACTCTGAAGACCGTTCGCGTTTGGGACGCCCTGGTTGTTGATGGCTCTGCCGCCACCAAGGACAAGGTAGTGATTACCGCAGTGAATGAAGAGAACGCCAAGGCCGCTGCCGAGCTGGTAGCAAAGAATGGCGGCACCACCATCGCCGTTGCTGATGTAAACTATTCCCCCATCACCTTCGTAAAGATGAAGGTAGCTTTCAACCTGAAGAACGTAGTTGCCACCGACAGCGTGTCTGTATGGTACAAGGATGGCAGCGGCGCATGGGTTAAGCAGGCTGCTGAGAAGGTAGAGAACGGCAAGGCCACCTTTACTTTTGAGTATGACCAGGTTCACAATGGCAATACCCCTATGGTATTCGTGAAGTAATTACTCTTTTCAAGGCTGTAATCAATTAGGGAGTGTAGGGAGGATGGAAGTCTGGCGGATGCAAATCCGTCAGACTTCTTTTTTCACAAAAAAAACAAAAAAACTTGACATTATTTGGAAGAATGTGCTAATATGAAAATCTCTTGGGGATAAGACCAGGCAGATGAGAATAAAAAAGTGAAAAAGCCAAAAAATCTTATTGACAAGGCCAAGGCTCTGTGATATTGTATCATAGTTGCCGCCGTCCAGAGCTTTTGGCGGAGGCAGCAGGCAAGCAAATCAGAGCTTGGATGCACTTTGACAACTAAATAGCAATGCACATCTGAACGGATAAGGAAGACATACAGCACTACCCGGCAGCGCGCCGCGAGGCGGGCGGCCGGAAAAAAGACGGCCATGCCGCTAGGCAGGGCCGCATGCCATACGTTCAAACATGAGAGTTTGATCCTGGCTCAGGATGAACGCTGGCGGCACGCCTAACACATGCAAGTCGAACGGGGCGGGGGATGTTTCGGCAGACCCCGCCCAGTGGCGGACGGGTGAGTAACGCGTG
>JBGYPP010000005.1:0-25221 GCA_041838515.1 Acetatifactor sp. | reverse complement strand
GGGAAGCTGTGGTAGAATGAGAGTGGTCCATGGTGGCGATTCTCCTGTAGAAAGTTTGTTGTGGTGACTTACATTCTACCAAAGATCCTGCCATGGATCTTTATTTTATTCAGATGTCCAACTTCATTTTACAATCTGCGTCCCTATATTTTTCATCCTGAAGACGAAATAATGCATCCTGCATTTCTTTAACTATCATTTGTTATCCCTCTTCACATAAGTCAGCTGGATATCGTACTCCGGCTTGTCGAGCATATCCACAAAGATCTTGTTGACGATGCCGTCCTTCTTGTTTATGAGCCTGCTGACATACGGAGCGGAAGTACCACTATCTCCGCAAGCTGTGCCTGGGTGATGCCTTCTTCCAGGCATTTTCCTTTTACATCGATTTCGAGATTGTTCTTTATCATTTCATAAGCTCCGTTCTCTGCAATGTATTTTCACAAATGAAAGACATGGTCTTTGTCCTCCGTTCGCCTTGTATTCCTAATAGAGAAAATCTAAAATCACTTACAAGGTATAGATTTACTAAAGTTCAAGAGCGATCTAAACTAAAATCTTCCATTTCAAGGCTTGTCACTATTCTATTTCCGGAACTTACTCAAATAGTATCGTGCATTCCTATTGCATCGATATATGCAATTCTAGAAGAATTTCCAGGTGCATCCTATCTAGCCACTGCTCACCATACTCGATTGACTAATGGTTTTATGATCTCATCAAGAGGGTGCTTTGGAAATGAGTACGCTATAAAGATTCGCAATCTCGCTAAAGAATCTATTGGATCAGTTTTACCAGCTACGTCTTTAGTATATTCTAATGGAAGGTCAAATGCAATGAATGAAAAAAGCAAGCCCCCCCTGCCAGCCCAGACCAAGCAGCCCCAGCCTACTCCCCCTCCCTATATCCCGCCCGCCTCCTGCCCCGGTACACGGCCCTCTCCTTGAACTGCCCACAGATGTGCCGATAGTAGAAGCCGTCTATCTCAGCCACACCCCGCAGCCTGTACCACAGATCCTCCGGCACCTCTGTGTACTGCCACACCTGACCATCTCTCTGGAACTCTATCTCCAGCACCTCGGAGAGCGCGTCGTATCCCATAGATGCTATTTCCCTGGTACCCACCCGATTTCTCCGCATACGCAAACCTCCTCCTTGATGTCATGACAAATCTTGGTGTTATGCCCTTATCTGCTCTATTCTATTTCCCATTCCAAGTTTTGAAATAATTCATGGTCAAAAAAATCCCGCAGGCTGATTTCCAAGCCGCAGCACAGTTTGGCTATAGTGACTATGCCCATATTTTGGCTTTTTCCATAATAGATATTTTTGAGTGTGGATGGCGGGATGGCCGAAAGACAAGCCAGACGATTGGTAGAGATTTGCCTTTCTTGGCAAAGCAGAAATATCCGAACAAGAACGGCCTGTTGCGTACGCATATGGAAGCTTTCCTCTCTATACTCTCTCCGAAGAACGCTCTATGGAATCTGCCAACAGTATAATATTTTTACAAGAGGCACATCGTCTTTTTATAGCCGATTTTAGTTTTTCCCAATGTCCTGTAGGAAATGCAAAGAGAGCCTCTAGTTTTCCCCATGCGCTGCTCTCCCAAAGTCCATATCCCCCTCCCAGAGCGTTTCCAAGGCCTCCTTGCCGGCCGTCCACTCCACCAACGCCTGCTCAAGGCGCCGCCTCTCCTCCTCCCGCAGATGGCAGATAAAGCGCACCCTCTCCCCATACTCCCTAGCCGCCACGTATATGCCCATCTTTTCCAAGGCATAATCCGCCTTGGCCACCTCCTTATACTCCAGACAAAAAGCGCCCTTCAAGCCCCTCTCCATACGCAGCTTTACCGCCTGCTCCAGTGCAGCCTTGGCAGCCCCCTTATATGCCCGGGAGAGTCCGCCAGTGCCCAGCAGCACGCCGCCGAAGTAGCGCACCACCACTACGGCGGCATCCCGCAGACCCTCCGCCAGTATAGACTCCAATATGGGCCGGCCCGCCGTTCCCTGGGGTTCTCCGTCATCCCCATAGCGCTGCAGGGGCGGATTGCCCTGCAACACATAGGCAAAGCAGTGGTGCCTCGCATTCCAATGGGACTTGCGGCATTCCTCCAAAAAGGCCTGGGCCTCCCTCTCCCCAGACACCGGCCTGGCAAAGGCCAGGAATCGGGATTTCTTCTCCACCAGCTCCCCCTTGGAATCCGATTCCAGCCTATAGTATGTCTGATTGTTTTCCTGTATCTCCATGTGCTTTCCTGTTAAATTCTGAAAATTTTGTCAATTATTTATTGTTATAAAGTAGAAAAAACCCCTTGCTTTTCCCATCTTGCTACTGTATAATGTATCTGTTATCGGGGTGTGGCTCAGTTTGGTTAGAGCGCCGTCTTAGGGAGGCGGAGGCCGCAAGTTCGAATCTTGTCACTCCGATTGCACAAAGCGGGAAATCCAATGATGGTTTCCCGCTTTTTTTGCCTGCTCAGCCAAATACATTGACCAGATCGTTAAAAAACACCAGCACCATCAGCGCCATCAGCAGGAGAAAACCCGCCATATGCGCCAATCCCTCCTTTTTGGGGGATATAGGACGGCCCCTCAGAGCCTCCCATAGCAGAAACATCAGACGGCCGCCGTCCAGCGCGGGCAGGGGCAGCAGATTCATCACGGCCAAATTGACAGACAGCAGCATGGTGATATGCATCATGCTCAGCACCACAGCCTCCCAGCCATAGGGCTTGGCCTCCTCATAGGTCTTGCCCACCACATTGACAGCTATGCCCACAGGCCCGGCTACAGCCCGCCTGTCCAGCCGCCCTTGCAGCAACAGGGCCAGGCTTTTGTAGACGGATTTTACGCCAAAACGCATCTCATACCAGGCATAGCGGACTCTCCCCGCCAGCCCATCTACCTGGGCCTCCTGGCCAAATTCCAATCCAAACAGATACCGGCCGCTCTCCGGGTCCAATACCGGCGCCAGGGACAGCTCCAGCCGCCTGCCCGCCCTCTCCACTCCCAACTTGACCGAGCTGCCCTGGGAGAAAAATGAGGCCATGGCCACTTCCTCATAGAGATATACCCTCTCCCCATTCACAGACAGCACCCTATCCCCGGCCTGCACTCCCGCCTCCCAGGCCGGACCGCCCTGCTTTACACCCAGGATCACCGGGTCTATCTTGTATGTCCAGCCCACTAGCAGCAGAGCCAGGACAAAGGCCAGCCCAAAATTGAACAAGGGACCGGCCAGCACGCAGGATATCCGCTGCCACACAGAGGCCTGGGCAAAAGGCTTGCCCTCGGCGGCGGCAGGCGGCCTGCCCCCCTCCTTGTCCAGCAGTCCGGCTTCCAAATCCTCATTTTCAAACAGACAGGCCCCGCCCACCGGCAACAGCTTGATAGCATATTTGGTCCCCCCTTTGGTAAAGCTCCAAAGGTCCGGCCCCATGCCTATTGAGAACTCCACCACGGCTATGCCAGCCATCTTTGCCATCAGCAAATGCCCAAACTCATGTACTACCACCAGGACAAAGAAAATCAGTATAAACCATATCCATGTCATCTAAGGGAACTCCGCCTTTCCTCCACCCGCCTGTGCGCCTCTTTTTCCACCTCCCAAATAGTGGCCAAATCCGGATCCGTCTGGGAACTGTGTTTCTCCATGGCGTATTCTATCAGAGCCGCTATGTCCAAATAGCGTATCTTCTCTTCCAGGAACAACTGCACTGCCCGTTCATTGGCCGCATTGTACACCGTGGGCAGGCTGCCGCCCTCCTTGGCCGCCCTATAGGCGAGGGGCAGGGCCGGAAAGAGTTCCCCATCCGGCCGGGCAAAATCCAGCCTTCCCAAATCCGCCGGCGATAAGGCCTTGCCCTCCAGAGGCCGGCGGCCGGGATAGAGCAGGGCATATTGTATGGGCAATTTCATATCCGGCGCGCCCAACTGCGCCATCCAGGCTCCGTCCACCATCTCCACCATAGAGTGGACTATGCTCTGGGGATGCACCAACACCTCTATATTCTCCACAGACAGGCCAAAGAGATGCGCCGCCTCCATCACCTCCAGGCCTTTATTGACCATGGTGGCGGAGTCTACGGTGATCTTGGCGCCCATGGACCAGTTGGGATGGGCCAGCGCCTGGGCCAGGCTCACTCCCCGCATTTCCTCTTTGGTGTAATTGCGGAAAGGCCCTCCGGAGGCCGTCAGCCACAGCCTCCGCACATCCCGGCGCCTCTCCCCCTGCAAACACTGGAATATAGCGCTGTGCTCACTGTCCACCGGCAATATGTCCACGTCCTTGGCCCGGGCCATGGGCATAATCCTATGTCCGGCCGTCACCAGCGTTTCTTTATTGGCCAGGGCTATATGCTTGCCAGCATCTATGGCGGCCACCGTGGGCGCTATTCCCATCATCCCCACCAGCGCCGTCACCACCATGTCAGCCTCCTCCATGGCGGCTATCTCCAACAGGCCCTCCTGCCCCCAGAGAATGCGGGTTCCGGAGCCTTCCAAGGCCTGTTCCAACTCCAACGCATCCTCCCTGCTCCATATATGTGCCTTTTTGGGGGAAAATACCCGTATTTGCTCTAGCAGCAGGGCCTTATTGCTGCCTGCGGACAGGCCAACTATGGACAGCTCCTCCGGCCAGGCTGCCGCCACCTCCAGGGTCTGTCTGCCTATAGAGCCTGTAGAACCCAGGACGCACAATCTTTTCAAAATCCACCCCTCCCCATATGCGGCAAGCCGGGAAATTCCAACAGCAGCCGGGACAAGAAGTATATCATGGGTGCCGTGGCTATCATACTGTCAAAACGATCCATAATACCTCCATGCCCCGGTATCAAATTTCCATAATCCTTGATCTGAAAATTTCTCTTGATGGCTGAGGCCGCCAAATCCCCCACCTGGCTGGCCAGGGAGGCCACTGCGCCTATCATGCCCAGTATCCACACCAGGGAGAAATCCCCGTATCCCTGGCGGGAGAGGAAATAGCCATAGCCCCCGGCCAGCAGGGCTGCGCCGCCTATGCCCCCCAGGCATCCCTCCAGGGATTTCTTGGGGCTGAGCAAGGGAAAAATCTTTCTTCGGCCTATCAGCATGCCCACCACATAGGCGCTGGTGTCCGAACCCCAGGAGCCTATCAATATCAGCCAGACCAGGTGAAAGCCCCAGAAAGACATTCTGGTCATATAGATAAAGGATAGCAGCATGGGGCCGTACAGATAGGCAAAATACGCCATGGCTACCTGCTCCGCCCGGATCTTGGGAAAGAGCAGCACATAAGCCAACATCATAGACATAAAAACGCCTATCAGACAAAAAAGCATCCAGGCCAACTCCCCACCGCTGAACTGCATGGTGGCATAATACAGTATGGTGCCGCCTATGGCGAGGACCTCCAGAACCTGCAACCCACCCTGGCCGGCCACTCCCATGGCCTTGGCCAACTCCAAAAAAGCCACCAAGGAGATGGCCAACAGGGCCAGCAGGAGCCAAACGCCTCCCCAGCCCAGCAAGGCCACCGCCGCAATCACCAGCACCACGCCGCTGGCCAGCCTTTTTTCAAACATATGTTCTATCCCCTATTCCGACACCTTGCCATAACGCCGCTCCCGCCCCGCATAAGCCTCCAGAGCCAGAGCCAACTGCAGCCTGTCAAAATCCGGCCAGGGCACAGGCGCAAAGTACAGCTCCGTATACGCCAGTTGCCACAGCAAAAAATTGGAAATTCTCTGCTCTCCGCAGGTGCGGATCAGCAGATCCGGATCCGGCAGGCCCGCCGTATCCAGGTGCCTCTCCACATCCTCCAGCCCTATGGCATCTGGAGATAAGGCTCTGGCCTGCACCTCCCCGGCCAGGGCGCGCATACCCCGGAGAAGCTCATCTCTGCCGCCATAGTTCAACGCAATTTGAAATCTCAGGCCATCCTGGTCCTTGGTGGCCTCCTCCAGCTCCTCTATGCTGCTGCGTATATCGGAATCCAACCCGCGCTTATCCCCCAGTATGCGCACCCGCATACGGTTCTTTTTGGCCGTCTTTATACAGTTTTGCAGATAGGAGCGCAGCAGCTTCATCAAGGCTGCCACCTCCTCGGGAGGACGGCTCCAATTCTCTGTGGAGAATGCGTATACCGTCAGATATTCCACACCCATGTCGTAGGCAGCCTCACATATCTCCTCCACCCGCTTTGCGCCCATGCTATGTCCCATGGTCCTGGGCAGCCCCCTTTTCTTGGCCCAGCGGCCATTCCCGTCCAGTATGATAGCCACATGGCGGGGTATGCGCCCCGCCTGGATTTCGACTTCGCCCATCTTTTCCTCCAGTATGGGATATTGGCCGCCCCGAGAGGCGGCCAATACTTATACAGTCATGATTTCCTTGGATTTCGAGTCTATCAGAGCATCCACTTTCTTGATAAATTTGTCAGTCAATTTCTGCAAGGAGTCCTCCAAATCCTTGGCCTCGTCCTCCGAGATCTCCCCCTTGCCCAGCTTCTTAAAGGCCTCGTTCCCATCCCTACGTATGTTGCGTATGGCCACCTTGCTCTCCTCGCCCTTTTTCTTCACATCCTTGACCAAATCCTTACGGCGCTCCTCGGTCAGCTCAGGGAACACCAGGCGTATTACATTGCCGTCATTGGTGGGGTTGATGCCCAAATCTGAGGTGAGTATGGCCTTTTCCACCGCCTTTAGCAGGCTTTTGTCCCAGGGGGCTATCTGGATAATCCTCGCCTCAGGTATGGTGATATTGCCTACCTGCTGTATGGGCGTAGGGCTGCCATAATAGTCCACCCGCAGCTTGTCCAACACATGGGGATTGGCCCTGCCGGCGCGTATGGCGGCATAATCCGCCTCCAGATAGGCATATGCCTTCTCCATCTTCTCCTCGTACTTGGCTATCTTCTCATTCATGTCCTCTCTCCTCTCCGCCTAGACCAATACCTTGGTCCCGCAAAACTCGCCAAACAAAGCCTTAACTATACTGTTTTCTCCCTCCAGGCCAAAGACCCACATGGGCATACGGTTTTCCTTGGCCAATATGGAGGCCGTCATATCCACCACCTGCAAGGACTGCTCTATCACTTGGTCTATAGTCAGCGTATCGTACCGCTTGGCATCGGCAAAGCGGGCCGGATCCTTGTCATATACCCCATCAACAGACTTGGCCAGCAGCAACAGATCCGCTTCCACTTCCACGGCTCGCAGCACCACACCGGTGTCTGTGGAGAAATAGGGATGGCCCGTGCCTCCGGCAAAGAATACCACCTGCCCCCGGGCAAAGGCGGCATTGGCCTCGTCCTTGGAAAACAGCTGTGTAAAACCGCCACAGGCAAAGGGGGTAAATACCGAAGTGGACAGCCCCCGGACGCGGCAGGCCTCACTGACATAGATGCTGTTCATCACCGTAGCCAGCATGCCTATCTGATCTGCCTTGGTCCTGTCCATGTCCTGGCTCTGCCGGCCCCTCCAGAAATTGCCGCCGCCTATGACCACGCCTATCTCCAGACCCCGTCCGGCCGCCTCTGCAATCTGCCCGGCCACATTCTCCACCACGGCATGGTCAAAACCCATCTTTGCCCCGCCGGACAACGCCTCCCCGCTAAGCTTGAGCAAAACCCTCTTCATGCCAACCTCCTTTGTCATCCTCAAAGGCCTATATTATGGATTATTTTAACATGAACCCCAGGTTTTTTCTAGCCCTTTTCTACAGCTGGCCCGGCCGCCGCCCCTCCCTCCCCGCCCGGTCCGCACAAAATTTCCATCCGCCCATGCTTCCAGACTTTCATATATTCCAAGCGCCGGCAGAACATGATATACTATAGGACACATTTTCTTACGGCTCATGGAGCAATCGGCATATTCCACTGACAAAGGAGGTTTCCTATGGCGCCCAAGCTGGAGATTTTTTATGATTATGTCTGCCCCTATTGCTACAAGGGTTTGCAGGAATTAGATGCCCTGCTGGAGGAATTCCCCCAGACGGAGGCAGACTGGAGACCCATAGAGGTCCATCCCCGCCCCGAAAAAGCGGCCGTACATTCGGATTTGGCCATACGCATGGCCTATCAGCTGGCCCGCCACGGCCTGGACGTATCCGCATACAACAAGCTGGTGTACAAGGCCCATTTCCAGCAGGGCCGGCGCATAGACGACAGGGATCTGCTGCGTTCCCTGGCCCTCTCCTGCGGCCTGGAAGCGGACAAGGCCGAAGAGGTACTGGAGGGCGATGCTTTCGGCCAGGATCTGACTGCCTACAACCACTATGTCTGGACGGAGCTGGCTCTGGAGGCCGTTCCCTCCTACAGGCGGGGGGATAGCACGGCTCTCTCTCTGCCGGGACAGCCGGTGACCAGGGAGATCCTGCGCTCCCTCTTAGAGAAAGGCTAATGCATGCAAGATCCCAAAATCCAACAGGCTTTGGATGCCTCTGCCGGCTTCCGCTTACAAATTTTTTTCCGCAGCGTTCTCACCGGCCTGGTCAGCGGGCTGATGGTATCCTTGTTCAGGCTGGGTGTGGAGAACAGTCTGGATTTTACCAATTTTGTCTATCATTTTCTCCCACAAAATCCCGAATATATACTTCCCTGGGTGGCCCTGGCTCTCAGCGCCGCCCTGCTGATAGGATATTTGGTTCGCTGGGAACCTATGGCCGGAGGCGGAGGCCTGACCCAGGTCAAGGCCTATGTGGTCTATGCCGTCAAATTCCGCAAGTGGAGCGTATTGCTGGTGCGCTATGTGGCTGGCATATTGGCCGCCTTTTTCGGCATATCCCTGGGCCGGGAGGGTCCCTCCATACAGATAGGCGCCGTGGGGGGCATGATGGTATCGGACTGGCTGGCCAAGGGCAGAAAGGCCCGCAACCCCAATCTGGATGCCCTGCCCATAGCCAGCGCCTCCTCTCTGGAGGAGAATTATCTGCTCAGCGCCGGAGCTGCAGCCGGACTCTCCGCCGCATTCAACGCCCCGCTGGCCGGACTGCTGTTCACGCTGGAGGAGGTGCACAGAAGCTTCTCCCCCACCATACTGATGGCTGCGGCCACTGGAGCTCTGACTGCGGACATAACGGCCAAGTACATATTCGGCCTTAGCCCCTTTCTCTACTTCCGGGAACTGCCCACGCTGCCCACCGAATGCTATATCTGGCTCTTGCCTCTGGGCCTGGCCAGCGGCCTGGCCGGCGCACTGACCAACAAAGTGCTGCTCAATGCCTCCCGTCCCTACAAGCGCATACCTCCAAAGTGGAGGCCGCTGATCGCCATATCCACAGCCCTGGCCTGCGTGTTCTGGATGCCGGAGGTCCTGGGCGGCGGCCGTGCCTTGGTAGAGATAGCCATAGCTGCGGCCACGCCTCTGGCGCCCCTAGCGCTGATGCTGGCGGTCAAGCTGGCCTTTACCTGCATATGCTTTGGCGGCGGCCTCTCCGGAGGGGTATTCCTGCCCATACTGTCCATAGGCGCGCTCAGCGGAGCCATGGTGGGCCAGGTGGCCACCATGCTGCACCTGCCCCAAGAATTCGCCAGCGTATTCGCCGTCTGCGGCATGGCCGGAGCGCTGACCGGCGCTGTCAAATCCCCCCTCAGCGCCATTTTACTGGCAGCGGAGATGAGCGGCTCCCTAAGCCAGCTTATGCCAGTGGCCGCCACCTGTCTGATCGCTCTTTTGGTGTCTGACGGCCTGCGAATCAGCCCTCTGTACGAGAGCCTGATGGAAAGGCTGGTCAATGATTACAAAAATCCCACGGCGGATACACAGCTGGGCAGCCTGCGGGAATACCCGGTGGAAACCGGCAGCCCCATATGCTGGCAGACCGTGGCCCAAATCCCCTGGCCCCGGGGATGCGTGCTGGCAAAGATACGCCGGGGGGATGCCCATATAGCGCCGGAACCCCAAACCATGATACTGCCGGGGGATTACCTCTGCCTGCTGACCTCCGGCTACAATGCCAAATCCGTCAACCAAACCATGCTGCGGCTCTGCCTCACCCCCCGCAGCTAAGCACAAAAAAAGCCCGGGCCAGCAACACCGCCCGGGCTTTTTTTATCTCTTTACCGGCCCTTTATAAGCCTGTATACCGCCTATATTCACGGCCTGGGCATAACCCTGCCCCCGCAGGAAGGATACTGCCTGGCCGCTGCGGCCGCCGCTTAGGCAGTGGACATAGATCTTTCGTCCCTTATCTCCCAGCTTGTGCAGATTTTGCGGCAGCGATTGCAGGGGTATATGGGTACTGCCGGGTATATGCCCCTGTCTGTACTCCTCCTCCGTGCGAACATCCACCAGCAGCGCATCCGGCTCCTGCCTGTACTCCTCCAAATAGGCGTTAATATCCTTACCCTTCAACATATCAAACAATCCCATAACAACCTCCCTCCAAAAATCTTTTTTTCAATATACAACAGCCGGAGGGGGGCTGTATGTGATTTGGTTACAAAATCGAAAAAAATCAATCCACCAAAGGCGGGTTCTCCACCACCACCCAGGGCAGGCCGTAGAGAGAGAGAGCCTCCATAAAGGGATCCGGATCCATCTCCTCCAGATTGAACACCCCGGGCTTCTTCCACAGGCCCTCGGCCAGCAGCTTCGCCCCTATCATGGCTGGAACGCCCGTGGTATAGGATATGGCCTGAGAGCCCAGCTCCCTGTAGCACTCCTCATGGTCGCACACATTGTAGATGTAGAGGCTCTTGTCCTTGCCGTCCTTTTTGCCCTTGAATATGCAGCCTATATTGGTCTTGCCCTTGGTTCTCGGCCCCAGAGAGGCCGGATCCGGCAGCAGCGCCTTGAGGAATTGTATAGGCACTATCTCCCTGCCCTCATACATAATGGGCTCAGTAGAAAGCATGCCCACATTTTCCAGGCAGCGCATATGAGTGAGGTAGCTCTGGCCAAAGGTCATGAAAAAACGTATCCTCTTCACCCCGGGTATGTTTTTGGCCAGGGATTCTATCTCCTCATGGTGCAGCAGGTACATATCCTTGGGACCGACCTGAGGAAAATCATACACCCTCTTGATCTCCATAGGCTCTGTTTCCACCCAGTGGCCATTCTCCCAATAAGAACCCTTGGAGGAAACCTCCCGCAAATTGATCTCCGGATTAAAATTGGTGGCAAAAGCATAACCGTGGTCGCCGCCATTGCAATCCAAGATGTCTATCTCCTCAATCTGGTCAAAGTGGTGCTTCAGCGCATATGCCGTAAATACGCTGGTGACTCCGGGGTCAAAGCCGCTGCCCAATATGGCCGTCAATCCCGCCTGGGCAAATTTCTCCCTATAAGCCCATTGCCAGGAATAATCAAACAGGGCCGTAAATCCCTCCTCGCGGCAGCGCTTCTCATAGATCTCCCTCCAGGCCGGATCCGTCGTATCCTCAGGCTCATAGTTGGCCGTATCCACATAATCCACACCCATCTCCAGACAGGCATCCATAATGGCCCGATCCTGATAAGGCAGAGCCACATTCAGCACCAAATCCGGCCGGAAGCGGCCTATCAGCGCCTTTACATCCTCCGCATCATCCCCATTCACTGTGGCTGTAGTGATCTGCGCCTTAGATTTTCCCTCCAATCTTTCCTTGAGGGCCTCGCATTTGGACTGGGTCCTGCTGGCTATACATATATCCGAAAAAGTACCCTCCAGCATGGCCGCTTTCCATATGGCCACCTGGGCCACGCCTCCGCAGCCTATTACCAATAATCTCGCCATTTCCAACTCCTCCCTATTGTTCCACCTGCTGCATCATACGCTCCACATACGCTGGCAGGGCAAAGGCCCCCATATGCAGGGCCGTGGTATAATAATGGGTTTCCAGCTGCAGGGCCCGCCAGGCTCCGCTCTGCAAATTCTTCCAGGGATGGTATCTCTTGGAGGCAAAGCCAAAGAGCCAATGCCCCGAGGGATAGGTGGGTATATGGGCCTGGTACAAGCGGCTAATGGGAAAACTCTCCACTATGCGCTTATGGGCCCTCTGGGCGGCCACGGCATCCTCCTTGTAGAAAGGGCTTTCATGCTGGTTGACCATAATGCCGTCCTCCCGCAGCGCCCTATAGCAGTTGCCATAAAACTCCTTTGTGAACAAGCCCTCCCCCGGGCCAAAGGGGTCTGTGGAATCCACAACTATCAGATCGTACTCCCCCTCCTTGGACCGGACAAAGCGCAGCCCGTCCGCAAAATGGATGGACAGCCTGGGATCATTCATATTGCAGGCCACCTCGGGAAAGAACTCCTTGCACACCTCCACCACACAGGAGTCTATCTCCACCAAGTCTATATGCTCTATACTCCGGTACTTGGCCAATTCCCGCACCACGCCGCCATCGCCCCCGCCTATGACCAACACCCGCCTTATGTCCGGATGGACGGCCATGGGTACATGGGTCATCATCTCGTGGTAGATAAACTCATCCTTTTGGGTCAGCATCATATATCCATCCAGGGTGAGGAAGCGGCCAAATTCCGGCGATTCAAAGACCTCTATCCTTTGAAATTCGCTCTGCTTGGAGCACAGCTGCCTATCCACCCGTATAGACAATTTGACATTGGGCGTATGCGCCTCCGAAAACCACAGTTCCATGTCCTTCCCCCTTTCCGGCCTATACCCAGACCTCCTTGATCACATTCAACCGCTCCAGCTGTCTGTCTTCCGGCCCCGTCATGGAACAGCCCTTCTCCTTGGCATAATGGATATAATCCAAAATCTCCCGGCTGATCTCTTCTCCTGGAGCCAAAATGGGTATGCCCGGCGGATAACACATAACAAATTCCGAGCAAATCCGTCCCTGGACCTGAGCCAGGGGCAGGCTCTCCTTGTCAGCGTAAAAAGCCCCCTGGGGCGAAAGCGCCACCTTGGGTTCAATATACTCCTGGGTAAACATGCCTGTAGGATCTTTTTGGTACTTGCGCTTGATGTCCGCCAGAGCGCCTATCAGCCTCTCCACCTCCCTGGGCCTGTCGCCTATGGATATATATGCCAGTATATTGGCTATATCCCCCAGCTCTACCTGTATGCCATACTCATCTCTCAGCAGATCATAGACCTCTATGCCGGCCAATCCCAGCTCCAGCGTATTCACCGTCAATTTGGTCTTATCAAAATCGTAAATGCTGTCCCCGTTGACCAGCTCCGAGCCAAAGGCATAATACCCGCCTATCTTGTTGATTTCCACCCGGGCATATTCCGCCAATTCTACCACCTTGGCAAAGGACTCCGCCCCCCTCAGGGCCAGATTCCTACGAGAGATGTCCAGGCTGGCCAGCAGCAAATAGGAGGCGCTGGTGGTCTGGGTCAGATTGATAATCTGCCTTACATAACCCTCGTTCATATCCGGCCCCAACAACAGAAAAGAACTCTGGGTCAGGCTGCCCCCGGATTTGTGCATACTGACGGCGGCCATATCCGCCCCCGCCGCCATGGCTGAGAGGGGCAGATTACGGCCAAAATAAAAATGCGTTCCATGAGCCTCGTCCACCAGCACCTTCATCCCCCGCCGGTGCGCCATCTCCACTATGGCCGCCAAATCGGAGCAGATCCCATAATAGGTGGGGTTGTTGACCAATACAGCCACGGCATCGGGGTTGGCCTCCATGGCCTCTTCCACAGCCGCCGCCGACATACCCAGCGCTATACCCAGCCCTTGATCCATATCCGGATTGACATACACGGGCAACGCCCCGTTGAGTACCAATGCATTGATCACGGACCGGTGTACATTCCGGGGCAGGATGACCTTGTCCCCTTTACGGCTCACCGATAGTATCATACTCTGCACTGAGGAGGTAGTTCCTCCCACCATCAAAAAGGCCTGGGCGGCACCAAAGGCCTGGGCGGCCAGCCTCTCCGACTCGGCGATAATGGACACGGGATGGCACAGATTATCCAAGGGCTTCATGGAATTGACATCCACAGATATGCAATCCCCTCCCAAGAGCTGCACCAGCTCCGGATTGCCCCTCCCCCGCTTGTGTCCCGGCACATCAAAGGGAACGATACGGTTTTGCCGAAACTCCTCTAAGGCCTCATAGATAGGAGCCCTGTGCTGCTCCCCTCCGGCTTGGGGAGGATGGCCGTCTGTCGCGCCTGCTCTCTCCATCTCAATAAATATTCCTTCCGCTGTAGATTTCTATCATCTCCCTGCGCAGATTGGAGGTGATCTCCAACCGGGTCTTGGGAGGCAGTTCATACACATCCGAGTTGAATAAGTAGTTTTGCAGATCTATCTCCTTGATCAGCATCTTGGTATGGAACAGATTGGCCTCGTATACATTGATATCCACGGCATCGTAGCGCCGCAGGGTGGCCAGATCTATATACTCCTGGATAGAAGTTATCTTGTGGTCCATAAAGAGCTTGCGGCCCTCCATGTTCCTGGTAAAACCCCGCACCCGGTAGTCCATAGTGATGATATCTGAGTCAAAGGAGCTGATAAGGTAATCCAACGTAGACAAGGGGGTGATCTCCCCGCAGGTGGCCACGTCTATATCCACCCGAAAGGTGGCCAGGAAGGTTTCGGGATGGTACTCCGGATAGGTGTGGACAGTGATATGGCTCTTGTCCAAATGGGCCACTGTCGTATCCTTGACAGGCACCATGCTCTCCTCAGCTATCAGTATAGTGACGGAGGAACCCTGAGGTTCGTAGTCCTGACTGGACACGTTGAGAACATTGGCGCCTATCATGCGGGTCACATCCGTCAGTATCTTAATCAGACGCTCAGAGTTGTATTGTTTGTTGATATACGCAATATAATCCCTCTGCTCACGCTGGCTTTTGGCATAACATATGTCATAGATATTAAAGCTCAGGGATTTGGTCAGATTGTTAAAGCCGTACAAGGTAAATTTTTCCTTTTTGCCCATTTCCATCCTATGCCCTCCCCAACCCCTGCGGGTTTTGCCAGTAAAAAACCAAACAAAAAAAGGAACACGCTGTGCGCATCCCTTGCAAAATCCCCGAAGGACAAGGCTCTACCCCTTATGCCCTTTTGGGAAAACCATCGCCAGAGTCTATATAGCAAATACTTACTTTTACCACTCTTATTGACATTTTCACAAGTTAGATGTGCCATCGCACCGGTTTATAGTAACCAACTTATAAAATTTGAGCTTTCAACTCCATCAATAAGGCATATCCGCCGCTCAAGACTCCTGGCCAAATCTGCCGCAGACCCAGTTCTCCCATATGGCGAAATTATAGCACAAAATCACAGTACATTGCAATATCTATAGGAAATTTTTGTAGGAAATGCCCTGTCAGCGGCCCCGGCTTACTCCCCCTCCTCCAAAGGCCGGGGCAGAATCTTCTCCCAGTCCTTGCCCTTGGCCAGATCGTCCACCATTTTGTCCAAAATACGTATCTCCCGCATCAGCGGATGGCCTATCTCCTCCACCATATACCCGCAAATCCGCCCCCGCACGCGCATGCGGTCTGGATGGGGCTTGGGCGCACGGGCAAAAAACTCGCCATAGGGCATGCCGGCGGCCAGGGCCGCCTCCAGCTCCTCTTTGGTATATCCCGTCTGCCAACACACCAAGGCCTCCACCTCCCCGGGGCTGCGGCCCTTTTTTACAGCCTTCTCCACCAGCATGGGATAGACCAGCGCCAGATCCAGGGCCAGCGCCCGCGCTACCTTCTTCTCCTCATCCATTGCCCATCCGCCTCCTCCAAAAGCCCTGCCCCGGGAACTGCCCTCTGATACAGCCCTTTCCGCCTTTCACATCCGAAGCCTAGGGTTGCCCATAAGCGCCTATCTGCTGCCATATCTCCTTGGTTCCATAACCTATGCGCCAGGCCGCCACGCCGCCTATCTTTCGAAAGGCCATGGCCTCCAACTTGGCCGCTATAGACTGCCCATCCTCCAGCCATACCTGGTATTCCTTGTCCCCAACCTGCCAAAAAAGGGTGTTCTGTCCCATCTGCCCATCCCACTGGGGCTGGGCGGACACCTTGGCAAGAAAGGCCTGGGTATTGTTCACAGTCAGGTACTCATCACTGACCTTATCCCCCTGAGTAGTCCACACTATAGTGTACAACGGCAAGGCATTAACCACCTTGGCCGCCTCCACTTTCTCCAGCGACTTGTCCAGGCCGGCGGATACATAGGGCAGGGACGCCACACTGCCGGGGTCCTGGCTGCCGCTCCAATGCTCGTCATAGCCCATAATCACCACATAATCCCCTATCTGCCCCTGTATGTCTATGCGGTAATGGTTATTAAAGTGAAAGGGCACATAATTGTCCACGGACAGGGTTAGTCCGGCCTGCCGGCAGGCAATGGACAGTTCTCGGAGGAATTGCACATAATCCTGGCCTACATGAGGATCCACCCTCTCAAAATCCACGTTGACTCCATCTACGCCCGCCGCTGCCGACTCCGATATCAGCCGGCCTATCAAACGCTGCCTGCTGGCTGAGGAGGATAAGGTCTTGCCCACATCTATGCCGGCCTTATGCTCATTGTTGTAATTGAAGTCATCTACCACGGCCCAGACGGCCACTCCCCTCTGCTTGGCTCTCTGCACATATGCGGCGCTGGCAAAGGAACGCAGCTCTCCTGCCTCGTTCATCAGGCTGAACCAAGTGGGAGCGATCACATTGATACCCCCGGCCGTTTCCTCCAGCATGGCCTCCAGCGTGTCATTGCCGGATGCTCCTGCCACGGCATGCCAGCCCATCCGCACCACATCCCCAAGCGGCCTGCCCGTATACTCCGGCACAGACAGCGCCGGCGGGGTCAGCGCCACCTCCAGCTGTGTCTCCCCCTCTAAAAAGCCATTTTCCACATAGCCTATCATGCCGCTTGCGCTTTGCACCTTGGACCATTTCTCCATGGACTCCAGCACCACCAGCGCATCCCCCTGAGCCACATCCTCCAGTATGGGGCTTTTTATGCCTCCTTTCACCCGCAGCTGGGTGGCCTTTTTGGCCGTCATGGCCTTCCGTACCTCCGAACTCCTGCGCAGATATACATGATGCTTATGGATCTGAACAGATAAGTGCTTATAACGGCCCAGATACTCCAGGGCCACATACCAGCCGTCCTCCCTGGCCAGCAGGGGCGCATAGGACAGTTCCTCCCTGCCCGCGCCGCTCTCCACGGCCTTTTCCCCCGGACGGGCCATATAGGTGTCCGTGGCTGTAGAATACAGAAGCACCCCCTCGGCCTCCGAGGCGTAATAGATTTCATCCAAAAATTCCCTTACCATGGACAAGGGCAGATACACCTCCCCCTCCTCCTCATAAGCCCTCCCCTCCAGCCAGGTCTGCTCCAACAGCACGACCCTCTCACCCGGAGGTAGGCCATACAAGGCGGCCCAATCCTCCCTTTCCTGAGAATAAGAATACCGCTCGCGAATCAAGCCATAGGCATACACGCCTCCAGCCGCCACAGCCAATATCAAAGCCACCAAAAAGGGAAATAATCTCTTCATAAGCCTGCCGCCTTCCTGCCATACTGCAATAATACGCTATTATCCAGTATAACAAAATAATTCCCTGCCGTCATCTGCCCTATAGGACCAAAATCCGGAAAATGCAAAGAGGCGTTCCTTGTCCCCACACCCCCCGGGGCCGGAGGCACCAACCCCGCCCCAGGATGCCTACGGGCATCTTCCGGCGGAACTGCGCTTGTGATATAGCATACATAGGGCTTTGACGGCAGGGCATCCGCCGCCTGCAAGCCGTCCCCGCCATACGGGATATGGACCATTTCTATGTCTTTTCATGCATAGGGATACCGGCCGGAATATACGGCCAAGATGCGAAATGGATATTGCCCGACGGGGCAATCAAAGAATACGGCGCTGCCTCCTAACCGTCCCATAGGAGGAGGCCCAAGAGGTGTGGCCTCTGCTTGGGGGGACTCCCCCGGCCCATACCCGCCCGGAGAGAATGTGTTCCCCTCCTTTCTCGCTTGGCGATGCGGATCTGTCCCCATTATATCGCCTCCTTCCCCCTCTGGGCAAGGAAAATATGAAAAAAAGCTAAATCCCGGCTGTTCTATTGACTGTAGCACACAAGCGGGGTACAATAAAAATGAAACCCTTTGCACAAGAGGGAATAGCGGTTATTCCGCAGAAAGGACGGGCTTAGTTATGAAGATAGAGCGTATCAATGAAAATCAGATTCGCTGCACTTTGGACAGGCAGGATTTGGACAGCCGCCAGCTCCGCATTAACGAGTTGAGCTATGGCTCTCCCAAGACCAAGAAATTGTTCAAAGATGTGATGCGCCAAGCCCAAGTCCAGGTGGGCTTCGAGGCAGAGGATCTGCCCTTGGCCATAGAGGCCATACCCACCAGCGCAGATTCCCTGGTCATAGTCATCACCAAGGTGGAGGATCCGGAGGAACTGGACACCCGCTTTGCCCGCTTCAATCCCGCTGGGCCGCCCATGCAGCCCGCAGCCGAGGATTTGATGCGTTTTATCAAAAAGCAGGGAGAGGCATCCAAGGAGGAACCCCGCAGCAAGGGCAAGGGAGAGGCCTTTTCCAACACTGCTACCAAGACGGAGGCCAAGGAGGAGAGCCCGGAGCCGGAGCTGCAAATGCGCGTATTTGGCTTTGACTCCATGCACAACCTGATATCCATGGCCCGCAAGCTGCAGGGCAGGGGCAGCTTTGCCAGCCGGCTGTTCAAGACCCCGGCCGGCCAGTATATATTGACCCTCAAGCCTCTGGACAGGTCTGGGGCGGACTTTGACAGAGCCAGCAATATGATTACCGAATACGGCAATCTGCTCTATATGAACAGGGCCGGTCTGGCCTACCTGGAGGAACACGGCAAGACTCTGCTGCCCAAGGATGCTCTGTCCGCTCTGGCCCGGATAGGCCCCTAAACGCCTGCCCGGTTCGGTTTTTCTTGCCGTTCCGCCCCTGCAATGATACAATGGGGAAAGCGGCGACAGGCCGCAATAGGACATCTCGAGGAGGAAAACCATGAGTCCCTTGCAAATTGTATTGCTGGTCATCACCGCTTTATTGGTCATCGCCGTTGTAGGCCTGTACTTTTACGGACGGCGTTTGCAAAAGAAGCAGGCTGAGCAACAGGCCACTTTGGAGGCCAACAAGCAGACCGTGACCATGCTGATCATCGACAAGAAAAAACTCAAGCTAAAGGAGTCCGGCCTGCCCTCTGTGGTGCTGGAGCAGACGCCCAAGCTAATGCGCAACTCCAAGATCCCTGTGATCAAGGCCAAGGTAGGCCCCCAGATTATGACTCTGATCTGCGATGATAAGATTTTTGACGATGTGCCTGTAAAGCGTGAGGTAAAGGCCACGGTCAGCGGCATCTATGTCATGGGCGTAAAGGGCTTGCACGGCAAGGCCATACCCAAGGCTCCTGAGGCAAAAAAGGGATTTTGGAAGCGCGCTGTGGAAAAATTGCAGGAAAAGGCCGGCGCCAAGCCTTTATAAGTTGCCGCAAGCCTGGAAAAATCCGAGGAACGGCCATCCCTTTCATAGAAAAAACACAGCAAGGCCCTCTGTGGAATACCATACCACAGAGGGCCTTTTTCTGCATTTGAATAGCCCATGCCAGGCACAGAGCCGGAGTCTGGCTATGCGGCCCCATGCCATGGAGTTATCCCCTCTTCCTCAGGCCTTCCTCCAGCTGCAACACAGGATCTCTGATTTTCCTCCGGACAGGGCCGGAGGCCGCAGACAGCGCATGGCATTGAGTACAGCCAGCACCATCACACCCACATCGGCGAAAATGGCCATCCACATACTGGCCAGGCCCAGCGCTCCCAACAGCAAAAAGGCCGCCTTGATGCCTATGGAGGCCACGATATTTTGCCAGATAATGGCCATACAATACCTGGATATGGCTATGCCCTCCGCCACCTTTTGGGGATTGTCATCCAATATCACCACATCCGCCGCCTCTATGGCCGCATCAGAGCCCAGCCCGCCCATGGCTATGCCCACATCAGCCCTCGCCAGCACCGGAGCATCATTCATGCCATCCCCTACAAAAACCAAGCTTTCAGAGCCTTTCTTGGCCTGCAACAGCGCCTCTACCGCTCCCACCTTATCCCCCGGCAACAGGGAATGGCGAAAAGCGCCTATGCCCAGCTGGACGGCCACATGGGCGGCAGCCTGCTCCCCATCTCCGGTCAGCATCCAAATCTGCCCTATACCCAGAGCCTGCAAGGCCTCTATGGCCGGCTTTGCCTGGGGCTTCAAGCCGTCCTCCAGCACAAAGTATCCCAGCAGGGCGTGATTTTTTGCCACATACAACACCGTTCCTCCGATGGGCTGCATCCCCCGGCAGTCCACGCCGGCCGTTTCCATCATCTTGCCATTGCCTATGTGTATGACATCTTCCCCCAAACGGCAGCTGGCTCCCTGCCCCCTGCTCTCCACATAATCCTCGACCCTGCCGCCTTCTAAGGGCCTGCCGCCTCTCTCGGCATAGGAAGCGCATATGCCCTGGCTCACAGGGTGTCTGGAGTACTGGGCTGCCAGCACGGCTGTTTCCCAGAGCAATTCTTCCTGTTCCCCATGGACGGACACAACCCTGAGCCGTCCCTGGGTCAGCGTTCCTGTCTTGTCCATGGCCACATAGGCCGCCTTGGACAATGTTTCCAAATACGCCGACCCCTTAATCAATATGCCCCGTGCGGAGGCCCCGCCTATCCCGCCAAAAAAGCCCATAGGCACGGAGATGACCAGCGCGCAGGGACAGCTGATTACCAGAAAACTCAAGGCGCGGGAGATCCAAAGCGCAAAGTCCGCCTGCCCGCCGGCCGCCCAGGCCGCCAAGGGGGGGAGCAAGCCTATGGCCAGCGCGCTGTAGCACACAATCGGCGTGTAATACCTGGCGAATTTGCTGATAAATTTTTCACTTTTTGACTTATGTACTGCCGCCCTCTCCACCAAATCCAATATTTTGGAGGCCGTGGACTCCTCATAAGCTTTGGTGGCGCGTATGTGCAGGACTCCCTCCAAATTGATGGATCCGCTGACCACCGGCTCCCCAGGCGACACCTCCCGGGGCAGGCTCTCTCCGGTCAGAGATTGCATATCCAGTATGCCAAATCCCTCCTCCAGCACGCCATCGAGAGGTATGCGCTCCCCCGGACGCACCAGCAGCCTATCCCCGCAGGCCACCCTGCCGGGATGCATCTCCTCCACCCGGCCGTCCTCCCTCTCCACATAGGCCACCTCCGGCACAATATCTATCAGCCGGGATATATTCTGGCGGCTCTTTCCCACGGCTATGCCCTGGAAAAGCTCACCTATCTGATAAAATACCATAACAGCCGCACCCTCGGCATACTCTCCCAGGCACAGAGCTCCTACCGTGGCCACTGACATCAAAAAATTCTCGTCAAACACCTGGCCTCTGGCAACGCCCCGGACAGCCTTCCATAAGATATCATATCCGGCGCAGGCATAGGCCAGAAAATACAGCGCCATGGATAGTCCGGGATCTAAGGGCAGAACCATGGCCAGACTGGCCAGTATCACCGCCACAGCCACCCGCCCCATAATCCATTTATGTTTTTTCTTCATCTCTTATTTCCTCCTAAACCAAGCGAAAATCTGGCTCCACACGCTGGCAGGTCTTGCGCACAGCCTGCAATATGTCCTTTTCTTCCAAGCTGTCCTCCCATTCCAAATCCAGCTTCTGTGACATAAATCGTATTTTTGCAGACACCACTCCCGGCAATTTTGCCAGGGCCTCCTCCATTTTCAAGGCGCAGGCTCCGCAATCCACTTCCACTCCATAGGTTTTTTGCATATTGATCCTCCTCTCCATCTATATAAATGAATGATTGTTCATATGTTTATATTATCAATAGTTCCCCCGGCCTGTCAAGCGGGCTTGTCAAAGATCTTCCGGCTGTTTATAATAATTTTATCTTTTTAGGTTCTGAACAGGTTTTCTGTAGGAAGAAGGGAGGCATGACATGGATATTTATCAGAGGAAATTTCAGATCCTCTTCAAGCATATGAAAAAAATAGAGAAACGCCGCCCTCCCCTGGGCGAATACATACAGATTATCTCCATGCTGGGCAAGGAGCTGCTGGAGGCCCAGCGCTGCATTATTTGGTTGTACGATGAGGACAGAGGCAAGATCATCCCCCAGCTCAGCCAGGACATTGCCTATTGCGAAATCAAGGCCTTTGACGGCATCATAGGCCATGTCATACGCTCCGGCCAAAACCGCATAGTCAACGACAACACCCAGGACCCCTACTACAATCCCCATCTGGCGGAAATCATGGGGTTCGCCAGTTATTCCTCCCTTTTTGTCCCCCTAAAGCATTCCAACAACGCCGTCTATGGCGCCATCCAGGCCATCAACAAGGAGAATGGCCAGCTCTTCACCGAGGAGGATTTGGATTATTTGATATTTGTCGGCCTCTACTGCGAGGAGGCGCTGACCTCCTACTTCTTTGAGGAGGAACTGATACAGACCCAAAACGACATAGTCTTTCTTTTGGCGGAGCTGGGCGAGAGCCGCTCCAAGGAAACTGCCATGCATGTGCGCCGGGTGTCTGCCATGACGGAGCATTTGGCCCGATTGTACGGCATGCACCCCAGGGATGTGCATATGATCAAGCTGGCCTCCCCCCTGCACGATTTGGGCAAGGTGGGCATCAAAGATGCCGTACTCAACAAACCCGGCCCATTTACCGAAGAGGAATTTGCCCATATGCAAAGGCATACCTATATAGGCCACAACATACTGGCTCCCATGCAGAGAAAGCTGTTGCGCACAGCTGACAATATCTGCCATCAGCACCACGAACGCTTTGACGGCACCGGCTACCCCCAGGGCTTAAAGGGAGAGGAAATCGATATCTTTGCCCGCATCACCTCTATCTGTGATGTGTTTGACGCCCTGGCCAATGACAGGGTGTACAAAAAGGCCTGGCCTCGTGAGGATATCATAGCCGAGTTCTCCAAGCAAAAGGGCCGTCAATTTGCTCCAGATCTGACAGATCTTTTCCTAGAGAACCTAGAAGATTTTTACAGCATCTTACGCCAGTATCCAGATGAATAAAGGAGGATATATGCTAAAACACATTATACTCTGGCAATTGCACTCCCATCTCAGCCCGGAAGAGAAGCTGGCCGCCAAGGAGGATATACGCTCCTCTCTGGAGGCTCTGGCGGGTCAAATTCCCGGCCTGCTGACCATCAGGGTACACACCCAGCCCCTGGACAGCTCCAATGCCGATGTCATGCTGGACTCCAGCTTTACCGATGCCCAGGCTCTGGCCGCATATGCCGTCCACCCTCTCCATGTAGCGGCTGCAGACGCCCATGTGCGCCCATATACGGCCAACCGTGTGTGCATGGACTATATCACCGACTGACGGCAAGACAGGCAAGAACCCCCTAGAGCTTCCGGGTTCTTGCCTGTCTTTTTCTATACTCTTATGTGTTGCTCTGTCGCCATGCCCCCTATTTTCCCCCAGCCTGCAATTTCTGCCACATGGCAAGGGTCTTTCCATAGGTGTCCTCTCCAAACAGGGCCGATCCCGCCACCACCACATTGACCCCGGCGGCCAATACCTTTTCCACATTGCCGGCATGTATGCCGCCGTCAGCCTCTATATCCGTCTGCAATCCCAGCGAATCCAGATAATCCCGCAAGACCCTTGCCTTGTCCAGACAGGACTCTATCATGACCTGCCCGCCGAAGCCCGGTTCCACAGTCATAATCAGCGCCATATCCAGCTGCCCCATATATGGATACAGAGCCTCCACGGAGGTGCCGGGCTTGATGGACATGCCCACTCTGCATCCGGTCTGCCTAATGCGGTCTATCGTATCCTGCGGCGAGGTGGCCGCCTCCAGATGAAAGGTGATGATATCCGCCCCCGCCTTAGCAAAGGCTCCCACATACCTAATAGGCTCTTCTATCATCAAATGCACATCCATCACTAGGCCGCAGCGGCGTTTCAGACTGGCCAGCACCGGCAGGCCAAAGGAAATGGAGGGTACGAAACGCCCATCCATCACGTCAAAATGCACATATTGCGCTCCGGCCCGGCCTATGGCCTCCAATTCCTCTCCCAATCTCCAAAAATCCGCCGATAATATAGACGGAGCCAAAATATTTGCCATGACAACTCTCCTCTATGCCTTTCTATACCAAAACATTTTATCCCAAGCAAGGGCTTTTTACTATAGTAGCCTCTGCCGAAATCCTCGTTGCCCTTGAGCTTTTTTTCGGCAAAATGCAACTCCCTCTGCGTTTTACATTCCCCCTGCCATGCGCTATACTCAGACTGTAGAATGTATGTTTGAATTGTGAGGTGCCTTTATGCGTTTCATCCATTGCTCCGATCTACATTTGGACTCCCCCTTGAGCCGGCATCTGGATGCGGAAACGGCCGCTCTCCGCAGGAATGAGCTGCTTCTGGGCTTTCATCACCTCTGTCTGGAGGCCAAGGCTCAGGATGTCACCGCCATACTGATCTCCGGCGATCTCTTTGACTCCCCCTCCGCCCAGCAAAAACGCATTCGCCAGCGCTTTCTGGACAGCGTGGCCGCAGCCGCGCCCGCAGATGTGATCTATCTGCGGGGCAATCACGACCTGGGATCGGTCTTTGCCGAGGGTCTGGAACTGCCGGCCAATTTGCGGGGCTTTTCCCCGGAGCAAACCTGCCACAGTTATGGCCGGGCAGATATCTATGGCATAGAGAGCCTGGGTTCCCAGAGGCTGAAAGACCTCTATGCCCTGCAACCCCGGGAGGACAGATGGAATATTCTGCTGCTGCACGGCGACTGGCGCCCCTCCTCCGGAGCCGCTTCCGCCCCTGCCGATTGGGATATTCCTCAGGTGGCCTTGCTGGGAAAGCCCTGGGATTATATTGCTATGGGGCATATACACAGCCAGCGCTGCTTTCCCCTGGGGGATAGGGGCATGGCCTGTTACAGCGGCTGCCTGGAGGGCCGGGGCTTTGACGAATGCGGTTCCAAGGGATATATGCTGCTGGACTGCCGCCAGGATGGAATCAGCGCCCGCTTTGTTCCCCATGGACAACGACAGCTTCATATACTGGAGTTGCACGCATCCCCCCAGGACAGCGAGGATATGCTGCTGCACAGGGCCCAGACCCTGCTGGAAAATATACCCGCCCAGGACATGGCACGGCTGATATGCAGAGGGGAATTGCCGCTGGATGGGGCCTTGGATCTGCCCTTTTGGCGCAGCCGGCTCTCCGGCCACTGCTTTTATTTGGATATACGGGATGAAACCCTCTGCGCCATCG
>JBGYPP010000004.1:0-3692 GCA_041838515.1 Acetatifactor sp. | reverse complement strand
CATGGAGGAGGAGGGAGCCCAGGCTTTATTCTGCTCCAAGCTGGATGAGATCATGTGGCTGTGCAATATACGGGGAGGGGATGTGCCCAACAACCCCGTGGCCTTTGCCTATGCGCTGCTGACCCGGGACCAGGCCTATGTCTATCTGCAAGAGGCCAGCCTGGACGAGGATACACGCGCCCATCTGGCCGGCCAGGGCATCAGCCTGCGTCCCTATGCAGAGATGGAAAATCCGGATTTTTCCGCATATCTGGAGGGGAATACGGTTTGGTCCTGCCCCAAGTCCACTTCCTATGCCCACGGCCTGGCGTTGGAGGAGTCGGGGAGGATATTGGCGCTGCCCAGCCCCATTGAGGCCCTTAAGGCTTGCAAAAATCCCGTAGAATGGGAAAATATGCGGCGGGTATACATACAGGACAGCCTGGCGCTGACCCTGTTTATCCGGGATCTCAAGGGCCGCATATCCGCCGGACAGCAGCTGGATGAGGTGGAGGCGGCTGCGCTGCTGGAGGAGTACCGCCGCCGCATACCGGCCTACAGAGAGCCGTCCTTTGACACTATTTCCGCTTACGGCGCCAACGCTGCCATGATGCACTACGACCCCAAGCCCGGGCATTGCGCCCTGCTGGAGGCCCGGGGTTTCTATCTGGTGGACTCTGGCGGCCAATACGATGGCGGCACCACGGATGTAACCCGCACCATAGCCTTGGGGGAGCTGACCGGCGAGCAAAAGGCCCATTACACCTGGGCGGCAGCCGGCATGCTGGCGCTGCAAAACGCCCGTTTCCTCTACGGCTGCACCGGCCGCAATCTGGACATACTGGCCCGGCAGCCCCTGTGGGCCCGGGGCATAGATTACAAATGCGGCACCGGCCACGGCCTGGGATATATGCTCAATGTCCATGAGGGTCCTCAGCGCATAGCATGGCGGGGGCAGCCGGAGGGCGGGGATGCCGTTTTGGAGGAGGGCATGGTTCTCTCCAACGAGCCGGGAGTGTATATGGACGGAGAGTACGGCATTCGGGTGGAAAATATGATGGTGGTACGTGGCGGGGAGAGCAACGCTTATGGCCGCTTTATGGATTTTGATGTGCTGACCTATGTGCCTTTGGAGCTGGAGGCCATAGATGCGGAGCTGTTGGACAGCGGTCAAATCCGATGGATCAATGACTACCACCGCCAGGTGTGGGAAACCCTCTCCCCCTGGATGGAGGAGGATGCCAGGCTGTGGCTGCGTGAGGCCACCCGTGCCATAGGTTAAGATAAAGCCAGCCCGAGGGCGGTATATTCCGTCCAAAGTCCTGGATATTTAGCCCAAGGGCAGTGTATTCCGTCCAAAGTCCTGGATATTTAGCCCAAGGGCAGTATATACCGTCCAAAGTCCTGGTTATTCCATCCCAAGGGCAGTATATGCCGTCCGGCTTCCTCCCTTGGCGGAAGCGCCGGCCCCACCGAAAAATTCACAAAGCTCCCCACGGCCGGCCTTGACTTCTTGGCGGTTTTGTGGGACAATATCTAGGAAAATGGCTAAATTTTTGTCAAAACCATAGAACAAGGAGGGTGCTGTTTCATGTCAACTAAAGCGTTTTATCCCATTTCCGAAATTGGCGCCGGCAAGCCCGGATTTGCCAAGACCCGTTCCATTATTGAGGCCGCTTTCTATGGCAACAATGTGGTGATGGTGAACAACCTGCAAGAGGCCTATGAGCTGGCCAAAAACTCCCCCGGCACGGTGGTTACCGATATGCCCGTGTACAGGGCTGAGGAGCAGGGCCTGCCCAGGGATGCCAAGGTGCTTTTGTTCAATGACGGCGCCATCACCGGCCGTTATGCCGGTTCCCGCCGCATCGCAGGCGAGCCTGGCGTGAACTGCGCCGAGCTGGACAAGGTGGCCATGGATGCCATCTACGAAACCCGCTGGAAAACCATGTACCATGCCCAGGTGTACGCCGGCCTGGATCCCGAGTTTATGGTGAAGTGCCATCTGCTCATTCCCGAGGGAGAGGAGAATGTTCTTTACTCCTGGATGCTCAATTTCCAATATATGTCTGACCGTTATGTGGAGATGTACAAGAACTCCAAGCCCGTAGGCGATGGCAAGGAGCCGGATATCTACATCTTCTCCGATCCCCAGTGGAACGGCTCCGACCGTCCTGGCGTGGATCTCAGCTGCCTGAGCGATCCCAAGACCATGTGCTATTTCAACACCGAGCAGAACGTGGCCTGCATACTGGGTATGCGCTACTTCGGCGAGCACAAGAAGGGCACGCTGACCATGGTATGGGCGCTGGCAAACCGCAATGGCTACGCCTCCTGCCACGGTGGCCAGAAGGAGTATACGCTGGCTGACGGCAGAAAGTATGTGGCCTCCGTATACGGACTCTCCGGATCCGGCAAATCCACGCTGACCCATGCAAGGCACAATGACAAGTACGACATCAAGGTGCTGCACGATGACGCATTTATCATCAACACCGACACCTGTGCCTCTGTGGCTCTGGAGCCTACCTATTTTGACAAGACCCAGGATTATCCTACCGGCTGTGAGGACAACAAGTATCTCATGACCGCCCAGAACTGCTCCTGCACCATGGATGAGGACGGCAAGATCCAGCTGGTTACTGAGGATATCCGCAATGGTAACGGCCGTGCGGTGAAGTCCAAATTCTGGTCTCCCAACCGTGTGGACAAGATCGATGCGCCTGTAAATGCCATCTTCTGGATTATGAAGGATCCCACCATTCCTCCCGTGGTAAAGCTGAAAGGCGCAGAGCTGGCCTCCGTAATGGGCGCCACCCTGGCCACCAAGCGTTCTACCGCCGAGAGGCTGGAGCCGGGCGTAGATCCCAACGCTTTGGTGGTAGTGCCTTATGCCAATCCTTTCCGCACCTACCCTCTGACCAATGACTATGAGAAGTTTGAGAAGCTGGTAGGCGAGAAGAACGTGGATTGCTACATCATCAACACCGGCGATTTCATGGGCAAAAAGGTAAAACCCGCTGATACGCTGGGCGTGATGGAAGCCATCGTAGAGGGCAAGGCCCAGTTTAAGCCTTGGGGTCCTTTCTCCGATATCGAGATCATGGAGTGGGAGGGCTTTGTGCCGGATCTCTCCGATGCCGAGTATGTGGCCCAACTCAAGGCCCGTATGCAGGATAGGGTGAATGCCGTTGAGGGATTCAAGACCAAGAAGGGCGGATATGATGCCCTGCCTGAGAGGGCTTTGGATGCGCTCAAGAGGGTGGTGGAGCAGGCCAACACCATCTAATGCCAAAGTGTACTTCGCACAGCTTACAGACAGAGGGAACGCACGTTCCCTCTGTTTTTTTGCCTCTGTCCGGGACAGTTTGCTTCGACACACATTTGCTCTTAGAGGGGTATCATCCTGCCCCATCTAAGGGGCGGGGGAAGCATACTGGATTTTGACGCCTTTTCCCAGTCCGGTGATACCATCCTGTTTTAACCCATTCCCATAGCGGTATCCCCCCCGGCCATCCCCTTTCTCCGTGCAAGCCCTTACCCGGCCATTCTCCCCTTACCCGTCCATCCTCCCCTCTCCCGGCTATCCCCCTTCTCCGTGCAACCCCTTACCCGGCCATTCTCCCCTCCCCCGGCTATCCCCCTTCTCCGTGCAACCCCTTACCCGTCCATCCTCCCCTCCCCCGGCTATCCCCTTCTCCGTGCAAGCCCTT
>JBGYPP010000003.1:0-7123 GCA_041838515.1 Acetatifactor sp. | reverse complement strand
GTGTCCGTGCATATCTCCGCATCTGAACATAAGTTCTCGGTATCCGCCTCCCGTCTGGTCTTTGACGGATACAAAAAGGTATACCAGGAGGACAAGGAGGAGAGCGGCGGCGGATGGCTGCCGGAGCAGGGACAGGAGCTGGAGCTGCTGGAATTGCTGCCGGCCCAGCATTTCACCCAGCCCCCGGCCCATTACAGCGAGGCCTCGCTGGTGCGGGCGCTGGAGGAGTACGGCATAGGCCGCCCCAGCACCTATGCGCCCATCATAGTGACTCTGCTGGCCCGCCGGTATATACTGCGGGAGGAGAAGAACCTCTATGTGACCGAGCTGGGGGAGGCGGTGAACCAGATTATGAAGCAGGCCTTTGCCCATATAGTGGATCTGCACTTCACTGCCAATATGGAAACCCTGCTGGACGGCGTGGAGGAGGGGGATGTGGCCTGGAAAGCCATAGTGAAGAATTTTTACCCAGATCTGGAGGCCGCCGTGGCCCAAGCCGGGCAGCAGCTGGAAAAAATCTCCATAGCCGACGAGGAGACAGAGGAGATCTGTGAGCATTGCGGCCGCAATATGGTGGTGAAATATGGCCGCCATGGCAAATTCCTGGCCTGCCCGGGATTTCCCGAGTGCAAGAATGCCAAGCCCTATTTGGAAAAGGCCGGCGCGCCCTGTCCAGTCTGCGGCAAGGATCTGCTGGTAAAAAAGACCAAGAAGGGCCGCCGGTATTTCGGCTGCTCAGCCTATCCCGAGTGCAGCTACATGTCCTGGAAAAAGCCGGAAAATCCTGGTTCTTGAGTCCTGACAACGAAATATATCGAAAATTTCTGACAGCCTTGGAAAGTATTTGCACAGGTAGATTTTTTTGTGTTACAATGGACATAGTGTAGTCGGATACAGGACGAATATGGCCTTTTTCGGGCCAGGGGAGTAGAAGAGGGACAAGGGAGGGCAGTATGAGCAATGTGGCTTTGTTGGACAAGACCAGGAAGATAGGCAGGATGTTGCACAACAATGAGGGGGTGAAGATCGCATTCCCCGATGTGGCCAGGGTGCTGGAGGAGATACTGGAATCCCAGGTGGCCATACTCAGCCGCAAGGGCAAGGTGCTGGCTCCCAGCGGCAAGGCGGCCGGCAATGGCATGGAGTTCCTGCTTCCAGGCCACAAGATGGGCGAGTGCATAGATCCGGTGCTCAACGACAGGCTGCTGGGCGTGCTTTCCACCAAGGAAAATGTCAATCTGGCCACTCTGGGCATACAGGCCCCTGCCAATCTGCGGCTGGTGGTATGCCCCGTGGAGATGGGCGGCATACGCATGGGCACCATACTCTTCTGCCGTGAGGGGGAGGAGTATGATCTGGATGATATCATATTGTGCGAGTACGGCCTGGTGGTGGTAGGCCTGGAGATGCTACGCGCCTATAATGAGGAGCTGACAGAGGAGGCCAGGAAGAACCAGGAGGTCAAGAGCGCCATGAGTACCCTCTCCTACTCGGAGCTGGAGGCCATATCCCATATCTTTGACGAGATGGACGGCATAGAGGGCGTGCTGGTGGCCAGCAAGATTGCCGACAGGGTGGGCATTACCCGCTCTGTTATAGTCAATGCCCTGCGGAAATTTGAGAGCGCCGGCGTGATCGAATCCCGTTCCTCCGGTATGCGGGGTACGTATATCAAGGTAGTGAACGAGCTGATTTTTGACGAGATGCGGGCTTTTCGCGCCAGCCAGGAAAAGGAATAGGAGCTTTACCAAATCTTGTTCTAAAAATCCTTGTTTTTTTGTTAATGGGATTTTATAATGGGTGAAGAGAGGTTTTTATGATCAATACAGCGGCTTTTTCTTATATCAATGTGCTGGATACGGCGGCGGATGCGGGCTGGATACGCAACGAGGCCATATCCAACAATATTGCCAATGCCACCACGCCCGGATACAAACGTCAGGACGTGGCTTTTGATGCGCTCCTGGAGCGCGCCCTCTCCACCCTTAGGACGGCAGATCTGGACAGCCGGGTGCAGTCCTTGGATCTTGGGAGGCTCAGGCCCATGCCCTATGTGGACAATGACGGATATTCGTACAGGCTTGACGGCAACAATGTGGACATGGATACGGAGAGCGTGGCCCTGGCGGAGAACCAGATACGCTATCAGGGCTTATTGGATTCCATTACCAGGGAATTTCAGAATCTGCAGATGGTGATGAAGTAGAAAAACGGGGGTTTTCATGCCTGGAATGTTTGCAGCCTTTAATATCAATGCCTCGGGTATGACGGCACAGCGCTACCGCATGGATGTGATATCGGAGAATGTGGCCAATGCCAACACCACCCGGGCCGCAGACGGCGAGCCTTACAGGCGCCGCATAGTGGCCTTTGCCGAAAAGGGCGCCCAGACGGCTTTCCGCAAGGTGCTGGGGGATGCCATAGGCGATGTGCGCCGGGGGTATTCCGGCCAGGGCGTCAAGGTGAGCCGGGTCTATGAAGATACCACCAGGGATTTGAAGATGGTCTATGATCCCTCCCATCCGGATGCGGATGTCAACGGCTATGTCCACTATCCCAATGTGGAGATCGTGGAGGAGATGACCAATATGATAGATGCCAGCCGCGCTTACGAGGCCAATGCCACAGCTTTTAGCGCCAGCAAGGCCATGTGCTTAAAGGCCTTGGATATGAACAGGGCCTAAGCTGAGGGATGGAAGTCCGGTTCTTGGGATTGCAGGCGTCAGGTTTGGAGGCGGGAGCCTTGGGTGTTAGGGTTTTGGCCATAGGTATTTGTGCTTTGGGAGCATGGTATAGGGGCGGCAGTCCTTAGGTATTGGGGGAGTTGCGTCCTGTCATGAGAGCTTGGGCTTTGTATAGCAGGGCGGCAGTTCTCGGGTTTTTGGATTTTTGGCCGCTTGGGGGTCCGTATGCGCCAAGGGGGGCGGATTTGGCCCGTATGCGGCTCCGGGGGGAAGTCCGGGAGTCCTGCGGGATAGAGGGGAAGGGAAATGGATATTTCATCTATAGCATATGTCAATCCGGCGCTGGCCACGGGCAATCTGGTGGCCAAGGAGGCGGTATCCGGCCAGGACGGTTTCCGGGCCATATTTGACAGCGCGCTCAACCATATCAAAGAAACCAACGGCTATCTCTCCCAGGCGGAAAACGAGGAGATACGCTGGGCGCTGGGGCAGACGGAGAACACCCATGACCTGACCATAGCCCTGCAAAAGGCTTCCACGGCATTGCAGTACACCGTGGCCATAAGGGACAAGTTCCTGGAGGCTTACAAGGAACTGATGCAGATGCAAATCTAAGGCGCCGGAGAGTGGGCGGCGTTTCGGCGGATAGGGTTGGGAGCAGGTAAATGGCGGATAGGCTAAGGGAAATTTATAAGAGAATATTAGAGTGGTGGAACCGCTTCACATCAAGGCAAAAGACGATTATCATAGGTATCGCTGCGATGGTCGTCTTTACTTTTGCTATTCTGATTTTTGTGTTCAGCAGGCCCCATTATACCCGCCTGATTACGGCGGAGGACACGTCGGCCGCCTCTCAGATCACCAAGATCCTGGATGATGCGTCCATCACATACAGGGCCAGCGATGACGGCCTGCGCATAGATGTGCTGTCCTCCCAGCTCTCCGAGGCCAATCTGGCCCTGGGGTCGGCGGGTTTTGCGCCGGCGGATTACAGCATAGACGATGCCCTCTCCGGGGGATTTTCCACCACGGAGAGCGACAAACAAAAGCGTACCACCGTCTATCTGGAGCGCAAGCTGGCCAGGGATTTTGAGAGTTATACTGCGGTAAAGAGCGCCAGCGTGCATTTGAACATACCCAATCAGGACGGAACGCTGGTATCCAAGCGGGAGGACTCCTCGGCCTATATACGGCTGGAGCTGGACGGCGCTTTTACTGCGGAGAATGCGGCCAATATGGCCAGGGCGGCGGCTACGGCCCTGGGCAATACCACCACGGCCAATATCACCATAGTGGACACGGATGCCAATCTGCTCTTCTCCGGAGAGGAGGATTACACCTCTACCGGCATAGCCAGCTCCATGCTGGAGCTGCGGCAGCAGGCGGAGGATATGGTGTCGGCCCAGGTCAAGAGGGTGCTGCTGGGCACGGACCAGTTTGACACCGTGGAGGTGGCCAGCCGGCTGGACATCAATTTTGCCAATTACGAAAAGACCGTCAGCGAGTATTATGCCCCCACGGGCCGTGAGGAGGGCATGATCACCCATAGGGAGCTGTATGAGTCGGAGAACCAGGGCAGCAATGGCGGCGTTCCCGGCACGGACTCCAATGACGAAACCACCTATCAGTACCAGGATCAGAGCAGCAGCTCCTCCAGTTCTTCGGAGAGCAGCACGGATTACAAGCCCAATGAATCCATAGAAAAGACCATTACCCCGGCCGGAGGCATCGATTATACCAATTCCTCCATCTCCATCACGGCTACAGCCTACAAGGAGGTGCGGGAGGAGCTGGCCAAGGCCCAGGGCCTGCTGGACGGCATTACCTGGGAGCAGTACAAGGCGGACAACTCTGCGCCTGTGCGGCTGGAAACCGATGCGGATCTGATTTCCCTGGTGGCTAATGCCACGGGCATATCCTCGGACAAGATCAGCCTGGTGGCCTATGAGCAGCCCATCTTCTATGACACCGAGGGATTTTCTGCGGATCCGGCGGATATACTGAGCATATTGATGCTGATCATCATACTGGCGCTGCTGCTCTTTGTGGTGCTGCGGGGCATGCGCAGCCGCAAGGGCGAGGAGGAGAAGCAGGTGGAGGAGCTGTCGGTGGAGAATCTGCTGCAGTCTGCTCCCGGCGAGGCCGCCACTCCGGATATAGAGGTGGAGAGCAAGTCCGAAACCCGCAAGCTGATAGAGAAATTTGTGGACGACAATCCCGAGGCCGCGGCCAACCTGCTGCGCAACTGGCTGACCGAGGATTGGTGATAAAAGGGGGGCTTAGATGGCAAAGAACGATGAGGGCATATCCGGCTTGCAAAAGGCGGCTGTGCTGTTGATAGCCCTGGGGCCGGAGAAATCCGCCGGCATATTCAAGCATCTCAAGGAGGAGGAGATAGAATCCCTGACCCTGGAGATAGCCAATACCCGCAGCGTTACCCCCCAGGTCAAGGAAGCGGTGATCAATGAGTTCTACGAGCTGTGCCTGGCGCAGCAGTATATAGCTGAGGGTGGCATATCTTATGCCAGGGAACTTCTGGAGAAGGCGCTGGGCAATGACAAGGCCATGGATGTTATAGGCCGCCTGACCTCCTCCTTGCAGGTAAAGCCTTTCGAGTTTGTGCGCAAGACCGATGCCTCCCAGCTGATCAACTTTATACAGGACGAGCATCCTCAGACCATAGCCCTGATCCTGTCTTATATGTCGCCCTCCCAGGCGGCTATGATTATATCCGCGCTCACGCCTGACAGGCAGGCAGAGGTGGCCAAGAGGATAGCCATGATGGACAGGACCAGCCCGGATGTGATCAAGGAGGTGGAGAAGATCCTGGAGAGCAAGCTGTCCAGCCTGGTAACCCAGGATTACACCATTATCGGCGGCGTGGATGCCGTGGTGGAGATACTCAACACCGTAGACAGGGGTACGGAAAAGCATATTATGGAAACCCTGGAGATCGAGGAGCCGGATTTGGCGGACGAGATCCGGAAAAAGATGTTCGTATTCGAGGATGTGCTGCTGCTGGACGACAGATCCATACAGCGCATGCTGCGTGATGTGGACAACAATGACCTGGCCGTGGCCCTCAAGGGCGCCAACGAGCAGGTGCAGACGGCTATATTCAACAACCTCTCCAAGCGTCTGGCTGTGATGATCAAAGAGGACATGGAATTTATGGGTCCCGTGCGTATGAAGGATGTGGAGGAGGCCCAGCAGAAGATAGTAAATGTAATCCGGAAGTTGGAGGATACGGGCGAGATCGTAATCTCCAGAGGCGGAGGCGACGAAGTCATTGTCTAAAAATTTGCTGAAGGGGTATTTGACCCAGACCCAGGATCAGGAAAAGAGGATAATAGAGGTCAACCACTGGCAGCCCCCCAGGCCCAAGGCGGCCCCGGCCCCGGCGCGGCCGGCCGGTCAGGAGGCTGAGGAGGCCGATGGACTGGAGGGCCTCTTTGGAGAAGAGGGATTTGTGGAGGGCCTGCCCGTAGCCGGTCGCCTGACGGCGGAGGAGGCGCAGGCAGGGGCTGATGACGGAGCCGCCGGCACGGCGGATGCGGAGTCCCTGTTGTCCCTGGCCAGAGAGGAGGCCGAGAGTTTGCTGGCCCAGGCCAGGGAGGAGGCGGCAGCGCTGACAGCCCAGGCCATGGCCGATGCGACAGCCCTGCGCAAGGCCGCCAAGGACGAGGGTTTCCAGCAGGGCTGGAGCCAGGCGCTGTCCCAGGCCAGGGAGCAGGAGGAGGCGCTGGAGATCCGGGCCAAGGAGCTGGAGGAGGAGTACCGGCAGAGGCATGAGAGGCTGGAGCCTGCTCTGGTAGCGGCTATCACTGGCATATATGAACAGGTGTTCAAGGTGGATCTGGCCTCCTACAAGGAGGTGCTGCTCTATCTGCTGAGCCAGACCTTGAGAAAGGCTGACGGGGCCAGGCGGATTTTTGTGCATATATCCCCGGAGGACTTTTCCTATGTGCAGATGCAGAAGAAGCAGCTGCCGGGCGCAGGCCAGCAGGTGGAGATAGTGGAGGATTTGCTGCTGGGCAAGGGCCAGTGCATGATAGAAACCGAGGGCGGCATATTTGACTGCGGCCTTGGCACCCAACTGGAGGAGCTGTCCAGAAAGCTCCAATTGCTCTCTTACGAGCCCGGGCCGGATGAGGGAATGGAATGATAGGGCAGAAAAACCAGCCTTTAGCGGAAGTCTATAAGAGAAAATACGCAACCGCCGCAGAGGAGGCCTTGTACCGCAAGCTGGGCAAGGTGGTCAATGTGGTGGGCCTGACCATAGAATCGGCCGGCCCCGATGCCAAATTGGGGGATTTGTGCCGTATCTATACGGAGGGGGATAGGGAGGAGTCGGCAGTCTTGGCCGAGGTCATGGGTTTTCGGGATGGGCATACGCTGCTCATGCCCTATGAGCCTGTGGACGGCATAGGCCTGGGCTG
>JBGYPP010000002.1:0-82332 GCA_041838515.1 Acetatifactor sp. | reverse complement strand
GGCGCGCCGGTGCTTGGCCGGGAAAACCGTGCGCCATCCCGGAGTTAGATCTGCCAGCCGCCGTCTATGCCTATGATCTGGCCGGTGAGATAGGCCGGTGATTTCAGGATGGCCAATGCCGGGCGCGCCGGTGCTTGGCCGGGAAAACCGAGCGCCAACCCGGAGTTAGATCTGCCAGCCGCCGTCTATGCCTATGATCTGGCCGGTGAGATAGGCCGGTGATTTCAGGATGGCCAATGCCAGGCGCGCCGGTGCTTGGCTGGGAAAACCGAGCGCCATCCCGGAGTTAGATCTGCCAGCCGCCGTCTATGCCTATGATCTGGCCGGTGAGATAGGCCGGTGATTCCAGGATGGCCAATGCCAGGCGCGCCACTTCTTCGGGGAGGCCTGCCCGTCCCAGGGGGATATCCTCCAGGAGGGCAGCCTCCTCATTTTGGTCAAAATGCCGGTTCATATCAGTGGATATCCATCCTGGGGATATGGCATTGACCCGGATGCCGGATGGGGCCAGTTCCTTGGCCAGCGCCTTGGTAAGGGAGTCCACGCCGCCCTTGGAGGCGGAGTAGGCCGCCTCCATGGAAGCGCCCCTCTGCCCCCAGACAGAGGAGATGTTGAGTATATGGCCGCTCCCGCCCCGCAGCATCAGGGGTATGGCTAATTTTGCATAATAAAAAATTCCGTCCAGATTGACAGCCATCAGTTCCCGCCATTGATCCGGAGCCATATCCTGCAGCAGACCGTAGTGGGATAGGGCCGCATTGTTGATCAGCACATCCAAAGAGCCTATATGGGAAAAAAGGGCTTGGGCAGCCTGCCAATCTCCGACAGGGGAGGTATGGCAGACGGCCTCTATGCCATAGGCCTCCTCCAGCTTGCGCCCCAGCCCTCTCAAGGCCTGGCCGGATTGGCGGCAGGTAAGGTGCAGGCGGTAGCCGGCCTTGGCCAGTTCCCGGGCCAGGGCTGCGCCTATGCCTCGGGAGGCTCCGGTGATCAATGCGGTTTTGCCTTGGTGTGATGTGCGCATATCTGCCTCCTTGCAGTTTTATTTCTGCCTTAGATATATCACAAGGCCGGCCAGATGGTCAAACTGCCGCCGTTGGGACAGGAGTGAAATGGAGATAGGCCCCAAGCCTGGATTCCGGAGGCATTTTCTACAAATACAAATAGGATACGGTATTGCCTTTTTCTTGTGTTTTTGCCAGAAAAAAGGTAAAATATAGATATTAAAACAGATTGTGGTACAATATTGCAAAACATGATGATTAAGGTGCAGGCGGGTCTGCCCAAGGAGGAGGTATTCCGGCTGGCCATGGAAAATTTGCTGAATATGGCCAGGATAGGGAATGCCTTCGTCTGAGGGAGGTCGGGCCGGTTAGGAGGCGGTTATGGCAAGGAATAAGGGCAGGGCAGGGAATATGGATCCGGTGTTGGAGGGGCAGAGGGTGTCAGAGAATATCTTTCTTTGTCCGGATGGCAAGTACCGTTGGATATACGAATTTTCCATGTGGAGGAATCCGTCTATTCTAATGACCATATTCTCTATTTTTTTCTGGATTTTGCTGGGGTTTTGGGCTTTCTCTTTTTTGTTTGCGCTTTTGGATGGAAATCCTGCGAGGTGGATAGAGAGCCTGCTGGATCCGGGCATGTTGGGGCTGGCGCCCATCTTCTTTATGCCCCTGCTGCTGGGTGGCTTGAGCCTGGCGGGGTATGTGGTGGTGGCCAGTCTGTACGGCTGGAAATATATGGTTCTGTTTGAGATGGACGAGGAGGACGTTATCCATATACAGATGCCCAGCCAATTCGCCAAGGCCCAGGCCTTGGGCTGGCTGACGGCTATGGCAGGCGCGGCAGCCAACAGGCCGGGCGTGACGGGCGCAGGCCTCCTGGCAGCCTCCAAGAACAGCATGGAGTCTAGATTTTCCAATGTTCGCAAGGTGATAGGCCGGAGGGGCTGGGATCTGATCAAGGTCAATGCGCTGCTGGGGAGAAACCAGATCTATGCCTCCGGCGGGGATTATGATTTCGTATGGGCCTATATCACCTCTCGTTGCAGTAAGGCAAAGATTCGATAAGGAGGGCCGGGCTTATGCGCTGGAAAATGTGGCTGATCCTGTGTGCCTGCTGTCTATTGGCGGCCTGCGGACAGGCAGATGGTCCTCCGGAGGCGGATACGCCGGAGCCGGCTCCCTTGGAGGGAGTGTTTGTGTCGGATTACGGCTCCCTCTCCTTTAATGGGGATGGGGAGAGCATATCCTGGGATTTGGATGCGGAATTTGCCCGGGAGGGCGGGTTGACGGCGGCTCAGGGGCAGGGAGCCTATGTGTTCCTGTTCCATAACGAGGAATGGCGCTATGACAAGGCAGAGCGCTTTGTCATATTGGAGGGGGAGATCAGGGCAGAGTTTTCCAATGTCTTTGGCCGGACGGGGGAGGCGGCTATAGTGCTGGCCCTGCCCTGGGATGCCGGGACAGAGGTGGCATTTGTCAGGGAGCCGGCCGGCTGAGTTGGGGAATATGCCTATCTGGGGATTTTTGCGGCCGGCGGGAGGATTTGCAGGGGAGTGGATTTGCCGAAGAGGAGGCCCAAATCCGTTTCAGGACTTGGTTGTATGGAGTTGACATAAATACGCATGAGGACTTAATATAGGTAGTATATTGCCGATATTGGGGTTTTTGTTTGGATGGAGGATGTCATGGAGAAAAGGCTGCGCTTGGATTATAGCAAATTGGGCGGATTTGTAGGGGATAAGGAGCTGGTGCAGGTCAAAGGCCAGGCGCTGGCCGCCAGGCAGACCCTGCTGGAGGGCAACGGCGCCGGCAATGATTTTCTGGGCTGGGTGCATTTGCCGGAGCAGTACGATAAGGAGGAGTTTGCCCGCATACAGGCGGCGGCGGCCAAGATACGCCAGGATTCCCAAGTGCTGCTGGTCATAGGTATAGGCGGCTCTTATCTGGGCGCCAGGGCAGCCATAGAATTTTTGGGTCATAGCTTTTTCAACCGTCTGGATGCAGACAAGCGTCAGGCTCCGGAGATTTATTTTTGCGGCAATTCCATCAGTTCCACCTATCTGGCCCATCTCAAGGATGTGCTGGGGGATAGGGATTTTTCTATCAATATGATCAGCAAATCTGGAACCACCACGGAACCGGCCATCGCATTCCGGGTATTCAAGGCCATGCTGGAGGAGAAGTACGGTCAGGAGGGCGCTGCGGCCAGGATATATGCCACCACGGACAAGGCCAGAGGCGCATTGAAGAGCCTGGCGGATGCCAAGGGATACCAGACCTTTGTGGTGCCGGACGATGTGGGGGGACGCTTCTCCGTTCTGACTGCCGTGGGCCTTTTGCCCATAGCCGTAGCCGGATTGGATATAGAGGCGCTGATGCAGGGTGCGGCCAAGGCCAGGCGCAGGGCCATAGAGGCGGATTTTGCCGACAATGATGCGCTGCTGTATGCCGCCCTGCGGAATATTTTGCTGCGCAAGGGCAAGCAGATAGAGGTGCTGGCCAATTATGAACCCGGTTTGCATTATGTGGCGGAGTGGTGGAAGCAGCTCTACGGTGAGAGCGAGGGCAAGGACCAAAAGGGCATATTCCCCGCCAGCGTGGATCTGACCACGGATCTGCACTCCATGGGCCAGTATATACAGGACGGTGCCAGGATACTCTTTGAAACCGTGCTGGATGTGGAGCGTTCCCGGGAGGAGATATTGCTGGAGGAGGAGCCGGTGGATCTGGATGGCCTGAACTACCTGGCCGGCAAGAGCGTGGACTTTATCAACAAGAGCGCCATGAACGGCACCTTGCTGGCGCATACCGACGGCGGCGTGCCCAATCTGATCGTGCGCATACCGGAGGTCAGCGAGGATGCGCTGGGCCAGCTGTTCTACTTCTTCGAGTTTGCCTGCGGCGTAAGCGGATATATGTTGGGCGTAAACCCCTTTGACCAGCCGGGCGTGGAGAGCTATAAGGGCAATATGTTTGCGCTGCTGGGCAAGCCCGGGTATGAGGCTGAGGGGGAGAGGCTGCGGGGGAGGTTGTAGTATTTAAGGAATGTTGGTGTTCCTGAAAGATAGATGGAGCGGGGCATGAAAAAAAGGGGCCGTTTACGATATATTATGGGCATTGATTGGACATGGATATATCAACGGCCCCAAGTTTTTGCTAGTATGCTGGCCAGAGATTGGGATGTGGAAGTGGTCTATCCCAGAAGCATTTTAACATTGTTTAGGGCAAGGCAGCAGGTGTATGTGCCGGGGATACGGTTTCGCATATTGTGGACTCTGCCCTTGCAGGAACAGTGGGCATGGTTACGCAGGCTTGTCTTACTTTGGCATAAATGGTTGCTGGGGGATTGGAAAGATTTTTCGGCGGTTTGGGTGGGATATCCCTTATACGGAAGATATATACCAAATCATTATTCTGGATTATTGGTGTATGATTGCATGGATTTGCATAAGGAATTGTACCCTCGTCCTCAGGGTGTGGGGCGCTTGCTGGTCGAAGAAAAGCGCTTGGTGGAGAGATGTGATGTGGTCATGGCTTCATCTCATTTTTTGCAAAACTACTTAAAAAGAACTTATCAAAGATATGGTGTTTCTCTAGTAAGAAATGGGTATGACAGCCGTGAATTATGGAGGTATGGACAGGGGAAACAGGGGAAAAAAAAGTATAGCATTGCCTATGTCGGCACCATTTCCTCCTGGTTTGATTGGGATGTTTTGCGGGTTGCCGAAGAGAAAGTTCCAGAGGTAGAGTTTGTACTTTTTGGCCCAGTAGACAAGAAGGAATCCATGCCGATTTTGACAAATAGTTCTTGGAGGGGAGTAATTCCTCGTGAAGAATTGGGGGATGCAGTTTCCGATTGCGATGCCTTTATTATGCCTTTTCAGGTGAACGCTTTGGTGGAGGCTGTGGATCCGGTCAAGCTGTATGAGTATATAGCCTGGGGGAAATGTATTATTTGTTCGTATTATCCTGAACTGGATCGATTTAAGGAATTTGTGTATTTTTATAGGGATAGAGGGGCATTTGTGGATTTGATAGCTAACCTTTGTGGAGAAGGATTCGCTCCCAAATTCAGCCAATCGCAGCAGAGGGAATTTCTTGAGAAAAATACATGGGAGCAGCGCTATCTTCAGTGTAGGAAGTTGATAAATTCGAAATACAATGGCAAGGATGCGGTGGGGTGAAACATGAAAGTCATGAGCGTTTTTGGAACCAGGCCTGAGGCGATAAAGATGTGTCCTCTGGTCAAAGAATTGGAAAAACATTCTGATATTCAGAGCCTGGTCTGCTTAACGGGACAGCATAGGGAAATGTTGCAACAGGTGATAGATATTTTTGGTATCGTACCAGATTATAACTTGGAGATAATGCAGCCACGACAAACATTGACAAGCATTACTACTTCTGTTTTGGAAAAAATGGAAGTGGTACTTCAACAGGAGAAACCGGATCTGGTACTGGTGCATGGGGATACCTCCACTTCATTCGTGGCAGCTTTGGCAGCTTTTTATCAGCAAATTCCTGTGGGTCATGTGGAGGCTGGATTGCGTACTCATGATAAGTATTCCCCCTATCCGGAGGAGATGAATCGTTGCCTTACAGGCAGGATTGCAGACTGGCATTTTGCACCTACAGAGAGCAATCGGATAAATTTGGAGCGGGAGAATATTACCAAAAATGTTTTTGTCACAGGGAACACCGTTATCGATGCTTTTCAAACAACAGTAAGGAAGGGGTATGTATTCAAGAATGAGGCTCTCCGTTCTATAGATTTTGCAAGCCGTCGCAGTATTTTGATGACGGCGCATAGACGGGAAAATCTGGGAAAGCCTTTGGAAAATATTTGCAAAAGCGTAAGACGAATTGTGGAGGCATATGGGGATGTGGAGGTGGTATATCCTGTGCATATGAATCCGGCAGTTCGGGATACCGCCTGTAGTATTTTGGGGGGATTGGACAGAGTGCATTTGATAGAACCCTTGGATGTGGAGGATATGCATAATCTGATGTCCGTAAGTTACCTGGTGATGACGGATTCTGGAGGATTACAAGAGGAGGCGCCTGCCTGTGGAGTTCCCGTACTGGTGTTGCGGACGGAAACGGAGAGGCCGGAGGCTGTTGAGGCAGGTACGGTTAAAGTAGTAGGCGTGGAGGAAGAGGAGATATACCGCAATGCCTGCTTGCTGTTGGATGATTCAGCATCATATGAGAAAATGGCCAGGGCGGTAAATCCTTATGGGGATGGCAGGGCCAGTGAGAGGATTGTGGAGATTATTCTTCGCCATTATAAAAGGTAAGATAACGATGGGGGTTCTGAGGACGGTTATTGGATTGGTTAAAGAGATTTTTTCGGATTATGCCTTGCTGTTCGAATTGTCAAAAAAAGATCTCCAAAAACGATTTTCTGGGACGTATTTTGGCCTGGTCTGGGGGATTTTGCAACCCCTAATGACTGTTCTTGTCTATTGGGCGGCGTTTCGCTTTGGATTGCGTAGCGGACCAGTGGATGGATATCCGTTTACCCTATGGTTTGTTTCGGGCATGGTTGTTTGGGTGTTTTTTTCTGAAACCCTATCAGCCGCAAGCGGCAGTTTTTTGGAGTATAGCTATTTAATAAAAAAAGTAAGGTTTAATATTAGCATCCTGCCATTGGTGAAGATTTTGTCAGGGTATTATATGCATCTTTTGTTTTTGGGAATAGTGTTGGGCATCTGCATCCTGGGTGGGGCTATGCCTGGAGCAATGCTGGCTCAGATAGTATATTATTCATTTGCTTCCATATCACTACTGTTTTCTTTGACCTTAATCATGGCTTCAGTGATGGTATTTTTTAAGGATTTACAACAGATAATCAATTTGATTTTATTGGTAGGAATGTGGGGTACGCCTATTGTTTGGAATTTGAATATGTTTCCGCTTAAGGTGCAGATGATATTAAAGATAAACCCGATATATTATTTGGTGGAGGGTTATCGTGATGCCTTATTGGGAAGAGGATGGTTTTGGGACAGGCCTCTGTTGGGATTGTATTATTGGCTTGTAGTTCTGGTCATGATGTTTTTTGGAGTCAGTGTATTTAGTCGTTTACGGCCGTATTTTGCTGATACGGTTTAGGAAATTGGCCATGGACAGGAGTGGCATGAAAGAATACATAATTAGAGTGGAAAACGTATCAAAAGTATTTCGGATGTACAGCAGCTCCTTGGAAAAGATGAAGGAGGCTTTGAGCTTAAAGAGTACCAAAAGGCATACAGATTTCTATGCGATTAAGGACTTGAGTTTCAACGTTGAAAGAGGAGATGTTCTCGGCATAATGGGGAGAAATGGTGCCGGAAAATCTACGCTTTTGAAGATGATTACGGGTATTTATGAGCCCACCTATGGGAAAATAGAAGTCCAGGGTAGGATTTGTTCTCTATTGGAGTTGGGCATGGGTTTTAATCCAGAATATACGGGATTAGAGAATATATTTTTTTATGGTACTCTGATGGGTTTTACAAAGAATCAAATGGAAGAGAAGGTGGGGGGAATTGTTTCTTTTGCAGAAATTGGAGATTATGTTTATCAGCCAGTGAAAACGTATTCCAGCGGTATGTTTGCCAGGTTGGCTTTTTCCTGTGCTATCAATGTGGAGCCGGAAATTCTGATAGTGGATGAAATTCTCAGCGTTGGAGATATGCGTTTTCAGGCTAAGTGTTTCGAAAAGTTTAAGGAGTTTCGGCAGAGGGGTGTAACCATACTGTATGTGGGCCATGATATTGGTATGATGCGTTCATTTTGCACCAAGGCAATGTGGCTGGATAAGGGCCAGATGGTGGACATAGGTGATCCGACATTTATAGGCGCTAAGTTCACAGAGTTTATGTATTTGGAGGACATTTCGGAATTATCAGAATACAGATTGGATAGTAAAATAGAGCCAAAAGAGGAAGATAATCAGGTAAAAAAAGGAAAAAACCCGAAAAAGAGTGATAAAAAATCAAAGAATTCCCTATTTCCAGAGAGCATAGCACACTGGGGCACTTGTCCAGAACTGGTGAAGTCGGTAGGTATTTTTGGTATAGATGGGAAGCCATTGCTCTCATTTGGCGTTGATCAGGTAGTGAGTGTAGAAATCTCGTTTCGCTTGCCTGAGAATGTGGATTTGGAATATTTTTCCATTGCTTTTTCTATAAAGAGTAAGGCAGGCGTGGATTTGATTGTCAAATCGACTTTTGATGAGGGGATACGGATATCCTCCAAAATGTCAAAAGTTGCGTTTACGTTTTCTCCTAGGCTTTCGAATGGGGATTACTACTTGGTCGTGGCTATGGAGGATAGGAAAAAAGCGAACATTTCTTATTATGAGTATATCGAAGGTGCCTGCTATTTTAAGGTATATTCTGAGAAAAAGATTTTTGGAATTTTTGATGCTGATGTTCGGATACAATTTTATGACTAGCAAGAAGAGAGAAAAAAATGGATAAGATAAATTCGAAAGAATATTGGGATGAGAGGTTTGAAGGAGATTGGGAGGCTTATCAGGGGAATCGTCAAACCCAATATTTTGCAGAAGTGCTTTGTGCTTTGCTTCCAGACTGGCTGCGGGAAGAAATCGATAGTCATGGGTATGAGATTTGTGATATAGGTTGTGCGGAAGGAGATTCGCTCCCAGTTTTTCAAAAATGCTTTCCCAATGCGAAATTTTCCGGTATGGATTTTTCAAAAAAAGCTGTAGAGAAGGCGCAGAAAATATACTCTGATTTTGAATTTTTTCAGGGTGATATTATGGATATGTCAGGGTTCAGGACATATCCAGTTGTTGTTTGCTCTAATGTTGTGGAGCATTTTCAAGATACGGCATTGGTATTGAAGAGGATATGCGCTAGGGCAAGCAAGTATGCCCTGGTATTGGTTCCTTATCGTGAAAAAGAGGGTGTGATTGCTGAGCATGAACAGAGATTTTTTACAAAAAATATCCCTCTTAAGGTGGATGAAAGTCATCTAGTTTTTGCCAGCTCTATGGAATGTGATCCGGCGGTATATGCCTATGAGCAGGTGTTGTTGGTGTACGCAAAAGATGCGGAAAAGGCTTGCCTGGCGGATGTTTCGGAGTATATTTATAGTGATAGAGAGTTGGAGAGGGCAGAAGATCAGGATAAGCAGATACGTGAGCGGGATAAGCAGATACGTGAGCGGGATAAGCAGATACGTGAGCGGGATAGACAGATACAGGAGCGGGAAAAACAGATTCAGATGTATCAAGATACGATAGCAAGAAATCAAGCAAATATCTTGGAGGCACAGGCATTGTGCCACCATTTTGCCACTGGGAAGTTGATGCGACTGAACCATTTTCTTTTTAGGTTGAAAGGTCAGCTGTTTTCAAAAAAAAGAGAAGATAGGGAGGAGTTTTGGCAGTGGATAATTGGAAAAATTTTGAAAAAAAACAGGAGTGTTGGAGCTGGAGTTATCTATAATCCTTTGCTGGTGATTGATGAAAAACTAAAAAAAACAGTGGCCTATCCTCTTGCTAATGTGGAGAGGGATATACTCTCTTGTGGTGATAATGATTCGATTTATAAATCATTGTCGCAGGAAATTCAAGAATGTGTTTTGCTGAGGAATGACAAATATGATGTAGTTATTCTTTCGGTAATAGATTATCATTTTCGATTTCAAAGGCCTCAGCACTTAGCCCAAGGATTTGTAAAGCATGGGCATAGGGTATTCTTCGTCAACTCTACTTTTGGCCGAAACGCCAGTATTTCAAGAGAAAAAGATGGATTGTTATTAGTAGATCTCCACTCGGAAAAGTGTAATAATATTTACTCCATGGCTGTGGATGAGTCTCTGACTTGGATGCAGGCTGGTTTTGATTCTTTGGTTTTTTCTCAGGGCATACGAGATGCCATAGTCATTGTGGATTATCCAAATTGGATAGGCGTGGCGGAGTATTTGAGAAACCAGTATGGATTTAAGGTGATTGCTGATTATATGGATGATTATACTGGATTTAAAGATACCATGGACAAAGAATTAAAAAATAATGCTATTAGATTGTTGAGAAATTCAGACAAAGTTGCTGTTTCTTCGTCTTTTTTATTTGAAATCGCCAGTCAATATAGACCGTCGAAGGACATATCGATTATTCGAAATGGAGCAGAGGTTGATCATTTTTCTAAGGCACTAAGAGAAACTGAAACGAAAAAAATGAAGAAAAAAGTAGGATACTATGGAGCTGTAGCACATTGGTTCGCTATTGATATGGTCTGTGCGTTGGCCGAAAAAAAGCCTGACTATGAAATTGTTATTGTGGGAGAAGTAACTAGTTATTATAAAGAGTTATCCTCGTATTCCAATATCCAACTTTTAGGAGAAAAACCATATAGGGATTTGCCGGATTATTTGAGGGATTTTGATGTTTGTTTGATACCTTTTGATACCTCTACAGATTTGATTAGAGCTACAAATCCAGTAAAATTTTATGAATATTTAGGAGCTGGAAAAAAAATAGTTGCAACAGAAATTCCAGAATTAATGCCCTATAGAAATCAGTATGTATATATGTCTAACGAGGTAGAGCAATTTATTGGTTATGTTGAATTATGTGCTGAAGGAAGGGATGAGTTGTCTGGTGTAGAGTCTTCTTTGGGGTTTGCAAAGGAAAATGATTGGAACAGCCGTTTTTTGTCCTTTGAGAAATTGTGTAGGGAGTCTGTGCCTTTTGTCAGCGTAATAGTGCTTACCTATAATAATTTAGAATTAAATAAAAAATGCTTGGAGAGTATCTGTGAGAGAACGGCATATCCAAATTATGAATTAATAGTTGTGGATAACGCTTCAACTGATGGAACCGTAGAATATTTGCATTCTATTATGGCAGACAAATCTAGAAATATTAAAGTAATTTTTAACGCTGAAAATCTTGGATTTGCTAAGGGAAATAATGTTGGCATAGCGGAGGCGAAAGGAGATTATATTATCCTTCTCAACAATGATACGGCAGTTTCGCTGGGATGGATGACTTCCATGGTGAAGCATATGGAAAATGATTTGAACCTGGGGATGTGCAATCCGGTAACAAATTCTATAGGCAATGAGTCCATGATACAAATTCGTTATAACTCTATGGAGGAGATGCTGAAACAGGCCTATTTGTATACTGCAAGAAATATGAATAAACAGTATAATCCCGGTCCGGATAGGATTCCGCTTTTTGCTACCATGATACGGAAGAAAGTAATAGAGGATGTGGGCCTGCTGGGAGAGGAATATAAAATAGGCATGTTTGAGGATGATGATTATACAGAAAGAGTATTGGAAAAAGGGTATAAAATTGCTATTTTGGAAGATTCTTTTGTTCATCATGTGAATAATGCTTCTTTCAATAAGTTGAGTGATGAAGAATATAAAAAATTATTCGAGAATAATAAGAAGATTTTTGAGAGAAAATGGGGAAAAAAGTGGATTATGCCCAGGAATAGAGTGCAGGTGACTTCGGATTGCAATAAGGGAACGGTGGTGTAGTAGGGTGCTTGATGCCCCTCATGGGTGAGGATTTGATGATGGGGAGTAATTTTCTTGTAAAGAAAGAGCTGAGAATTGGAATACTATTGATTTCTTTTTTGATGCTCGTTGTTACGACCATTTATTACAATGTCTTGGCTGATTATGTATTTATTTTGGCTCTGATGTTGGCGGGTTATCTGTTTGGAACCAGGATCCCATTTGCGGGAGATTTTTGGGAAAGATTTTTTGCGCATTTGGCATTAGGCTTAGGTTGTCTTGGGCTGGGGATTTATTATATCTTACTATTGGGGTTTGGGGGGAGGTTGTCGTATATTCTTTTTTTGGCGTTAGCTGTGGGGATGGCATTTTCAAAGCAGGGATGGGAGGAGGTTGTTAATCATGGAAAGGTGATGTGGGAAGGGCTAAAGAGAAAATATATTTTGTCATCTGTTTTGTCTTTGGTTTTGGTAGTATACACTGCTTATGGCAGTTCTCCTTTATTTAAATATGATACATTAACAAAGCATTTGCCAATTACTATGTATGCTGCTGAATTGGGGAAATGGTATACAAATATAACAGAATCCATCGTGTATGGTGAGCCGATGGTGTTGCAGTATACATACTCTGTCCTGTTTTTGGAGTTTGGATTAAAGAAGGCTTTAGTGCTCTTTAATGTTGTTTTATGGTTTTTGGTGTTCTTTATATTGTATTTTTTCATGAAAAGGATTTATCAGAAAAGTAATATTTGGATATTAGGAGTGATTTTTTTTACCACCCCTTTTTTCTTTGAATTTACTGCGTTGTTCTATTTGGAAATATTGCCTCTTTTCTTTATGTTTAGTGCATTTCTGTTGTGTATGTCATGTTTCGAGTTTGAAAAACTTTGGAATAATGCCGAGATGATAGCTCTTTTGTGTGGTTTCTCTCTTTTTGTAAAGTTGACACAAATTTTCACAATGATAGTTTTGTTTTTTGTATTGGGTATATGTTGTGTATATAAGGGGATTAAGGAGAGGTTGATATTGCGGGGATTGGTCAAGGGTATGCTGTGCTTCGTGTTGGTGGTTTTGCCTTCGGCAGTATCTTTGATACATATTAATTATAAAACAGGAAATCCTTTGTTTCCGAGTTATAATGGCTTTTTTAAGAGTCCATATTTTGCGGTGGAAAATTTTCGTGATCCGTTTCAAAATAAGTTGAGTTTTTCGTTACAATCCTTATTGGATATTGTATTTAATACCGTAAAAAATGTGGAAATGGCACCATATGGGATGGGAATATTTCTATTGTTTATTTTTGCTATTCCTTTTGCGATACTATTATTAATAATCCAAAGGGAAAAGTTGTTTGTTTTTTTGGCCTGGATAGGAATTTCCTTACTGTCGTATGTTTTATCTACAGTGGCTACATATAATTTAAGATATTACTTTTCTGTTTGGATATTGTTATTGTCTGTCATTGTTATTTCTATTTCAATTTGTATTCAATTTATTTCCTGGAAGTGGATGCGGTTATTGGTTGCCATTTTGCTCGTTTTTATCATTTTGATTCCCAATATTATCTTTTTATATAATAATACTCAGATTTGGTTTAGGATAAGAAAGGATACTCGATTAGTTGGACAGGAACATTGTGCGGTATTGGAATTCATTCCCAAGGGAAAAAAGGTTTTATCGATAACAAATTCAAATCAGTTTAAGGGGGATTATGTGGGGTATTTTACATCAACCACCTGGCATAATTTTATCTGGCAAAAAGTGTATAATGGACAGTATTCTTTGGAAGATTATGTGTCATCGTTTGATTATGTATTGATTGACAAAATGCAGACGGTAATGTGGGGAGATTTGAAGATTGAAGATATTATTTCTCCGATGTTGGGTGTATGTATTGGGGAAAATGAGGCGGCAAAAGTGTTTGAAGTTTTGCCAAAGACAGAGAAGATAATTCAAAAAGAATTGGAGTCAGACATTGTTTTGAAGGATGGTTCATTTTTGCTGATTTCTGAGATGGATAATAAATATAATACATATTTCTTTTCCCAGGTTATACAGACTAGAGAGTCGGGGAAAGTTGATTTTTGTCTTCAGGTTTTATGGTTAAATATAGATGGGGGGCTGGTTGAAGTTTTGGAGTTGCCATATAGTTTGGATTCGAAGAATAGGGTATATTTCTCTTCGGCTATCCATGCCAATCCATTGGCTGCCAGAGTACGGATAAAGATCTATCCCAAGAAAGGCAGTCAAAATATTTTGGCATTTGGATACAGTGTACAAGGTTTGAATTCTGTTGTAGAAATGGAAAATGAAAAATATGCATCCAGGGCCTCATTAAGGACAAGATAGGTAGAGTGGATACAAAACAATTTGGGGTTTGTAATATGAAGATTAAAGAAAACATAAAGAAAATTGGTGGTTGCCAATGTTTTGCTGGATTCTGTTTTTTTGGTTTGGTTTTGCTGCTAATATTTTCATCGTACTATTCGGATTCCAGATATGTGGGAGATACAGCTTTGTTTGGTCAAATTGTCCGCAATATTGCATATACTGGAAAGGCCGAAAGTAATATTTATGCCAATACACAGGACTACATAGATCGGTCTATAGCGGGAGTATCGATTGAAGAAAGGTTGTCAAACATAGAATATTTTACACCGCCTAAACAGCAAAGCAGAAATATTTTGAATTTTCATGCGTATTACATTTTATACCTAATTTCTCCTTTGTGTTATGTGATGTCTGCATTTGATTGTTTAACCTTGGTGCAGGCTGGTTCAATGGCAATGAGTATTTTGTTTTCGATAATGTTTATGCGAGAAAAAAGAATTCCTGGGTTTGTAATTTTTGCAACGTGCTTACTGTTGATGGCTCATCCTGGATGGTCAATTCCGGCAATTTATGGTGCTTTTTATCCAGAACGTATGTTTATGGGCGCAGGATTGTATTTGGTTTGGACATTGGAAAAGAAGAAATTTAGTAAGATCCATTTTTTGGTTGCAAGTTCTTTGTGCTTGGCTATAGGAGAAAGGGGGGCCTTATATTCGGGGATGTTTATTCTTTCTTATACGATTTTTTACTGGAAAGTTAGGCTATCCCATAGAATGCTTCGGCTAATCACCGGAACGGTTTCGTTGGTGTATATGGCAGTCATGATGGGTTTTGTGTTGAATAATGTCTATTATTCAAATATAGGAGCGAGAATAGATTTATTGCAATATTTTTCCGTACAGGATAATGTTGACAAAGTGATGCTTTTTGTTATAATTAATTTTTTTTGTTTTTGTATAATAGGTCTATTTGAACCTAGAATGTTAGTGATAGCAATAGCTTCAATGATTCCAAATCTCGTATATAACCTGGGTGGAGCGGAAAAGATCGGATGGGTACTTCATTATCATATTTATTATTTTGTATTTGCGATGTGGGCGGTTGTTAAAGGGGTGATTGGATTATATGGTTGGTTGGAAAAAACAGGACGGCGGTTTTCATTAGTATGGGGGGCAGGGGTTGTTTTGGGATTTGCATTTTTGGTGTCTGGCATATCGCCTAGTGATCCAGGGATTTCTTGGGGGTTACAAAATGTGAAGAATCATTTTTTGTACAATGCTCCAGCAAGTGTTTGGAGGGCTAGGCAAGGTGGAAAAGACTTGAGAATGCAATTTGATTCGTTTGTGAATTCGCATCTGCAGCCAGGGGATGTGGTAAGCACAACAGAATCAGGAATGGTTGCACTGGATGGACATCCAATGTTTCTATTTCCTATGGGAACTGATTTGGCAGATGCTGTTTTGCTTTCGTATGTGGAAAAAGATGGGGAAATGTATTATTATGGCTCTATAGTTTATGATAGTGATCCAATTAGGAGGGAAAGGTTTGATATTGAAGTTATGGAAAAATTAAGAAAAGAAGGATACTTGTTGGATTATCCTGCATTATTTCCGGCATACGGAGTAGCCATATTATCTAAAGGATAGCCGCTAAGAGTTTATGAGATGAGAGTGAATGGAAATACTGCAATTGATTCAGGGTAATAAAAAGGCAGATGAAAAAGAGAATGTTTTTATATGAAAGAGAAGTATTCGTAAGTATGGAGTGACAAGAAGGAGATCCTAATGCAAAAGGTAAGAATACTTGTGATAATTCCTGCTTATAACGAGGAAGAAAGCATAGGAAAGACGATTCAGGAATTGCGAAAAACATTATTGGAGAGGGAAGAATTTGAAATAGATTTTGTGATTGTTAATGATTGTTCTTCTGATCGAACCCGTGAAATTCTTCGAGGGCAGGGAGTGGATTATATTGATTTGCCAATCAACTTGGGAATCGGCGGAGGGATGCAGACTGGATATAAGCTTGCAAGAGACAATGGATATGACATCGCTATTCAAATGGATGGAGATGGGCAACATATTCCCCGATTTTTATGGAATTTGATAGAACCTATTATTGAAAAAAGAGCAAATATGGTTATTGGGTCAAGGTTTTTAACTAAGGAGGGATTTCAGTCATCGGGAAGCCGGCGTGTAGGAATTGGAATACTTAGTTCTCTTATTTTTTTGTGTAGCGGTTGTTTAATAAAAGATGTGACTAGTGGGTTTAGAGCGGTAGATAGAAAGGGGATAGAGCTGTTTGTGCGTGATTATGCACAGGATTATCCCGAACCGGAGGCGATTATTACACTATCTCTTTTGGGGTTGAAAATTGTAGAAGTGCCTGTATTGATGAGAGAGCGAGAAGGTGGAGTAAGTTCGATTTCTGGGTTGAAATCCGTATACTATATGATAAAAGTATCAATGGCTATACTTTTGAAAAGAACATTTGTAAGAAAGGGAGGCGTATGAATCCAATATTACGTATGGTTTTACTATCGGCGATTCTGGTGTATTTTTCGTATATACATCAGCAGTTACGCCGGAAAAGAATTGATCTTAAACATATACTTCTGTGGATTTTTGGTGGGGTTTTAATGTTGATATGGGTGATTTTTCCGCAAATACTCCAAAAAGCATTGGAAATGCTTGGGATTATGAATTATCTGAACGGGTTATTTTCCGCAATCATTTTTGGTTTGATTATTCTTTCTATGCGGCTGACAATTTGGTTATCAGAGTTAGGGAAAAATCAAAGAACATTGGTGCAAGAGCAGGCTTTGTTAGAACAGAGGTTGCGTAAACTTGAGGGTAGATTAGAAGGAGAGGAATAGTATGCTAAGGGTTGGGATTATTGGATATGGAAAAATGGGAATACTCCATGGGGCTTTGATTAATGGATCCAAAAAAGCGAAAGTGACAGCGATTTGTGATAGGTCTTGGGTGATGAGATTTGGAATAAAAAAAGTTTATCCATCTGTTCACACATATTCTGATGTGGGTATTATGTTAGAACGTGAAAAATTGGATGTTGTTATTATTTCTACACCGACATTTAATCATGTGCAATCTGCTCTGCTTTGCATTGAGAAAGGATGTGATTTGTTTATCGAAAAACCTCTCGCATCTTCATTTGATGATGCAAAAACACTTTTGCATTTAGCTAAAGAGAAAGGGGTAAAAATTCAAGTTGGTTTTTGCAATCGATATGCGCCGTCAATAGCAAAGGGAAAAGATTTGCTGGAACAGAATGTGGTTGGAAAGGCTGTTTCTGCAAAGGCGTTCATGTATATCGCGGATGTTTTTGAGCCTCACTCTGGCTGGAGATACAGTAAGGCGGCTTCGGGCGGTGGTGCTTTGATGGATTTTGGGATACATATGTTGGATCAGTTGTGCTGGTTTTTTGGGGAATTAGAGTCGGTTCATGCTGAGGCTCGTCAATTGTATTCTCTAGAGGTCGAAGATGAAGTGAGTTGTAAAATGGTTTTTTGGAATGGTGTACCTGTAGACTTTGAAACATCTTGGAGCAAAGAAGAATATAGAAAAACTTATGCCAGATTAGAGATTCAATGTCAAGAAGGGAGGATGATAGTAACGGATCAAACGCTGGAGGTGTATGATTTGGATGGGAAATTGCTTGAAGAATTTGTATATCCAGATTTGTATATGGGAACTTTTATGGATGTGGGGGGATTGTTATACTCTAAACAGATGGAAGCTTTTTTGGATATGCTGGAGGGAAAAAAAACAACGAATTTGCAGGAAGCAGTTTATGTGCAAAATGTTGTAAATCATATTTACAAGAGCGTTGCAGAGGATAAAAAAATACGTGTAGAGAGTGTATGTTAAATAGAGAGGTGTACAATGATGATAGATCAGGTAATTCTGGGAGATAATCAATTCTTTGGCGTAAATCATATGTCACAGGATAAGGGAAGGGCGACTTATGAGCAATTTAAAGATCTTGGAGAGATAAAGAGAATACTGAAATATGGATTGTCGAAGGGTGTAAAAGGCGTGATGTTTTCTACGCACCCTAGTATTTATAAGATTTGCGATATGATTAGAGAAGATGATGAGTTGAGAGATCAGTTGCATATTTATGTTAATGTTCCCTATATTATTAAGTATGTTAGTATGGTGACAGAGATGGGAATGCTTGAAACTATGAGAACTATGTTGCGAGGAAAAAGTGGAGGAGGGAGGATTCGGTTTTTCTTACAAACCGCTTGGAATGTGGTGACCCTAAATCATTTGGGTATTTTGGAAAGGTTGGTAGATGTGGAATTGGCGCCTTTTCATGGGTTGAAAATCAAGGCTGTATTTTTGCATAATGCGTTGTGTGATTTGATTTTAGGATATGAGATGAAAGAGGTTATTTTGGCATTTGATCGCTATATACGGAAAAAGTATAAAGTGTTGCCGGCATATGGTACATTGAATTTTTCTGCTTTTTCTGCTTTCTTGGAAGAGATTGGCTTGTCGAATAGTTTGATTATGACAGCGGTGAATAAAAAAGGCTTTTTAATGAATCCTACTAGGGATAAGGTAGTAGAAGATATTGCCAATAGTTCCCATACTGTTTTGGCGATGGCTACACTGGCGTCGGGGAGAATATTGCCTGAAGAGGCCTACGCTTACATTGGAGAAACTTATGTTCGCAATGTTGTGGTGGGATTGTCCTCGGAAAAGCATGCAGATGAAACTTTTGAGAGTATTCAAAGATATATTTTGAAAAAAGCATAAGGCGGAAATAATCGTTTGAAAAATGGGGGAAGAGGATGTTTTGGAGACTGTTACTGCCTGCCTTTTTGGCTTGCGTTTGCAATTCATTGGCGAATGCCTTGTGGAAATTGCGCTTTGATAAGACGCCGTTATCCCTGAGGGGAGTAGAGGATGTAATTGGCCTGTTGAGATCGCCAAACATTTGGGGGGGGATGGGGTTTTACGGCGGTTCGATGCTTCTTTTCTTTTACATGCTCTCAAATTATAAACTGTCAACAATTATTCCAGTGACATCAATGACATATATAATTAATATTTTGGTGGCAAGATTTTATTTTCATGAGAGTGTAGGAAAGATTCAGATTTTAGGTACAGTGATTATTATTTTGGGACTGCTTATTCTTTCAAGAGCTGGAGCTGTTTCGAAGTAGAAAGGTAGTTTTATGGGATTTTTAAAGCAGAAATTTTGTGATGTAAAACTTAGCTCTTTGTTTCTGCTGGAATTAGAAGGATGGGCATATTGGGTTTTTAATTCCTGGCCAGGTATTATTGGGATATTGGCTAGAAATTTGGTGTATTCTATTTTTTTTAAGAGAAAACAGGGAATAGTGTATGTGCAACCTAGAGTAATTATTGTAGAGAGCAGAAAATTTGAGGTAGGTAAAAATTGTGGTATTAATAGTGGCACATATATTCATTGTAAAGGAGGCGTGCGTTTTGGAGACAATGTTTTGGTAGGTAATAATGTGACCATTTCCTCGGGAAAACATCCGATTGAGGGACGGACACCGTCGGTATTTCAAAGGCCTACAGAGCCTCTGCCTATTGTCATTGAGGATGATGTTTGGATAGGGGCGAATTCAGTAATAATGCCAGGTGTTAAAATTAGAAAAGGGACCGTGGTGGGGGCTGGTGCGATTGTAACCAGAGATACCGAGGAGTATGCTGTAGTGACAGGTGTTCCAGCCCAGAAAAAAAGACTGAGAATATGAGTAAACTATATGTGTTGAAAATCGGTATTTTAGCTTTGGTAATAAGTTATATTTTGGTTGTGGTTGCTTTTTATTCGGTGGAACGTGAAAATGCCCTTTTTTTGCTGGGTGGTATGTTTTTAATGATTTTGGGAGAACTTTGTAAGAAGTTTTGGAGGGGTTTTTTTAGTACAATTTGGATTGTGTTGGAGAAAGGAGTTTTCCTTTTGGTGGTTCTTATTTTTTGTGGTATTTTGTTGGGCCAAAAATCTGTTTTGCCTGAAGAGAGAGATGATTTGTCGTATATTTTGGTTTTAGGATGTGGGTTGGAGAGAGGGCAAATTACAGAGATATTACAAAACAGATTGGATAAAGCTCTGGAAATGTCGCAAATTTATTCTGTTCCCATTGTGGTTTCTGGGGGTGGTAATGGGGAAAAGAGTTTTAATGAAGCGTTATTGATGAAAGAGTATTTGCGGTCAAAAAAGAAATCCATAGAAGTATTGGTGGAAACTAGTGCAAAAGACACATGGGAAAACTTTTCGTATAGTTTTCGCATGATGGGGAAAGGGGAATCTGCATTGGTTGTGTCCAGCAATTTTCATATTTTTAGATGTAAGTGGATAATAAGTGATATGAGAGAAAACATGTATTTTGTGGGAGCTAGTACCACTGGTTGGTTGGCTCCATATTACTGGATGAGAGAGGTCGTGGCAATTGTACGACATTTGGCGCTTGGGGGATTCTGTTCTTTGATTTAAAAAATTGGTATAATAACATGGTGGAATAGGGTATGTTTTCAGCTTTCAGAGAGTGCGATTGATGGAAAATCATAGATTGAGGAGGGATGTATAATGGATATTCTGTATATTGTGATGCCAGCATATAATGAAGAAGTAAATATCGAGAAGGTGGTCAGATCCTGGTATGGGATTCTAAAAGACAAAAATCTGGAGTCGAGATTGGTGGTTGCGGATGCTGGTAGTATGGACAGTACAGATGATATTTTAAGGGAATTACAACAGGAATTGCCGCAATTGGAGATTTTGAAAGATTCTGACAGATTTCATGGTCCCAAGGTAATTGCATTATATAAATATGCAATACAAAAAGGGGCAGATTATATATTTCAGACGGATTCTGATGGACAGACCAATCCGCAAGAGTTTCATGCTTTTTGGGAGTTACGCAAAGACTTTGATGGAGTATTTGGTTATAGGAGAGACAGGGGGGATGGTGTGATTCGAGCTTTTGTAGAAAGGGTGGTTTGTTGCCTGTTATTTATTTTTTTTGGGGTTTCGATTCCTGATGCGAATGCTCCTTTTCGATTAATGAGTACAGCAGTGGTCAAAAAATATATTGGAAAAATGCGTGACGAGTATGCCTTGCCGAATATTATGATGACGACCTGGTTTAAGTACTATGGAGAAAAAATTGTGTTTGAACCGATTTCGTTTCGGCCTAGGAGCGGAGGTGTGAATTCTATAAATTTTTGGAAAATAGTAAAAATTGGCTGGAGATCCCTTGGGGATTTTGCTTATTTTAGTAAAGAAATGAAGAAATAAACAGCAGAGGGAAGGGGGGGCAAAGAGGAGGATGAAAAATTATTCCTTTAATATACGTTATCTAACAAAAACATATCCTTGCAAACACCCCTCTGAAATCTAGCTCCACCTCCATCCCCCATCCCCCATTTGCCATCCCCATCCCCTTATGCTATAATTGAATGATTTTGGGAATGTGCTGTAGACGGGAAAGGGCAGGTGGAAAAAGCATGAAAGGGTTTTTGATACTGGAGGATGGAACCGTCTTTGAGGGGCAGAGCGCGGGCGTGCCTGGCGAGGTGGTCTGTGAACTCTCTACCCACAATGCCATGGGGGGATTTGTGGAGCTGCTCAGCGATCCGGCCTGGCTTGGACAGGCGCTGTGTCTGACCTATCCTTTGGTGGGCAATCCGGGCGTTTGCCGGGAGGATATGGAGTCTGAGCGGATTTGGCTGAAAGGTCTGATTGTTAAAGAAATATCTAGACGACCCAGCAATTTTCGCTGCGATCTGGGCATGCCGGAATTTCTCAAGGCCCAGGGTGTGGTGGCCCTGGAGGGCATAGACACACGCGCGCTGGCAAAGAGGTTGCGTGGCCGGGGGCGCACGCTGGGCGTGCTGACTACTGCGGATACGCCGGATGTGGAAAGGGCCAAGGCGGCCATGGCTGCCTATGAGGAGCCGGAGCTGCCCCAGGCTTTGGGTCAGAGGGAGAAAAGGCTGCTGCTGGGCCATGTGTGCCCGGAGGAGAATGGTCCTGTGGCGGGAGCGGCCCGTTTTGTGGAAAAGGATTATGTGGCGGGGATTCGGGAGAAGAAGCCCCATGTGATAAAGGATTTGTTCGGCAAGGGCAAAAAAGTGGCTGTTTTGGATCTAGGCGCGCGCAGGAGCTTGCTGGCCGGTTTGACCGCCAGGGGTTTTGATGTGCATATCTATGCCGGAACGGCTCCGGCGGAGGCATTGTTGGAGGGGAATCCGGACGGACTGCTGGTAGCAGGCGGGCCTGGGAACCCTTTTTCTATGGGCAAAGTGGTGGATGAGGTGGAAAAACTCTGTTCCGGCGGCCTGCCCCTCTGGGGCGTGGGTTTGGGCCATGTGCTGCTGGCTCTGGCCCACGGCGGCAGGGTGGAGAGGATGGCCCGGGCCCATGGCGGCGGCAACCTGCCTGTGCTGGATGTGGAGGGGGGGCAGATACTGATCACCGGCCAGAACCATCTCTATAGCGTGGATGGGGCCAGCCTGGCCGGCAAGGCCAGGGAAACCCACAGGCATATACAGGATGGCAGCAATGAAGGCCTTTCTTACGGGGATGGCCGCGTTTGGTCCACGGCCTTTTATCCGGCCAGCGACAAAGCGCTGCATCCCAGGGCGGATTTCTTTGCCCGCTTCTGCGCACAGATGTCTTAGAGGGATTCCATAGTCGATGATTTCCACAATCCAGGAGGGTATATGCCTAAGAATCCACAGATTCAGAGAGTGATGGTCATAGGATCCGGACCCATAGTCATAGGCCAGGCGGCGGAGTTTGATTACGCAGGCACCCAGGCCTGCCGCTCCCTCAAGGAGGAGGGGGTGGAGGTCATATTGGTCAATTCCAATCCGGCCACCATCATGACGGATAAGGACATAGCCGACAAGGTATATATAGAGCCGTTGACCGTGCCGGTACTGCAGCAAATCATAGAAAAAGAGAAGCCGGACAGCCTTCTGCCTACGCTGGGAGGCCAGGCAGGGCTAAATCTGGGCATGGAGCTGGAGGAGAGCGGATTTTTGGCCAAGCACCGGGTCCGGCTGATAGGCACGACTGCCGCCACCATACGCAACGCCGAGGGCCGGCAGGAGTTCAAGGATCTGATGGAGCGCATAGGCGAGCCCTGCGCCGCCTCCCTTGTGGTGGAGAATGTGCAGGATGGCATAGACTTCAGCGAGCGCATAGGATATCCCGTGGTGCTGCGGCCGGCTTATACGCTGGGCGGCTCCGGCGGCGGCATAGCCTATAACAAGGCCCAGTTGATGGAGATCCTGGAGAACGGACTGCGTCTCTCCCGGGTGGGGCAGGTGTTGGTGGAGCGCTGCATAGCCGGCTGGAAAGAGATAGAATTTGAGGCCATGCGGGATGGCGCCGGCAATGCCATCACCATATGCAGCATGGAGAATATAGATCCGGTGGGCGTGCATACCGGGGACAGCATAGTGGTGGCGCCGGCCCAGACGTTGGGGGAGCCGGAGTTGACCATGCTAAGGGCCTCGGCTTTACATATAGTGGATGCGCTGGGCATTACCGGCGGCTGCAATATACAGTTTGCGCTGCATCCCACCTCTTTTGAATACTGTGTGATAGAGGTCAATCCCCGGGTGAGCCGTTCCTCGGCGCTGGCCAGCAAGGCCACGGGGTATCCCATAGCCCGGGTGGCCTCCAAGGTGGCTCTGGGCTACCGCCTGGACGAGATCACCAATGCCATCACCGGGGAAACCACGGCGGCCTTTGAGCCTGTGGTGGATTACTGCGTGGTCAAATTGCCCAGGCTGCCTTTTGACAAATTTATAACGGCAAAGCGTGCCCTGGGTACCCAGATGAAAGCCACCGGCGAGGTCATGAGCATAGGCGACAGCTTTGAGGGAGCGTTGATGAAAGCCATACGCTCCTTGGAACAGCAGGTGGACAGCTTGCTGCCCTCTGGCAATCTGCCGGCCACTGAGGCAGAATGGGAGGAGAGGCTGGCCCAGGTGGACGACAGGCGCATTTTTGCCATAGCCGGCGCCCTGCGGCACGGCCTGTCGCCGGAGCGCATACACGGCATCACCCGGATCGATATTTGGTTTGTTGATAAAATCGCGCGCATAGTGGAGATGGAGGCCAGGCTGTCCGGGCAAAGAGGCCGGGAGCTGGGCGCGGAGCTGCTGCTGGAGGCCAAGAAAATGGGCTTCCCGGACAAGGTTATCTCCTCCCTCTGGGGCGGCAGCTGCCGGGAGGTGCTGGCCCTGCGGCACAGGCATGGCATACGGGCCGCCTTTAAGATGGTGGACACCTGCGCCGGAGAGTATGCGGCGGCCACGCCCTATTATTACTCTGTCTACGGCGGGGAGAACGAGGCCCAGGGCCAGGCCAGCCGGCGCAAAAAGGTGCTGGTGCTGGGGTCTGGCCCCATACGCATAGGCCAGGGCATAGAATTTGACTATTGCAGCGTACACGCCACCTGGGCCCTGTCCCGGGAGGGCTTTGAAACCATCATAGTCAATAACAATCCGGAAACCGTCAGCACGGATTTTGATATAGCGGACAAGCTGTATTTTGAGCCTCTGACTCCGGAGGATGTGCAAAATATCGTGGACGTGGAGAAGCCGGACGGCGCAGTGGTGCAGTTTGGCGGACAGACGGCCATCAAATTGACCCAGAGTCTGATGGACATGGGCGTACCCATATTGGGCACCCAGCCGGAGGATGTGGATGCGGCTGAGGACCGGGAGGTGTTTGACCGTATTTTGGAGCAGACCGGCATACCCCGGGCGGCAGGCGGCACGGTGTATACGGCGGCGGAGGCCAAGGAGGTGGCCGGGCGTCTGGGATATCCGGTGCTGGTGAGGCCCAGTTATGTGCTGGGCGGTCAGGGCATGCAGATCGCCTTTTCGGACCAGGAGATAGAGGAGTTCATAGGCATTATCAACCGCACGGCCCAGGATCACCCCATACTGGTGGACAAGTACCTCCAGGGCAAGGAGATAGAGGTGGATGCTGTCTGCGATGGGGAGCAGGTCCTTATTCCCGGGGTGATGGAGCATATAGAGCGCACCGGCGTACATTCCGGCGACAGCATATCCGTCTACCCGGCATTTAGCCTGGAGCCGGCGGCTGTGGACAAGGTGGTGGATTATACGGGCCGCCTGGCCAGGGCCTTGCGGGTCAAGGGTTTGATCAATATTCAATTTATCGCCATAGGTGAGGAGGTCTATGTCATAGAGGTAAATCCCCGCTCCTCCCGCACTGTGCCATATATCAGCAAGGTCACCGGCCTGCCTATCGTGGACATAGCCGTGGAGGTCATACTGGGCAAGAGCCTGGAGCAGCTGGGATATGCGCCGGGCCTGTATCCGGCCAGCCCCTATTATGCCATCAAGATGCCCGTGTTCTCCTTTGAAAAAATACGGGGCGCGGAGATTAGCCTGGGGCCGGAGATGAAGTCCACCGGCGAGTGTCTGGGCCTGTCCAAGGATTTCAACCAGGCGCTGTATAAGGCCTTTTTGGGCGCGGGCATACGCCTGCCCAAGCACAAAAATATTATTATCACTGTCAAGGATGGGGACAAGCCCGAGGCTGTGGACATAGGCCGCCGCTTTGCCGCCCTGGGGTATACCATCTACGCCACCAACAGCACGGCCAGGGCTTTGCAGGAGGCGGGGGTGCCGGCCCGCCGGGTCAATAAGATTTCCCAGGAGTCGCCCACGGTCATGGATTTGCTGCTGGGCCACAAGATCGATCTGGTGATAGACACGCCCACCCAGGGCAGGGATAAGAGCCGGGATGGCTTTATCATACGCCGTACGGCCATAGAAACCGGCATACACTGTCTGACCTCCCTGGATACGGCGGCGGCCCTGGTGGGCAGCCTGGAGAATGCGGCCCAGGCGCTGGAGCTGGTGGATATAGCCTCGCTGTAAGGAGCCGGCGTGCAAAAGGTAAATTATCAAAAAAAATGTGAAGAAATCTTACAACAAATACAGCCTGGGGGGGAGCATCCTCCCCGGCTGTTGTTGCACAGCTGCTGCGCGCCCTGCAGCTCCTATGTGCTGGAGTATCTGCGGCCCTATTTTGCCATTACGGTCTATTTCTACAATCCCAACCTTCTGGAAGAGGAGGAGTACCACAGGCGCAAGAGGGAGCAGATACGTCTGGTGGAGGCCATGGCTGCCTCAGGCCAGGGCCATGCTATAGAGATTCTGGAGGGGGATGACCATAGACAGGACTTTGTCCAACTGGCCAGGGGGCTGGAGGCCGAGGCCGAGGGGGGCATACGCTGCCGCCGCTGTTATGCGCTGCGGCTGGGCAATACGGCCCGGTTGGCCGCCAGCCAGGGATATGATTATTTTGGCACTACGCTGACCATCAGCCCCCGCAAGGATGCGGAGAGGCTCAATGCGCTGGGCCGGGCCATGGCCGCCAAGTACGGCTCGGCCTGGCTGTGGTCAGATTTCAAAAAGAGAGAGGGATACAAACGCTCTGTGGAATTGTCCAAGGAATGGGGATTGTACAGGCAGGATTACTGCGGCTGCCCTTATTCCAAGTCCAGGGGGCGGTGAGGGAGGAGATATGGAGAAGTTGTTGGATCTATTGACAGCCGTCATGGGGGAGGCCTTTGCCAAGGCGGGATACGATGCCCAACTGGGCCGTGTGAGCCTGTCCAATAGGCCGGATCTTTGCGAATTTCAGTGCAATGGGGCCATGTCCGGCGCCAAGGCCTATCGCTGCGCGCCTTTGCAGATTGCGCAGAATGTGGTCAAGGCTCTGGAGGGCAATGGCATTTTTGGCCGGGTGGAGGCTGTGGCGCCCGGATTTTTGAATTTGGATCTGTCTGTGGATTTTTTGAACACCTATCTGGAGGATATGGCGGCTGGGGAAAAATGGGGGCTGCCCAAGGCTGCCAAGTCCAAGATGGTGGTCATAGACTACGGCGGGGCCAACGTGGCCAAGCCCCTCCATGTGGGGCATATACGCGCGGCTGTCATAGGCGAGTCCATCAAGCGCATCAGCCGCTACTGCGGCCACAGGGTGCTGGGGGATGTGCATCTGGGGGATTGGGGCCTGCAGATGGGCCTGGTGATCATGGGTCTGCGGGAGAGGCTGGCCTCCCTGCCCTATTTTGACCCGGAATACCTGGGGGAATACCCCTCCCAGCCGCCCTTTGGCATAAGGGAGCTGGAGGAGATCTATCCAGCCGCCAGCGCCCGCTCCAAGCAGGATGCCGCCTTTAAGGAGGCGGCCATGGAGGCCACTAAGGCCCTGCAGCAGGGGCACAGGGGATACCGCGCCCTTTGGAGGCATATTATGGATGTGTCCCTGGAGGATCTGCGGCGCAATTATGGGGATTTACAGGTGGAATTTGACCTGTGGAAGGGCGAGAGCGATGTAGATGCCCGCATACCGGCCATGGTGGAGTATCTGCGTTCCACCGGGCTGGCGTATGAGAGCATGGGGGCCTTGGTGGTGGATGTGGCTCAGGAGGGGGATGCCAAGGAGATACCCCCCTGTATGATACTCAAATCTGACGGGGCTTCGCTGTACAATACCACGGATCTGGCTACCTTGCAGGAGAGGACGGAACTGTACCGTCCGGACCAAATCGTCTATGTGGTGGATAAGCGGCAGGAACTGTATTTCGAACAGGTGTTTCGTTGTGCCCGCAAGACCGGCCTGGTGGAGCCGGGCGTAGTCCTGGATTTTGTGGGTTTTGGCACCATGAATGGCGCAGATGGCAAGCCATTTAAGACCAGGGACGGCGGTGTAATGCGGCTGGAAAACCTGATACGGGAAACCAAGGAGGAGATGGAGAGGAAGATCTCCCAGGGCAGGCAGATGGAGGCGGATGAGGCCAAGGAGGTGGCGGATATCGTGGCCGTGGCCGCCCTCAAATACGGGGATCTGTCCAATCAGGCCTCCAAGGATTATCTCTTTGATCTGGAACGCTTTACCTCTTTTGAGGGGGATACCGGGCCGTATCTGCTGTACACCATAGTGCGGATCAAGTCCATTTTGGCTAAATATGTACAGGGCGGCGGGGATTTGTCTGCCTGCCGGCTGCGGCCGGCCGTTGAGGCCATGGAGAAGCAGCTGGCCATACAGATATGTTTGTTCCACGGAGCTGTGGAGGAGGCGGAGAGGCAGCTGGCGCCTCACAAGATCTGTGCCTATGTCTATGATTTGGCCAATGCCTTTAACAAGCTGTATCACGATGTGCGTATACTGGCCATGGAGCCGGGCGAGAGGCAGCAGGCGCTGCTGGCCCTGCTAAAGCTGGCCAAGGGCATAATGGAGGATTGTATTTGGATGCTGGGCTTCCAGGCGCCGGAGAAAATGTGATGGATGATAAGGAGATATTGGGGCGTTTGGACCATACGCTGTTAAGCCCTGTGGCCACCTGGGACCAGGCGCGGGCCCTGTGCCTTGAGGCCATAGAATTTGGCACGGCCAGCGTCTGCCTGGCGCCCAATCTGGTGGAGCCGGCGGCGGATTGGACCGGCGGCCGCATACCCATATGCACAGTCATAGGATTTCCCACCGGAGCCCATACTCTGAGGGCCAAGATGGACGAGGCTGAGGAGGCGCTGTGCCATGGGGCGTCGGAGTTGGACATGGTCATCTCCCTGACGGCGGTGAAAATGGGCCGTTACGATCTGGTGGGAGAGGAGATACGGGAGCTCAAAGCCCTCTGTGGGGATAGAATTTTGAAAGTCATAGTGGAAACCTGCCTGCTGGAGCAGGAGGAGAAGATACGCCTCTGCCGGCTGGTGGCGGAGTCCGGGGCGGACTTTATCAAGACCTCCACGGGATTTTCCCATGGAGGGGCCACCAGGGAGGATATAGAGCTGTTCGCCCGGCACAGAGGCCCTCTGCGCATCAAAGCGGCCGGGGGCATCACCCGGTGGGAGGATGCCCGGGACTTTGTGGCGCTGGGGGCTGACCGGCTGGGCAGCAGCCGCCTGATTGGTCTTTTCCGGCAGCGGATGGGAGAGGCAGTGGAAAGTCTGAGGGGATATTAGCTGTGATGGAGGCAGCCGCTGGACGGGATTCTATGGCCGGGATATGGTTTGTGCGGTCGGGCGGTTGCGGAGCCAGGGTGTTTTTCGGGCAGGGGATGGGTGTTCGCCGATGGCGGTCGGGCCGTCCTCTGGGGGGGTGTCTGGGCAGTTGCGGCGTCCGGACTGTCCTTTCCGGGAGGACATTTGTGTTTGTGTTAGGGAAAATCCCTTAAAACAGCGGAAATTTCGTGTTTTTTTACATTGTCAATCGATAAGCTATGCGCTATGATAGGTGGCATGTATTATTGTATACAATTATCCCGCTTGTGAGGCGGGGGCGGTGTTTCCCCGCTTTTCAGGAAAAGAGAAAGGAATGGCCATGGAAAAGCAAGCGCAGTACAAGAGTCTGTCCAGGGAGGCCCTGGAGGCCTTGCATAAGACCCTGTCTGAGGAATATGCCCTATGGAAGGGGCGGAATCTGTCCTTGGATATGTCCAGGGGCAAGCCTGGAGCCAACCAGCTGGATCTGTCCACAGATCTGGCACGGGGAATGGAGGATTTTCGCACTGAGGCGGGCTTTGATGTGCGCAATTATGGTCTTTTGGAGGGCATACCTGAGGCCCGGCGCCTGATGGGCGGCCTGTTGGGCGCGCATCCGGATCAGGTGCTGGTATTGGGCAACTCCTCCCTGGCCATTATGTACGATACCATCTCCCAGTGTATGACCCATGGTGTGCTGGGAAATACGCCCTGGGGGCAGCAGGGCAAGGTGCGCTTCCTCTGTCCGGTGCCGGGATATGACAGGCATTTTGGCATTACGGAGCATTTCGGCATAGAGATGGTCAATGTGTCCATGACTCCCCAGGGGCCGGATATGGACCAGGTGCGCGCCCTGGTGGAGAAGGATGACTCCATCAAGGGTATGTGGTGCGTGCCCAAGTATTCCAATCCCCAGGGATATACCTATAGCCGGCAGACGGTGGAGGCGCTGGCTGCGCTGAAGCCTGCGGCCAAGGATTTCCGCATATTCTGGGACAATGCCTATGCCGTCCATGATTTGTATGAGGAAAAAGATGCATTGGTGAATATTTTGGAGGCTCTGGAGCAGGCCGGCAATCCGGATATGGCCTATGTCTTTGGATCCACCTCCAAGGTGAGTTTTGCCGGCGCCGGCCTGGCTGCCTTTGCCTCCTCCCCGGCCAATGTGGCGGACAGGAAGAAGAGCCTCTTCTATCAGACCATAGGCCATGACAAGGTGAATCAGCTGCGGCATGTGCGGTATTTTGCCAAGGAGGGCGGCATAGAGGGCCATATGCGCCGCCATGGGGATCTGCTCAGGCCCAAATTTGAGAAGGTGGAGGAGATACTCTCCGGCCGCTTGGGCGGCCTGGGCCTGGGAGCATGGACCAAGCCGTTGGGCGGATATTTTGTATCCTTTTCCGCTGAAAAGGGCTGTGCAAAGGCTATAGTGGCCAAGTGCAAGGAGGCGGGTCTGGTGCTGACTCCGGCCGGCGCCACCTATCCCTATGGCATGGATCCGGAAGACAGCAATATACGCCTGGCGCCCTCTTTTCCCAACCTGGAGGAGATCAGCCAGGCCATGGAATTGTTTGCGCTCTGCGTAAAATTGGTAACTGTGGAACGTTTGTTGGAGGCGTAATGATCTATGGGCGAGATACGGCGCATACGCCGGGATTTGGTCTTTAACGGCAAAATTATAGATTTTTATCAGGACACCATGCTGCTGCCGGACGGCAAGGAAGCGCTGTGGGATTTTTTGGACCATGCCGGTGCGGCGGCAGCCGTGGCCGTGCTGGAGGATGAGCGGATTTTGATGGTACGCCAGTACCGCAATGCTATAGAAAGGCATACCTGGGAGCTGCCCGCCGGAGGCCTTGGCCGGGGCGGGGCAGAGCCGCCTATGGAGGCGGCGGCCAGAGAGCTGCGGGAGGAAACCGGGTATAGCGCGGCCAGTATACGGCATCTGCTGTCCATCTATACCACAGTGGCCTTTACCAATGAGAGAATAGACATATATCTGGCGGAAAATCTGACAGCCGGGGCCTTGGATTTGGACGAGGATGAGTATGTGGAATCTAGGGCTTTTGCGCTGGAGGAATTGTTGGATATGATAGATAAGGGAGAGATCATGGACGGCAAGACTGTCAGCGGATTGTTGGCTTATGCCCGTGTGGCCAGCCGGGGATAGGGGAAGTTTGATTAGGATGCTTTTGGGAAAGGCATGGTCTTGGGACCTTGTCTTTTTCCGCTTGAGAGAAGCAACATTCCACTGCATCAAAGAGCTTTTGGCAAGCCTAAAAAGGGGCAACCAAATCCAAAATGCAGGGTGAAAGGGTGAAAAATAGAAAAATCTGCAGAAGCATAGGACGAGGGATAGTGATGCAAATGCATCGCCATCCAGAGAAAATCAGGAGGATTTTTTATGAACAGTTTTAGGGAAAAATACGGATACAGACTGCTTGTTATTCTGACAGCAGCCTTGATTTTTCTGGGTTTTCAAGATTATTTTATCCAGTTTGCAGAGAAAGAAAAATCGGTGGATCTGTTTCCTTCTTTCTTGAATGCTGCCGCTACAGTGCTGATATACGCCATTCCTCTTGCCCTTTTTATTTGGTATCTGGCCCGAAGATGGGCTGTGAGAGGGCAGGTGGTTTTGCTCAGTTCTATACTGGCTTTTACCCTGCCTTTGTACTTGGGCAGCCAGGGAAATTCTCTGATTTCACTCCTGTTATTTGCCTTAAAAGTGCCTATGGAGGTGTTGGATGCCTGGGGGGCTGCGCTGACAGCGCCCTTTGCGGAGGAGATAGCCAAGGGAGCTGTGGTGCTGTTGGTATTTGGTCTTTGCCGGGGGATTTCCCTGCGGGAGGCTTTTATCTCCGGTATGATTTCCGGATTCGGATTTCAGGTTTTGGAGGACTGGGCATATATTTTTCAGGCCACATTTGGCGAGGAAAATTTGGGGTTTTCCATAGCTTTTGAGCGTTTATCTAATGCGCTGGGCAGCCATACGGCCTTTGGCATCGTTTTTGGCATGGGTTTGATCGCCCTGTTGAACAGGCCTGGGGGCATATCCAAAGGAAAGGCGATTTTCCTCCTTTTGGCGCCTGTGGCTCTGCATTTTGCCTGGAACTCCCCCTTGGATGGGGATTGGGTGGTGCCGCTTTTTGGCAGTATCAATATCAATCTGGCGTATTATGCATTTACATTGGTGGAGGCTTTGGAGGTGCCGGATCAAGGGAGCTGCGCTGAGGAAGAATAATAGGAAAAGCAGAGGCTTTTAGTCTCCATAATGAAGAATTAAGCAGAACCAGAAGGCATAATTTGTGCGGAAGGGTTTTGTTTAGTTCTTTTTTATTATTGCGGTTGTGAACTATGTTGAGGGGGGTATTTATGCGGTATGCACTGTTGCTGAGGGGAGTAAATGTTGGTGGGAAAAATGCGGTTTCCATGAAAGAATTGAAAGATAGGATGGCTGGACTTGGCCTGGAAAATGTGCAGTCCTACATCAACAGCGGCAATCTGTTTTTTGACTCCGCACTGCCAGAATCCGATTGCCAAGGAGTGATAAAGAGGGCATTAGAGCATTATGATTTTGATATTCCCTTTGTGTTGTTTGATGAGTGTTATTATCAAAACTTGCTGGAGAATTTGCCGGAGTGGTGGTCCTCCCCTATGGCGCGCAGAGATGTTTTGTTTGTGACAGAGGGCTGTGGATTTCAGGAGATGAAAGAGTGCCTCCTATCTATGCAGCTGCACAATGAACTGGTGCATTTTGCCCACAATACGGTATTTTGGGGAAAGATAGATGAGAGGGAATTTCTCAAAACCGCATACCACAAAGAACTGATCAAGATGCCTTTTTATAAACAGATTACGATTAGGAATGGAAAAACTTTTGACATGTTAGGGGTATTTTTGCAGAGGGCGTAGGGAGGTTATATATCCTCAAACAAAAGGGATAAGTAAAAAAGGTGCAAAATAGAGAAGGTTTTCTAAGCGGTTAGAAGAGCAAGGGGGTCTGATCGCTTTTTTAGTGAAGTAAAAGAAAATTGGTAGAGCTTTGCCTAATGATAGTAAGGGGGGGTTAAGGTTCGGAATATTTTTTCGATTTTGGAGGAAAAAGGGCTTGACAGTACAGGAAGTTGGGATTATGATAATAGAAATTAAACTTCCAGAACATAAGTTTGAAAGAGATAGTTTTATGTACTTGCGTTTCGCATATAGGGGTGAGGAGGCCGGGTATGGGATTTGGGGCAAAGGTCAAGGAATTGCGGGAAAAAAAGGGTTGGACCCAGAGAGATTTGGCCCGGCGCCTGGGAACTAGCGTCAAGACGGTCAGCAATTATGAGGCCAGGAATATGCGGCCCAGAAAGATGGAGATGTATGAGAAGCTGGCGGAGCTGCTGGATGTCCATGTGAACAGGCTTTTGACGGAGGAGGAGGCTTTTGTCCTCTATTCCGGGGAGAACTTTGGTTTCAAGGGGGCGAGGGAGGCTCAGGAGCTGGTAGCTTCCATGGCAGGCCTGTTTGCCGGGGGGGAGCTGCCTGAGGAGGATAAGGATGCGCTGTTTGCGGCCATACAGCAGGCCTATTGGCAGGCCAAGCTGGAGAATAAAAAATATGGCAGAGGGAAGTGATGCGGGAGCTGCGCGGAAATAGGCGGGGGGCAGCCGGGGCGGGATGTGGCAAGAGTCGTATTTTAGAGGGAAGTGATGCGGGAGCTGTATGAAAAATGCGTGGATCTATGACAGGGTGCAGGCGCTTGTCAAGAAATATGGGACCAGAGATCCCGAGGCGCTGCTTTCCCTGTTGCATATACATTTGCAATATATGGGGGCGACCAAGTCCCTCTTGGGCATGTACAAGGTAATACTTAGGCAGCGTTTTATTTTCCTGCCGGAGAATGTGGGCAGTCTGAAAAATGTGGTGCTGGCCCATGAGTTGGGGCATGACCAGTTACACCGGCAGCAGTGTCTGCGAGGGGCTGCCTTTCATGAAAACCGGCTGTGGACGCCGGTGAACCAGTATGAGATGGAGGCAAATATCTTTGCCGCCCATTTGCTGATATCGGATCAGGAGGCCCTGGAGTGGCTGCAGGCAGCCTGGGAGGGCAGAGAGCCGGAGGCGGATGGGAATCTGTTGCAGCTGAAATGGTCGGAGATGGCCAAAATGCGCCTCTTGGAAGGGGAACCTGGCGGCTTACAGCGCCCGGAGTCTGCCTTTCTCAAGAGATATAAGCCTCGGGATGACGATTGGGGTGTGTGTTAGCCCCGGGATAGAGTTGGGGTATGGGACAGATAGATTATACCAGGGAGCCGTGCGCAGATATCGCCTTTATAGATATGAAGTCATTCTACGCCAGCGTGGAATGTGTCAAAAGAGGCCTGCATCCCCTAAAGGCCTCCCTCTGCGTGATGAGCAGGGCGGATAATGCCCATGGCTTGATTTTGGCTGCCTCTCCTACCTTTAAACAGGTATTTGGCAAGGGCAATGTGGGAAGAAGCCGGGATCTGCCCTTTGACATAGAAAGCAGAAAATTTAGCTATGAAAAGGCCAAAAGGCAGAATATATATATCACCAGGGAATATGTCCGTCATATAGAGGACTGGGCAGCCAAGACCTGGATAGTGCCTCCCCGTATGGCGTTGTACATAGAAGAAAATATAAAAATACAAAGGGTATTACAAGATTTCGCCGCCAAGGAGGAGATATGCCCATATTCCATAGACGAGGGATTTGTGGATTTGACCAGTTCCCTGGAGTACTTTGTACGAGATCCGGCCCTGAGCAGAGAGGAAAAATTGGATGCGCTGTCGGCCAGGATACAGAGGGCGATCTGGGAGGAAACAGGCGTGTATTCCACCGTGGGCATGAGCAATGCCAATCCGCTGCTGGCCAAGCTGGCGCTGGACAATGAGGCCAAAACCACAAAGAATATGCGGGCCAATTGGTCATATGGGGATGTGGAACGCAAGGTATGGGGCATACCCAGGCTTACGGATTTCTGGGGCATAGGGGAGAGGACGGCCCGCAGACTGGAGAAGCTGTATATTTATTCTATCAGAGATTTGGCCAATGCAAATCCCGACAGACTGAAGAGGGAGCTTGGCATAATAGGCGTGCAGCTATGGTTTCATGCCAATGGCGTGGACGAGAGCCATATATCCAGGCCTTATGTACCCAAGACCAGGGGCATAGGCAATTCTCAAGTACTGCCCAGGAATTATACGGATATCTATGAGATAGAGCTGGTATTGCGTGAGATGGCGGAGCAGGTGGCCATACGGCTGCGCCGCATACAGAAGAAAACGGCGTTGGTGGCCCTTTATATAGGTTTTGGGTATGAAGAGGGACTTTCCTCCATACAGGCATCCAAAAAAGTGGCGCCTACCCATAGCACAGAGGAGTTGACAGGGCATGTACTGGCCCTGTTTCGGGGCAGATATGCGGGTGGAGCTGTCCGGCATATAGGTCTGCGCTATGATAGGCTGACGGATGAGGAATATGGGGTATTCACTTTGTTCGATAAGGTTGAATGTATAGAGAAAAGGGAGAGGCTGGATAGGGCGTTGGATGCCATCAGGGACAGGTATGGATATATATCTGTACAAAAAGCCAACTGTTTGATGGAGGGGTCCAGGGTTCGGGAGAGAAGCCGGCTGATAGGCGGGCACTGCGGAGGGCTGGATGGGATAATATGATAGACAGAAGTTATCTGCCTTATGCATCGGCCAGGGAATACCTGGACAGGGGCATGGCGAAGTGGATGGGTTTCTTTCTCTCGGAACACAACACGGCGCTCTCGGCCGGGGGAGATAGCGTGGATTTCTCCGCCGGGGAGGGTGATGAGATGAAGATGCTATGCCTGGCCCAGGTATTTCTCCAAAAGAGAGATATATTATTGTATACTACGGTGCAAAAAGAACCTCTTTTAGGCCGGGTCAGCTATATGGCGGAGGAAAAATTGTACTTCAAGACCCAGGGAAGAATACCCAATTTTTCCTATGCCCAGATCCGGGGGTTGACCCTGGCAGAGGAGGAGGACCGAGGGGAACCGGCCTAGGCAGGGGGGCCAAGTTTATTGGCATTTTCGATATGATGGATTTCGGCTGCTGGGGGATTTTGCTTGGTCGGTGTTTTGGATTATATCTTGGTCGGTATATGGGGCGCCAACTTGATCGGTATGCCGGCTGGCGGCTGAGTTGGCACAGCAGCCGGAAGCCGGCATTTTCAGTAGGTTATCTTGGATCATTTTAAGCATTAGTTCGACAAAACAGGAGATGTCTGCCGATTTGTCAGCCATAGCCAGGCATTATCATATAAGTGTATCAGCGCCCTTGGCACTTTGAACAGATTTTCTCTGGAATAAAATGCACAAAAAAGCCCAATGTACTTCTGGATCTTCCATTGGGCCTTTTGCACATATGGGGTTTTTTATAAGCGCTGGCTTATGGTTTTTGGAAGGGGCCTTGGCTTTGGTCTTGGCATTATCGCGCCCAGTTGGCGTTTACCGGGCCGGGCATCCCGGCCGGCGCCGGCTTTTCGATGCTGCCGCCTCACCACTGGAAAGGCATTATTGGGAGGCGGATCTTCCTTGCCGCCAGTAAGGCATGGGAGGCGGATCTTCCGCGCCAGGCAAGAAATACTAGCAATGGTCGGCGATGTCCAGTATCAGCCTCTGGCTGGAGGGCCAGTCCAGGCAGGCATCGGTAATGGATTTGCCGTAAATGCCCTCACCCACTTTCTGGCTGCCGCCCTCTATGTAGCTTTCCACCATTACGCCCTTGACCAGATCCCGCAGGGAGGCATGGCTGCGGCGGCTGTGCAGCACTTCCTTGACTATGCGCTCCTGCTGTCTGTAGTCCTTGGCGGAGTTGGCGTGGTTGGCATCGATAATGCAGGCCGGATTGGCCAGATCCATTTGGGAGTACATTTCGGAGAGGCGAACCAAATCCTCATAGTGGTAGTTGGGTATGGAACGGCCGTACTGGTTGGTGGCCCCGCGCAGCACGGTATGCGCCAGCGGGTTGCCGCTGGTTTGCACTTCGTATCCCCGGAAGATAAAACTGTGGCTCTGTTGGGCGGCATAGACGGAGTTGAGCATAACGGAAAAATCGCCGCTGGTGGGGTTTTTCATGCCGGAGGGAACATCAAAGCCGCTGACGGTCAGACGGTGCTGCTGATCCTCCACAGAGCGTGCGCCTATGGCCACATAGGACAGGATATCTTCCACATAGGGCCAGTTCTCGGGGTAGAGCATCTCATCGGCAGCCGTCAGCCCGCTTTCGGACATGGCGCGTATGTGCATTTTGCGCATGGCCATCAGTCCGGAGAGAAGGTCGGGCTTTTTGACCGGATCGGGCTGGTGTACTATGCCCTTGTACCCCTCGCCTGTGGTGCGAGGTTTGTTGGTATATATGCGGGGTATGAGTATCAATTTGTCCGCCACCTTATCCTCCAGGGAGGCCAGGCGGTTGATGTAATCACATACCGAATCCTCATTGTCCGCAGAGCAAGGACCTATGATTACCAGGAATTTGTCGCTCTCCCCGGTGAATACCTGGCGTATCTGCGCATCCCTGTGGGCTTTAGCCTGGGCCAGACCGGCCGGCAAGGGCAGCTCCTGGCGTATCTCCTCCGGTGTGGGCAATTGTCTGCGTATGGAAAAACTCATAACATACCTCCCTGGGCTACCTATGGACATGGGGCAAACCCTTGATTTGTTCGGATTTTTTGCGATTTAGAATCAATCTAGCGCATTTGCCGCCCTTTGGCAAGAAAAGAGGCGGGTGTAGATCGGGTGAGGATGAGGCGCATCGGGAAAAACAGAAAACGGGTGGAATGTATCCGGCAACAGGCACGGAGAACAAACGGCGAGCATATCTGTCCCGGGGGTGGCCGGTCAAGAATGTAAAGGAATTGCCATCGGGGGAAAAAGGCGCTAGTATAGGTAGCAGGCACTAACTCGCCTGTGTGGAGAAACAACAGAGGATGATTCCTGTACGGATTTCCGGCCAAAGGCCGGCAGAGGAGGCGGAGCTTATGGGCATATCTTTGGCAGATATACTGATATTGGGTGGCGTTGGACTGGTTGTGGCAGGAATAATACGGGGCATGCTGAAGCGGAAAGGCAGCGGATGCGGGGGCTGTTCCGGCTGTGGAGGCACCTGCGGGCAGGAGGAGAGCTGTTCCGGCTGTTCTTCCTCTGCTGAACATCCAACTCCGGGCGCGTAAGCCCCGCCGCATGGAGCATCACCCGGCCCTGTTCCAGGAACTATCCAGGTTTTCCCGTCCAGGAAGCCATGCACCCTGGCCTACACTTCCTTTGCCCATCTCTGCCGGGCGCATAAGTGCTGCCGCATGGAGCATCACCCGGCCCTGTTCCAGGAACTATCCAAGTTTTCCCGTCCAGGAAGCCATGCACCCTGGCCTACACTTCCTTTGCCCATCTCTGCCGGGCGCATAAGTGCTGCCGCATGGAGCTTCACCCGGCCCTGTTCCAGGAACTATCCAAGTTTTCCCGTCCAGGAAGCCATGCACCCTGGCCTACACTTCCTTTGCCCATCTCTGCCGGGCGCAAAAGCGCCGCCGCGCGGAGCTTCAACCAGCCCTTTGCCGCCCCCCCCGGGAATTTCATACTTTTTTCATTGAACCTTTGCAAAAGCCTGTGATATGATAAGCACATGGCTGTAAGAGGGAAGGAGCGCATATGGCAGAGTCATATATAGAATGTTTGGTAAAAAAACAAGCTCCCCTTTGGGGCAGGCCGGCTTTGTGGAGCCTGTACGCCCTTGGGGGGATTTTTTTGGGGTTAGGCTTGATAAACCCCATAGGCCTGCCTGTGGCATTGCTGTGTTTTGGCCTGACTTTTTTTGTGCGGGGTGCTTCTGAGGTGGAATTTGAGTATCTCTATCTGGACAAAGAGCTGGAGGTGGACAAGATCGTGGCCAAGAGCCGCCGCAAGCGGCAGGCGGTCTATCCCCTGGCCAAGGTGGAGATGCTGGCCCCGGCTTCCTCTCCCAGGCTGGCCGGTCTGCATCAAAGAGGCGTGCGGGTGAGGGATTTTTCCGCAGGGGAAGCAGGGGCGCCGGTATATGGAATGTGGGTGCGGGACGGAGAGGCCGGGGAGTGCCTGGCCCTGCTCAGTCTTTCGCCTGCGCTGGTAGAGCGGCTGAGGCTGGATGTGCCCCGCAAGGTGTATCTGGATTGACAATATCCTATGGATTTGCTAGGATTAAAGGAATATTCCTAAGGATTTTTACAAAAAATTCTTTGCAGCAGAGGAGAAGGGTTAGGAGGAAAAATGGCGCAGATTATCGGTGAGGGCATAACCTTTGACGACGTATTGCTGGTGCCGTCGTATTCGGCGGTCATACCCAATCAGGTGGATCTCAGCACCCGGCTGACCAAGACGATCAAGCTCAATATTCCCATTATGAGCGCAGGCATGGACACGGTTACGGAGCACCGTATGGCCATAGCTATGGCCAGGCAGGGCGGCATAGGCGTTATCCACAAAAATATGTCCATAGAGGCCCAGGCCGAGGAGGTGGACAAGGTAAAGCGCTCAGAAAATGGCGTTATTTCGGATCCTTTCTCGCTGACCCCGGAGCATACGCTGGCAGATGCGGATGCGCTGATGGCAAAATTTCGCATATCCGGCGTGCCTATAGTGGAGCAGGGCAGCAAAAAGCTGGTGGGCATACTGACCAATAGGGATCTGAAGTTTGAAACGGATTTTGGCAAGCAGATCAAGGAGTCTATGACCAGCCAGGGTCTGATTACGGCCAGGGAGGGCGTGACCCTGGAGGAGGCCAAGAAGATATTGGGGCGGGCTCGCAAGGAGAAGCTGCCCATAGTGGATGAGGAGGGCAATCTCAAGGGCCTGATCACCATCAAGGATATAGAAAAGGCCATCAAATACCCCCTGGCGGCCAAGGACGAGATGGGCAGATTGCTTTGCGGCGCGGCTGTAGGCATTACGGCCAATGTGCTGGATCGTGTGGAGGCCCTGGTGGCGGCCAAGGTGGATGTGGTGGTGCTGGACAGCGCCCATGGCCATTCCCAAAATGTGATCAACTGCCTGCAGATGATCAAGGAGAAATTCCCCCAGCTTCCGGTGGTGGCAGGCAATGTGGCCACCGGCGAGGCCACCAAGGATCTGATACTGGCGGGGGCAGATGCGGTGAAAGTGGGCATAGGCCCCGGTTCCATATGCACCACCCGGGTGGTGGCCGGCATAGGCGTGCCGCAGATTTCAGCCATCATGGATTGTTACGCAGTGGCCAGGGAGTACGGCATACCCATTATTGCGGATGGCGGCATCAAGTATTCCGGTGATGTGACCAAGGCCCTGGCCGCCGGCGGCAGCGTATGTATGATGGGGTCCATGTTTGCCGGTTGTGAGGAGAGTCCCGGACAGTATGAGCTGTTCCAGGGCCGCAAGTACAAGGTTTACAGGGGCATGGGCTCCATATCGGCCATGGAAAGCGGCAGCAAGGACAGGTACTTCCAGGAGAACGCCAAGAAGCTGGTGCCGGAGGGCGTAGAGGGCCGGGTGGCTTATAAGGGCAGCGTGGAGGACACGGTATATCAATTGATGGGCGGCTTGCGTTCAGGCATGGGATACTGCGGAGCCTCCAACCTGGAGGAGCTGACTACCCGAAGCCGTTTTGTAAAGATCAGCGCAGCCTCTCTCAAGGAGAGCCATCCCCATGACATTCATATCACAAAAGAGGCCCCAAATTACAGTGTGGACGGAAACTAGCTGAGGCCGGATCCGTACCCAGGCAAGGAGCAGATGACAGTGGCGCAGAGTAAGCGAGATGACAAATCAAAGCCGGCAATGGAAATCTTTTCTCCGGCGGAGAAGCGTTTTCGTATTGAAAAATTTCAAAAGCTGCAGGACGATTTCAGCCGTCTGCTGCAGCTTTGCATACTGTGCGTGGATGGGGAATTTTTTCCCATGACAGATCTCTCCGGCGGATGTGGAGATTGTGAGCGGATACAATCCCTGTTTGGCGGGGAGGAGGGCGGGTATCTCTTGGAGCGGGTAGCCCCCGGAGCCATGGAGGATATGGCTGTGGAGGAATATCCGGAGCTGGGGCTGCGGCTGGCTGCGCTGAACGGTAAGGCGGACGGGCAGCTGATGGCTTATTGGCTGGTGGCCGGCAGCCTGGAGCAGGAAGAGGGGGCCTTTCTTCTGGCACTGGATCTGCTCAGGGAGGCTTCCATCACGCTGTGGAGGGCCGCCTTTGCTGACGGCTTCTTACAGATGATGGAGCAGAACAAGGATGAGCTGCGGGAGGACAGGGAAGCCAAGATATTGTTGGATACCGTTTTTTCCTCTATTTCCATGTTGCGGCAGAATGAAACCATAGAGGCACTGATGGAGAACTTCCTGCGTATATTGGGGGGGCAGTTGTCCATTACGGATGCCCAATTGATACGCTACCGCCGGCTGCCTGTGGAGGAGGCCGAGAGCGGCCAGGAATCCCTGATAGAGATGATGGACATTATCTCTGAATGGTGCCGGCCGGGGAGGGCCTCGGCATTTGAAAAGACCAGGAAATTGCCGGCTTATAGCTTTCTCAACAGGCGGGAGGCGCTGTACTATCCCGTAGAAACGCCTGTGGAGGCTGAGGAGCTGGCTGAGGAGCTGGCAGATCTGGGCATAGATTCGCTGGCCTTGCTGCCGGTGTTCGGCCAGGACAATGGTGCTATTTTCCTCTGTCTGAACCGGCGGGGGGAGAGCCGCCTCTGGAGGAAGGAGGAGAGGGATTTTGCCACGGCCGGCGTGGACATACTGCACTCCATCCTCAAGGGCAGGGATAGGGAGGCATATGCGGATCATGCCAGAAGGGTGCTGGGGCAGCTGATGGACAATGTGGGTGCAGCCATTTTGGTGCAAAACCCCCGCACAGGTGAGGATTTGTATGTCAACCACAGTCTGACATCGCTGTTGGAGATGGAGTTCAGTCGGGAGGATTTGGCTCTGATGCTCTCCGAGGAGAGGCTGGGCATGGGATCGGGGGGCTGGGAGGTCCTCTGCGAGGCCAATGGCCGTTGGTATGAGGTGGTACACGCCCATATTCCCTGGCTGGACAAGAGCCAGGCTGCCGCCTATGCTCTGTACGATATCACGGAGAAGAAGCAGTATCAGCACAGGATAGAGGAGCAGGCGGACACGGATTTTCTCACCGGCCTGCTCAACCGCTCCCGATGTGAAAAGGACTTGGCCAGGCATGTGGACGAGGCAAAAAAAGCCGGGGGCAGCGGCGCCATCCTCTACTTGGATTTGGATGATTTCAAGCATATCAACGAGGGTCTGGGCCATCACTATGGGGATATGCTGCTCAAATCCGTTTCCAAGGCTCTGCGGCGCATAGAGGGTTTGCAGGGGAATTGCTACCGGGTGGGTGGCGATGAGTTTGTCTTGCTTCTGCCCATGTCCCATTTCCATTTGCTGGAATCGGTGGTGGAGGGCGTAGGCAAGGTATTCAATAGACCCTGGTTCCTCAAGGACTCGGATTATTATTGCACCATGAGCATGGGCATGGTGGATTTCCCCGGCAATGGGGAGAGTGTGTCGGATTTGATGCGTAAGGCGGACATATCCATGTATGAGGCCAAAAACAGCGGCAAGAACAGGGTGGCCCGCTACAGCGACAGCCTGGACTCCTACTCCGGCCGCCGTTTGGATATAGAGCGCAGCATGCGGGATGCCTGTGCCCTGGGCTGCGGGGAATTTCAAATTTTCTTCCAGCCCATTATTGACACCTCCAAGGATGTGGAAACCTGTGTGGGTGCGGAGGCCCTGGTGCGCTGGAACAATAGACGCCTGGGATTTATCTCCCCGGGGGAGTTCATACCTCTGGCGGAATCCCTGGGTTTGATCAACCCCATAGGCACTTATGTGCTCAAGGAGGCCTGCCGACAGTGCCTGCGTTGGAATGAGAGCGGCCATGGGGAATTTAAGGTCAATGTCAATCTCTCTGTGGTGCAATTGACCCATCCGGATATATTGGATATAGTGGAGGGCGTAATCAAGGAAACCGGCCTGGCGCCCAAGCATCTGACTTTGGAGGTTACCGAGAGCCTGGCCATACACGATATGGAGAGGATGCGGGAGATACTGGGGCGTATCAAGGCCATGGGCGTTTCCATAGCGTTGGACGATTTCGGTACGGGATACTCCTCCCTCAACCATATCCGTGAGATACCCTTGGATGTGATCAAGATAGACAAGAGCTTTATCAATGGGCTGGGTACGGATGCTTTCTCCCGATCCTTTGTGGATATGGTGTCCAAGCTGGCCAAGACCATAGGCGTAAAGGTCTGTGTGGAGGGAGTGGAAACGCTGGAGCAATGCAAGGTCTTGGCGGATATGGAAGTGCAGTATATTCAGGGGTATTATTTTGGCAAGCCCATGCCTCCGGAGGAATTTATGGAAAAATTTGCCCCGGTGGGCGGATTCAAAAGAGGCATGTATATGGCATAAGCAATATCTCCATGTGACTGGCGGCAGCGGCCCTGGCGGGCTGTGGCGGGGCATACCCGCGGGGAGCATGGGGGAAACGGCCGGCCGCCTGGGCAAAAAAGCGATGGGCTTTTTTTGCCCGGGCGGCTTTTTGCATTCAAGCAAGGAGGAGAGAGCATGCAGAGTTTGGAGGCAGCCGTAGGCCGCAGCGCCTACCCCGGCAGGGGCATCGCGCTGGGATATTCCCAAGATGGAAAATATGGCATAGCTGCGTATTTTATTATGGGCAGGAGCGAAAACAGCCGCAACCGCCTGTTCGTCCGGGTGGGGGATGGCATAGAAACCCGGGCCCATGACCCGGCCAAGATGGTGGATCCCTCTCTGATCATTTATGCGCCGTTGCGAGTGGTGGGGCAGACCACCGTCCTTACCAATGGGGACCAGACAGATACCATAGCCGGAGGCCTGGAGGAGGGGCGGCACTGGGTGGACAGCCTGCACATGCGCAGCTTTGAGCCGGATGCCCCCCATTACACCCCCAGGATCTCGGGCATATTCCAAAGGGGGGAGGGCAGTTGTTCCTATGCCCTGTCCATACTGAAGAGCCGGAATGGCCATCCGGATGCCTGTCTGCGGCAATTCTTTTACTATGACAGGCCGGTGGCTGGCCAGGGGCATTTTCTACACACATATGCGGAAAATCTCGATCCCCTGCCCTCCTTTGCCGGCGAGCCCTTGTGTGTGTCCATGGAGGGCGATATAGACCAGTTGGCCCGGGCTCTCTGGAGGGGGCTGGATGAGGAGAATAAGATTTCGGCGCTGGTGCGCTTTATCCATTTGGACAGCGGCGCCTTTGAGGAGAGGATATTGAATAAAAGGCTAGGCGATTAGGAGGTGGCAGTTATGCAGGAAATTGCTTTGAAATACGGTTGCAATCCCAATCAAAAGCCCTCCCGCATCTATGTGGAGCAGGGTGAGCTGCCCATAAAGGTTCTGGGGGGCAATCCGGGATATATCAATTTTTTGGATGCGCTCAACGGCTGGCAGCTGGTCAAGGAGCTGTCTGAGGCCACAGGCCTGCCGGCGGCGGCCTCCTTTAAGCACGTATCTCCGGCGGGAGTGGGGCTGGGCAGGCCGCTGGACTCCACCTTGGCCAAGATATACTGGGTGGAGGATCTGGGAGAGTTATCGCCTCTGGCCTGCGCCTATGCCCGGGCCAGGGGGGCGGATAGGATGTCCTCCTTTGGGGATTTTATCAGCCTCTCCCATGTCTGCGACTGGGATACGGCCAGATTGATCAAAAGAGAGGTGTCTGACGGCGTGATTGCGCCCGGATATACGCCGGAGGCCCTGGAGATGCTGCTGTCCAAAAAGGGAGGCAAGTACAATGTGCTCTCCATAGATCCGGCTTATGCGCCTACGGCTATAGAAACAAAACAAGTGTTCGGTATTTCCTTTGAGCAGGGGCGCAACGACTTCTCCATTGGGCCGGATTTCTTTTCCAATATCGTCACCCGCAATAAGGAGCTGCCTCCCCAGGCTATAGAGGATATGGCGCTGGCTATGATTACCCTTAAATATACCCAGTCCAACTCCGTCTGCTATGCCAAGGGCGGACAGGCCATAGGCATAGGCGCAGGCCAGCAATCCCGCATCCATTGCACCCGTCTGGCAGGGGATAAGGCCGACCGCTGGTACCTGCGGCAAAGCCCCAAGGCCCTGGATCTGCCATTTTTGCCGGCCATAGGCAGGGCGGAGAGGGATAATGCCATAGACCTGTATCTGGGAGAGGAGTGGGAGGATTTGCTGGCCGAGGGAGCTTGGCAGCAGGTCTTTTCCCGCAGGCCGGAGCCCTTTGGCCGGGAGGAGAAAAAAGCCTGGCTGGCCGGCTTGGACCAGGTGACAGTGGGCAGCGACGCCTTCTTCCCCTTTGCGGACAATATAGAGAGGGCCAGAAAGAGCGGCGTGCGCTATGTGGCCCAGCCGGGGGGATCTGTACGGGACGATCTGGTTATAGAGTGCTGCGACAAATATGATATGGTGATGAGCTTTACAGGCCTGCGCCTGTTCCATCATTGAGGAGGGGCAAATGGAGCCAAGAGAACAAGAGGCCAGGGTTTCCAGACATTTTATTCAGCAGGCCATAGACAAGGATCTGGCAGAGGGCAGGTATACCCATGTACACACCCGCTTCCCGCCGGAGCCCAATGGATATCTCCACATAGGCCATGCTAAGAGCATACTGCTCAACTATGGCCTGGCCAAGGAATACGGCGGCAAATTCAATATGCGCTTTGACGATACCAATCCCACCAAGGAAAAGACGGAGTTCGTCCACTCCATACTGGAGGACGTGCGGTGGCTGGGCGCAGATTGGGAGGACAGGTTGTTTTTTGCCTCCGATTACTTTGGGCAGATGGTGGAGGCGGCCATAGTGCTGATCAAAAAGGGCCTGGCCTATGTGTCTGACTTGGATGCGGAGCAGATACGCAAGACCCGGGGCAGCCTGACCCAGGCGGGGGAGGAGGATCCCGGCCGCCAGCGCTCCATAGAGGAAAATTTGCGGCTCTTTGAGGAGATGAAGGCGGGTAAATATCAGGATGGGGAGAAGGTGTTGAGGGCCAGGATAGACATGGCTTCCCCCAATATGAATATGCGGGATCCGGTCCTGTACAGGGTGGCGCATATATCCCACCACAACACCGGGGATACCTGGTGCATCTATCCCATGTATGATTTCGCCCATCCCATAGAGGATGCCATAGAGGGCATTACCCATTCTATCTGTACCTTGGAATTTGAGGATCATAGGCCCTTGTACGACTGGGTGGTGGACCATGTGGGCTATGCCCAGCCCCCCCGGCAGATAGAGTTTGCCAAACTGTATCTGACCAATGTGGTGACGGGCAAGCGGTATATCAAGAAGCTGGTGGAGGAGGGCATAGTGGACGGATGGGATGATCCCAGGCTGGTGTCCATAGCCGCCCTGCGCCGCCGGGGATTTACGCCGGAGTCCATACAAAAATTTGTGGAGCTATGTGGCGTGTCTAAGAGCAATTCCTCGGTGGAATATGCTATGTTGGAATACTGCATACGGGAGGACCTCAAGGAGAAGGCGCCCAGGTATATGGCGGTGACAGATCCCCTGCGGGTGGTGATAGAGAATTACCCCGAGGGGCAGATAGAGTGGTTGGAGGCGCCCAACAATGGGGATAATCCCGCCCTGGGCAGCCGCAGGCTGCCCTTTGGCCGGGAGCTGTATATAGAGAGGGAGGATTTTATGGAAAATCCGCCCAAGAAGTATTTTCGTCTTTTTCCCGGAAATGAAGTGCGGCTGATGAACGCCTATTTTGTCACCTGCCGGGAGGCAGTCAAGGACGATACCGGACGGGTGGTGGAGCTGCGCTGCACCTACGATCCGGCAAGCAGAGGGGGCAATTCGCCGGATGGGCGCAAGGTCAAGGGTACCATACACTGGGTGGAGGCCAGCCATGCGCTGCCGGCTGCCATACGCCTCTACGAGAATATCATAGATGAGGAAAAGGGTGTGTACAATGCGGATGGCAGCCTCAACCTCAACCCCAACTCTCTGGAGGAGAGGCAGGGATTTGTGGAGCCGGCCTTTGGTGAGGAGGGCGCACCGCCCCGCTACCAGTTCGTCCGCCAGGGATTTTTTGCCCTGGACGCCAAGGACAGCCGTCCGGATGCGCTGGTGTTTAATCGTATCGTTTCCCTAAAGAGCTCCTTTGTCCTGCCCAAGGATTAAGACGGCGCAGGGCTGGAGAGATATGCACAGGAGATGGCTCCCGGGCGGATGGATGGTATATCCGGCATCTGTCCGGGAGTTTTTTTGCGGATATTTCCGCGCCGGCTGGTGAAAGATCCATAAACAGGGACCTAATAATAATCTGTATAAAGAGCGCCTTTACAAAAAAAGGGCGAGATTTCTCTCGCCCAAGCGCCTCTGTGGAGGCCTGTACTTTTTTCGTGATGTAAGAAAAATCCTGCCCGGAAAGCTGTAAGCTCCGGGAAAAGCTGGTAGAGGGCCGGAGTTTAGCCCTGGATATCTATCTGAGGAGCATCTTCCAGCACCTCGTCCTCCTCGTCAAAGAAGTCCTCCACCTGATCCGGGGTCTGGGCGGCCTGGGCCAGCGGTGTAAAGGCCGGCGCCTCCTGGGGATTTTGTATGTCCTCTACCTTGTGAAAATCTTGGGGAGGCAGCGCTTCCTCGGCTTGAGAAGCCTCCTCCTGGGTATTTTCCAGCTCCTCCATGGCCTCCTGGGCCTTTTGGGCAAAATCCTGCTCCTCGTTGGCGGGAGCGGCCTCCTCAGCCTTGGGCTTTAGGCTGTCGCCCATGGTTTTGGCCGTCTTTTGCACGGCATCCTTGAGATTGCCGGCGGCTTCCTTGGCCAGCTCCTTGCCCAGGGGAACATAGGTCTTGACGGTTTGGGCGGCGTGCTGTCCCAGATCAGACACATCTTTCTTCATCTGCTTTACCCTGGGGTCATCCTTTTTGGCATACATATGGTAGACGGCTGCGCCAGTGGCTGCTGCCGCTGCGGTCAAAAGCAACTTGCCGAGAAAATGTGCCATGATGGTTCTCCTTTCAAACTCTGGCGGCCGGGCCGCATTTGTGATAAAATTATCTTTCCCCGGGGGATAGTGTTTCCGGGAGATTTCCTGTATGATATAGATTGTACTTGGTTTTGTCATAAAAGAAAAGGGAGAAAGCATAAAATCTTTCAAAAAAGATTTTGCTATGAAATAGGCCATGCGGGAGAATTTTTTTGCCCTGGAGGGAGAAAAACGTGATAGGATATTGGCCGCAGCCCTGGAGGTTTTCGGCGCCTCAGGGTACAGGGGCGGCACAACGGAGGAGATAGCTGCCAAGGCCCGCATCAGTAAGGGTCTGCTCTTCCATTATTTTGAGAACAAATGGGGCATTTTTTCCTTTGCTTATGAATATGCCCTGCGGCTGCTGGCACTGTCCTGGCAGGAGGCTGGGGGGGGCATGGCCCTGGCTGCCTATGTGGAGGCCCAGAGAGAGGCCTCAGCCATGTATCCTGCCCTGCCCTTGTTTTTGCTCCGGGCCTCCCGGGATAAGGAGGAGAGGGTGCAGTCGCTGCGGCAGGCACTGGGCGGCCACGCCCGCCTGGACTCGGCTTTTTCCCTTGGAATGGACATAGACGGCGGACTGGCGGCCGGCGCATGGCTGGCTTATGGCGGGTTGGTATTGGATGGCCTTCTGTTCTACAGCCTGGAGCAGGGGCATGGGGGATTGCAGTCCTATTTTTCCTCCGCCCGGGGGTTTTTGGACAGTATGCAATCGGAGCATAGATGCCCTGGGGATTTTGCCCCCTAGGGGCAAAATGGAGATAGGGAAATGATTTTTTCGGGTTTGCCCTTTTTGTTTGTTTTTTTGCCCTTGTTTTTGCTGCTGTTTGCGCTCTGCCCCAAGGCCTGGCGTCTGCCCTTTCTGTGCCTTGCCGGCGCGCTGTTCTATCTGAGCGGTCTGGAGCGGGGGCAGTGGTGGCAGGCTCTTTTGCTGGCGGCCTCAGCGCTGTGGCACTATGTCTGGGCGATGCTTCTCGCTCCCAGGCGCAGGGCCTCCGGGCGGAGGCCGGCCGTTGTTTTTGGCCTGTGTCTGTGTCTGGCGGCAGATGTGGGCTTGCTTGCGTATTTTAAGACGGCCCAAGGAGGGGCCGGCCTGCCGCTTGGGCTGAGTTTTTATACCTTTGCGGCCATGGCTTATGCACTGGAGGTGTACAGGGGAAATATGGCCCCTGTGGCTTCACTGCCCCGTATGGCTTTGCAACTGGCGTATTTTCCCAAATTGCTCTCAGGCCCCTTGGAAAATCCCGTATCCCTGGACAAATCCCTGGGCAAACTGGGTTTCTCCTGGCAGGGATTGCAGGAGGGTTTGATGCGACTAACTGTCGGCCTGGCATCCAAGGCGCTGCTGGCCTCACCGCTGTACCGCTTGTGGAACGAGGTCAGCACACTGGGATACGCCAGCCTGTCTACGCCCTTGGCCTGGCTGGGCCTGGCGGCCTTTTCCCTGCAATTGTATTTTGATTTTTTGGGCTATTCTCTGATGGCCCAGGGCTTGGCCCTGATGATGGGCGTGGAATTGGCAGACAATTTTCGGCATCCTTATGCCGCCCTGGGCGTGCGGGATTTTTACCGCCGCTGGCATATCAGCCTGGGCAGATTTTTCAACTATTATATCTACCGGCCCCTGGGAGGCAGTCAAAGTGGTCTATTCCGCTGGTTGCTCAGCTTGGCCGTGGTATGGTTATTGACCGGCCTATGGCATGGCGTGGGCTGGAATTATCTGCTGTGGGCCGGCTTGCTGCTGGCTCTTATCGTGGTGGAGAGGCTGGCGGCATATCTGGGGGATTTGGCCGGCCTAGCCCTGCCGGTTTGGATGCTGCGCATATGGACCTGGTTTTGGATCGCCATCTCCTGGATGTGCTTTGCCATCACCGATTTGGGAGATTTGACTGCTTATTGCAACCGATTGTTTGGCCTTGACCGGGGAGTCAATGTCCGAGGAGGGGATTTTTTGGAGATGGGAGGCGTGTACCTGCCCTACTTATTGGCCGGCATTTTCTTTGCCGCACCCTTGTGGGAGAGGTGTTTTTTGCGCTACAAATCCCGATTTTGGTTCCGCCTGTGCCTGGCGGCACTGTTTTGGCTGGCCGTGTCCAGGGTGATGGCGGAGGGTGAGAATATATTTATGTATTCCACATTTTGATAAGGTAGGTAGGTGCAGATGCTTAGGGCGCATAGATATTGATAAGGCAGGTAGGTGTAGATGCTTAGGGCGCATAGATATGGTTTTTTGTGGATAATGGCCTTGTCCACTTTGCTATTTTTCTCCCAAGAGGAGCATGGCCGGGTCTGGGCGCAGGCCTGGGAGGAACTGGCTGCTCCCTGGCTGTCGGGGAGGGATGCCGCCGGAGTTTCGGAGGGGGATGGGGCCGCAATTTCTCCTGGGGATGCCGATTTGGCGGATATCAGCGCCGGGGATGCCGCCCAATCCGGGTCAATTTCCGGAGATGGAGGGGCAGGCAGCCAAAGCTTTGGGGATGCGATACCCCCCGGGGGGCTTCCCGGGGAGGAGGGCGTGTCCTCCGGAGATGGGGGCGTGTCCTCCGGAGATGGGGAACAGCAGGCTGCGCCGGTATGGGCCTTTGCCCCGGTGGAGGAGGCATACTATGACCAGGTGGCCTTTATAGGGGATTCCCGCATAGATGGTCTGGCCTTGTATGGCGGCTTTGCGCCGGAAGTGGCCTTTTATTCCGGCAAGGGCATGACCGTCTTTAATATGATGGAAAAAAATCTGACCGGCCTGGACCTGGAGGGGAATAGGGTCAAAAAGGCCCTGCCGGAGTGGCTGGCCCTACGGCAATTTACGGCCATATACCTGATGGTGGGCATCAATGAGATGGGCCGGGGGGATGTGGAGGGCTTCGTCCAAGCCTATCAGGAGAGGATAAGGGAGATACAGGCTCTGCAGCCCCAGGCCAAAGTGGTCATCCAGGCCATCTTGAGGGTCAGCGCCGAGCGGAATGCCAAGGGGGATTATATAAATAATGCCGCCATAGAGGAGAGGAACGCGGCGCTGGCTCAGCTGGCTGATGGACAGAATATCTTCTTTTTGGACTCTAATGCCGTCTTTGCCGATGAGGATGGGAATATGCGGGGGGATTGGACCTATGACGGCGTGCATTTGAAAGCCTCTTACCTGCCCCGGTGGAAGGAATTTCTGCTGGCCAACGGACTGGTATTGCAGCCGGCGTCCAGCCCGTCCTCGTAGGGAAGCGGTGCGGGGCCGGAAGAGGTCTGGAGCAGGGTGAGATGTTGGGGAGCATATGCGCAGCTGCACAATAGAGCATATCTGCTCTCGGAACGGCCGGGGGAGGCCGGGGGAGGCTGGGGAAGGAGGGGAATGGGAGCATATTCCATGGAGAGCCGGGAGAGGGCCATATCCCGGGTGAGTTGGATAGGCATAGGCGTGAACATGGCGCTGGCCGGATTGAAGATGGCTGTAGGGGCGCTGGCCGGCTCTCTATCCATAGTGTTGGACGGTCTGAACAATCTGACCGATGCGGGCAGTTCCGTTATCACCATAGTCAGCCTGCGGCTGGCCCATCGCAAGCCGGATGCCAAGCATCCCTATGGCCATGGGCGTATCGAGTATTTCAGCGCTGTGGCCATATCCTCGCTGGTGCTGGTGGCCGGCGGCACCGCTCTGCTGGAATCTGTCAAGAGCCTGCTGCACCCGCAGATGGCCACATATACGCCCGTGACTATAGGGCTGATCCTGACCTCGGTGGCGGTAAAGCTGGCCTTGGGCAGGTATGTGTCCGACCAGGGCAAAAAGTACAACTCAGGGGCTCTGTCCGCCTCCGGAGCCGATGCCAGCATGGATGGGCTATTGTCCGCCTCCACCCTGTTGGCCGTGGGCGCCAATATTTTTTTCCAATGGCCCATAGAGGGACTGGTGGGCGCCCTGCTGTCGGGATTTATCATAAAGGCGGGGGTGGACATGCTCTTGGATTCCATCAGCCAGATATTGGGAAAAAGAGCCGATGGCGAATTCACGGCGGCGCTGAGGGCCACTGTGGAGTCCTTTCCCTCGGTACTGGGCGCATATGATTTGGTCCTGCACAACTATGGGCCGGAGTTTGCCATGGCCTCTATCAATGTGGAGCTGCCTGGAGATATGACGGCCAGGGAAATACATAGGCTGTCCAGGGGAATACAGGCTATGGTATGGCAGAAGCACCGGGTGGTGATCAACGTGGGCGTATACGGCGTAGAGAGGCATGACCCGGAGGTGGTGGCCATTCAGGAGTCCGTTTCGTCGATTTTGCGGGAGAGGCCGGGCGTAGTGGATACCCACGGCATATTGGTGGACAGAAAGGCGGGCTGGATTTTGGTGGATATTACCGTGGATTTTTCCATCAAGGATACGGAGGCCTTTGAGGAATGGGCCAAAGGCCGTATCCGACAGGCGCATCCCGAATATACGCCCTATGTCAATCTGGACACCCATTACAGTGATTAGCCCGGACGTAGAGCCGCAAAGTACATCAGAAAAAAGGCGCATGTGAGGAATTTTCCCTTACATACGCCTTTTTTGTGCGGGAAATCTGCACCTCCCGCCGGAGCTTTTTTCCCGGCCCTAGGACTTCAAAGTATTCGGAGTGGCCAGCGCCCAGGCCTTTAAATCCGCCTCCGGAGCAGCCGGTGGGCAGGCCAGTCTCCTTGACGGCCACTTCGCTAGGGCTAGGCCTTCAAAGCCGCCTCCGGAGCAGCCGGTGGGCAGGTCAATCTCCTTGACGGCCACTTCGCTAGCGCTAGGCCTTCAAATCCGCCTCTGGAGCAGCCGGTGGGCAGGCCAATCTCCTTGGCGGCCACTTCGCAAGCGCTAGGCTTTCAAAGCCGCCTCCACGGCAGCCCGCACTTTGTTCATATCCTCCGTGGGCTCAAAGCGGCCTATGACCTGCCCCTGCCTGTCCACCAGGAATTTGGTAAAATTCCACCGCACATAGGCCTTATCTCCGTAGGCCTTGTTGTTCAGTGCGGCAAAGGCCTCCAGGCCGGAGCTCTTAATGCCCTTGCCAAAGCCGGCAAAGGGCTTTTCGCCAGCCAGGTAGGCGAAGAGGGGATGGGCCTGCTCCCCATTGACATCCACCTTGGCGAACTGAGGAAACTGGGTGCCGAATTTGACCTGGCAGAACTGGTGTATCTCCTCGTCGCTGCCGGGTGCCTGGTTGGCGAACTGGTTGCAGGGGAAGTCCAGGATTTCCAGGCCCTGGTCCTTGAGGTCCTTATACATGGCCGCCAGCGGTTCGTAATGGGGTGTAAAGCCGCAACCCGTGGCCGTATTGACTATGAGCAATACCTTGCCCTGGTACTGGGAGAGGCTTACCTCCTCTCCTTTTCGGTCTTTTGCGGTGAAATCATAAATCCTGGACATGTTTTCTCCTTTCCCGGGGCTGGCAGCCCCGACTGGCAATTTGGCCAGCAATTTGTACAGCAATTGGTATAATTGCCTTGCTTCTTCAGGCTCCAGTGGCAGGCAGCTGCCTACATTGGAGGGAATGTCCTTTGCCCTCTCCTGCAAGAGGCGTCCCTGGGGGCTTAGGCTGACCAGCACGGCCCTGTCATCCTCTGGGCTGCGCCGCCTTTCCAGCAGGCCTGCCTGCTCCATTTTCTTGAGCAGGGGGCTGAGGGTGCCGTTGTCCAGCCGCAGCCTGCGGCCTATCTCCCCTACGGTGATGCCGTCCTGCTCCCATAACACCAGACAGACCAGATACTGGGTATAGGAGAGGCCTAAGGGCTTGAGCCAGGGCGCATACAGTCCGGTGACTCCCCGGGCGGCGGCATACAGAGGGAAGCAGAGCTGATTGGCCAAAAGCAGGGCCTCTTTTTCCCTAGCGTCCAACTTGGCCTCCTTTTATAATATATTTGATACAATTATATTGTATCAAATATACTATACCTTCGACGTATGAACCTGTCAAGCATCCTGAAAAAAATCCAGACACTTTTCTGACAGAGGGGGCGGGGATTTGCTATAATAATCCTATTGTGCATGAAAGAAGAGTTAGCGCAGGTGCTTGGGACGGAAAGGGAGGTGGCAGATGGCCAAGAGGAGAGTGCTGTGTTTTGGGGATTCCAATACCTGGGGATATGTGCCGGGTACGGGGGAAAGGTATGATGAGCATACCCGTTGGACCCGTGTGGCGCAGACGGCGCTGGGGGAGGGATATGAGCTAGTGGAGGAGGGGCTTAACGGCCGTATGACGGTGTTCAGCCATGAGCCGGAGCATTACAAAAACGGATATAAGGGTCTGGAAATATGCCTTATGAGCCAGAAGCCCCTGGATCTGGTGGTGATTTTCCTGGGAACCAATGACCTGGTGGAGCATTCTGTGTACAGGGTGGGCGCAGGTGCGGAGGAACTGGTGCGCCTGGTGCAGAACTGCGACCATATGTTTAAGAAACTGGATCCCATCTTTCCCCATGGGGCTAGGGTCCTGCTGGTGGCGCCCATGCCCTATCACCCTTCCATAGATGAGATGAATCCCATGGATGCCATGGCCTGTGGACGTTATGCCCAGAGCACGCTCTTCGGCGCCGTCTACGCCAATGTGGCGAAAAAGAAGGGCGTGGATTTTCTCGATGCCGGAGCCGTAGTGGAGTCCTCTCCCATTGACGGCGTGCATTTGGAGGCTGCGGCCCATAGAGCCTTGGGGCGCGCCATGGCGGAGAAGATACGGGAAATATTGGAGGAGAAGTAATTTTTTTATAATTTTATCTATTCACAGAATGAATTGCGAGGCGGGCTTTTTCTTGACTTTTTCTATATGGATGTCCTATTATAAACAGTTGGAAACAAAAAATGGGAGTCCGGGCGGACGGATTTTTGGTTCCGGCTCCTTTGACAAGAGAATGTGAGGTTTTATGAAGAGAGAGAAGCGACAGCCTGCCTTTGCTGGGGCGGATCTGGAGGGCATTTACGATGCCAGAAGCCTGGGTATGCCCAAGATGCTGCTGCTGGGAGCCCAGCATATGTTTGCCATGTTCGGAGCGACAGTGCTGGTGCCCATGCTGACCGGCCTGCACGTGTCCACCACACTTTTGTTTGCCGGCCTGGGCACATTGCTGTTCCACCTGCTGTGTAAGGGCAAGGTGCCGGCCTTTTTGGGATCTTCCTTTGCTTTTTTGGGCGGGTATGCGGCCATAGCGCCCTTTGTAGCGGACTCGGCGGGCAATCTGGTTCCCAATAGGGAGATGCTGCCCTATGCCTCCTTGGGCGTGGCCTGCGCCGGCCTGGTATATCTGGTTTTTGCTTTTTGCATCAAGGTCTTCGGCACGGAAGCCGTGCTGCGTTTCTTCCCTCCCATAGTCACCGGCCCCATTATTATAGCTATAGGCCTGACCCTTTCACAGTCGGCTGTGGACAACTGTGCCACAGATCCGCTGATCGCCGTGGTGGCCATCGTCTTGGTGGTGGCCAGCAATATCTGGGGTAAGGGTATGGTAAAGATCCTGCCCATTATCATAGGCGTTGTGGGTTCCTATACGCTGGCAGCGCTGATGGGCAAGGTGGATTTCACACCTGTGGCCGAGGCGGCCTGGGTGGGCTGGCCCGTTTTCTGGGACCAGACCGTATTCTCCATATTGGGCCAGGGAGATACCTCCAAGATGGTGACGGCCATCTTCACCATTATGCCCATAGCCCTGGCCACCATGATGGAGCATATAGGCGATATCTCCGCCATATCTTCCACAGTAAAGATCAATTATTTCCAAAAGCCCGGCCTGCACAGGACTCTGTTGGGGGATGGTCTGGCCACCAGCCTGGCCGCGCTATTCGGCGCGCCGGCCAACACCACCTATGGGGAAAATACCGGCGTGCTCTCCCTCACCAAGGTGTATGACCCCAGGGTGATCCGAATCGCTGCGGCCTTTGCCATCCTGTTCAGTTTTTCTCCCAAGGTGGCTGCGCTGATAGGCTGTATGCCCACGGCGGCCGGCGGCGGCGTATCCCTGGTGCTGTATGGCATGATCTCTGCCGTAGGCGTGCGCAATATCGTAGAAACCAAGGTAGATTTCAGCAAGAGCCGCAATATCATCGTGGCTGCGCTGATACTGGTGCTGTCCATAGGTATCAATTACAGCGCTGCCCGTGCAGTGATTTTCTCCGTAGGCGGCCTGACCATCAGCCTCTCCGGCCTGGCCGTGGGCGCTCTGGTGGGCATACTGCTCAATGCTCTGCTGCCCGGCAAGGATTACCATTTTGACGAGGCCGGCCGCTCGGATACCGGAGTAAACTTCGCCGTGACCAAGAGAGAATAAGAAAGAGGCCAGCCGGGGCATAGAGGGATCCGCCCATACGCTGCTTGCCCTGGGCGGCTTCAGCTCCCTGGAGTACTGATTTACGAAAAAAGCATGCGCCCCCTGTTCCGCAGGGGCTGCCCTATGGGCAGTCCGCCGGAGGAGGGGGCGTATTTTGTTGCGGGTGCAGGGCGGGCCGGATTGTACAATATTGCCCTGTTTGCAAGGCTGTGGGGCAAAAAAAGGCCTGGGTTTGGGCAGAATATGCCAAATCGTATGGAAAAAACAAAAAATGTATGTGTTATTTGTATGAAAAAGCATGCTAGAATAGGCGTAAACACTACAAATCCCACAAAAGGAGGAAAGGGGTATGAAGAGAGATTGGTTGCACAAGCTGGCGGCCTGGGGATTGGCCGGAGCCATGGCCTTGTCCTTGGCAGCCTGCGGCGGGCAGAACGCTGCGGACAGCGGTACCCAGGCGGCACAGAGCGCTGCCGGGGAGAACGCCCAGGCCCAGGAGGGTATTTTGACAGAAGCGGGGCAGTATCCTATAGTTACCCAGCCCATAGAGCTGCGTATGTTCTGCGTGTCTATGCCCAACGTGGAGGATTTTGCCACTAACGATTTTACCAAGTATATGGAGGAAAAGACCGGTATCAAGATGATCTTTGAAACCGCCGGCCGTGATGACTGGGAAACCAAATTGAATCTGGCTTTCAGCACCGGGGATTATCCCGACGTCATCATGTTTGCCAGTCCGGACCAGGCCAAATATGGCGTAAAAGAGGGCCTGCTGATGCAGCTGGACGATCTGATAGAGCCGAATATGCCCAACTATACCAAGGCCATGGCGGATTACATAGATTCCACCAGGCAGACGGACGGGCATATCTACGCCATCAGCGGTTTGAACGAGTGCTTCCACTGTCGCTTCGGCAAGAAGATGTGGGTCAACACCTATTGGCTGGACAAGATGGGTGTGGAGGTGCCGGAAACCACACAGGAGTTCTATGATGTGTGCAAAAAGTTCCTGGAGGTCAATCCCAATGGCATAGCCATAGGCGGTTCCAAGACCGGATGGCATTCCCGCTTTGAGGACTGGATCACCAACGCCTTTATCCTCTCCCCGGCCAAGACCCAGGAGTATGATGTGCTGATAGGCAAGAATCCTGAGGGCAAGGTGGCTACCATAGCCAATACCGAGGAGTACAAGGCGGCTCTGGAATATATGAACTCCCTGTACGAGTTGGGCGCCATCTATGACGGCAATTTTACCCAGACAGAGGAGCAGATGAAAGCTTTGGTGAACCAGGAGGGCGAACCCGTGCTCTTCCTGCCCACCGGCACCATCTCCAATCATTTGGATGCGGACGCCTCCAATGAAACCTATAGGCATTACCAGGTGATAGCCCCTATCGAAGGTCCTCAGGGCGTGCGGCTGGCCACTTGGATGAAGTACCAGGGCGTGGGCGCCGGTGATTTCTTTATCACCGACAAGTGCCAGTATCCCGAGGCCGCTCTGCGCTGGGTGGACTACTTCTTTACCACTGAGGGCGCGCTTTCTTCCCAGTACGGCGCAGTGGAGGGCGAGGACTGGGTGCTCAATCCCGAGGGAGAGAAGGGCTTGAACGGCGAGCCGGCACTGTACAGGGTATTAAACCTCTATTCCGGCGAGGCCCAAAATCACGACTGGCAGGATGTGCAGGTAAAATACTTCCCGGCCTCCTACAGGTTGGGCGAGGCCACGGATGCGGATGTGGACGTGGGCACCAGCGCAGGCCTGGAGAAGCTGCTCTATGACGCCAGCAAGGAAAAGATGGAGCCCTATGCCCAGAAAGAGGGGGATTGGGATATACTGCCCAGGCTCAAGCTGACAGAGGAAGAGGCCAGCGCCATACAGACCATAGGCGTGGAATTGCAGAACTATATTGAAGAGAACCGCGTGGCCTTTATCACCGGAGCTAAGAGCCTGGAGAAAGATTGGGATGCCTATGTGGACGGGTTTGCCAATCTGGGATTGGATATGCTGCTGGCCACCTACCAGACCGCTCTGGACAGGCAAAACTAAGGCGCACAACCGGCGGGGCTTGCGGCAGGCTAGGGGGCCGCAGCCGCAATAGGGAGTATGCGGCGGGCAAAAGGGGGGCGCTTCCTACAGCGGCCCCCTTGCCTATATACAGGGATGCGATAGGCGCGGTATAGGGGAGGGCAGTTATGGCAGGGCAGATATTTGCAAACAAAACAAAGAAAAAGGGAATAAAAAATGCTAACTGGCAATTCTGGCTGATTATTTCCCTGCCCCTGCTATATGCGATCATCTTCGCATATATACCTATGGGGGGTATAGTGCTGGCCTTTAAGGATTACAGCATACGCAAGGGCATTTGGGGCAGCGATTGGGTGGGGCTGAGGCATTTTCGGCAGTTTCTCTTCTCCCCCTCCAGCTCCAAAATCATTATGAACACATTGATTCTGGGTTTTTACTCACTGCTGGCCTCCTTCCCTATACCCATATTGCTGGCTCTGGGGCTGAATGAGATCAAGGCGGTACGCTTCAAAAAATTGGTGCAGATGGTGACCTATGCGCCCTATTTTATCTCCACGGTGGTCATGGTGGGCATATTGATGCAGATCACGGATCTGCGGCTGGGCATTATCAATAAGCTGCTGGCGCTGTTTGGGCAGGAGCCGGTGAATTTCTTTGGCAATCCCGCCCTATTCCGCAGCCTCTATGTCTGGAGCGGCGTTTGGCAGACGGCCGGATATGCGGCCATCATCTATATCGCGGCGCTGGCCGGAGTCAGCCCGGAGTTGAGGGAGGCGGCCATAGTGGATGGGGCCAGCCGTATGCAGAGGATATGGCATGTGGATCTTCCCTCCATACGGCCAACCATAGTCACCATGCTGATTTTTGCCTGCGGCAGCATCATCAATATAGGTTTTGACAAGGTATTTTTGATGCAAAACAGTATGAATATCTCCCGCTCCGAGGTTATAGCCACCTTTGTCTACAAGGTGGGCCTGGTCAATGCGGATTACGGCTTCTCTACGGCTGCGGGTTTGTTCCAATCCCTGGTGGCCTTTGTCATGCTGGTGGCGGTCAACTGGATGGCCAAGAAAACCACGGAAACCAGCCTGTGGTAGAAAGGGGGAGTGATGGCTAGGAATACAGTGAGGGCAGGTATTGCCCGGACCAAATCTGACTGGGCAAAATTCGCCCGGGCGCCTTTGGGGGATAGGCTGTTTATCAGCAGCGTGTACGCTGTTTTGGCTCTGGTTCTGTTGGTGGTGGCTCTGCCCCTGGTCTATATAGTCAGCGCCTCCTTTTCCGATCCACAGGCGGTGATATCCAACCAGGTGTGGCTGTGGCCGGTGAGGCCCACCCTGCGGGGGTACGAGGCGGTATTTAAAAACAAAAATATATTGACCGGCTTTGGCAATTCCCTCTACTATATGGTGGTGGGCACGGCGCTGAACCTGGTGATGACGGTGCTCTGCGCCTACCCCTTATCCCGCAAGGAGTTTACGGCCAGGAACAAGGTGGCCATGATTTTTGTATTCACCATGTATTTTTCCGGGGGTCTGATACCCAGCTATATGCTGGTCAACAGGCTGGGTCTGCTGAATACCCGCTGGGCCATGCTCATACCCACGGCCATGTCCACCTATAATATGATTATCTGCCGCACCTATTTCGTCAATTCCATACCGGACGAGCTGTATGAGGCGGGTCAGTTGGACGGCTGTACGCCTTTCCAATACCTGATTCAGGTGGTGGTGCCTCTCTCCAAGCCCATACTGGCCGTGCTGGCGCTGTATTACGGCGTGAGCCGGTGGAATTCGTATTTCGATGCCATGATTTATCTGAAAAGCCAGGCTTTGCAGCCCCTGCAGGTGGTGCTCAGGGATATTTTGATATTAAATCAAATAGATTTCACCATGATGAGCGATGCCTCGGCCATAGCCAAGATGCGGGGGTTGACGGATTTGCTCAAGTATTCCACCATAGTGGTGGCCAGTCTGCCGGTGCTGTGTATGTATCCCTTTGTGCAAAAATACTTTGTCAAGGGCGTGATGATAGGTGCGGTCAAGGGTTAGAGAAGGAGGCAGGAACGTATGTTTGTATTTGACAGGGAGGCCTATAATGCGCGTATGGCCTGGTATACCCAGGCCCGCTTCGGTATGTTCATACACTGGGGTCTTTATGCCATACCGGCCAGGGGGGAGTGGGTCCGCAGCGTGGAGGAGATGCCCAAGGAGGAGTATCAGCAATATTTTGAGGAATTTGACCCGGTGGATTACAATCCCAGGGAATGGGCCAGGCTGGCCAAAAGGGCCGGTATGCAGTATGTGGTGCTGACGGCCAAGCACCATGACGGCTTCTGCCTCTTTGACAGCCAGTACAGTTCGTTTAAGGCCACCAATACCAAGGCCGGACGGGATTTGGTGCGGGAGTTTGTGGATGCCGTGCGGGCTGAGGGGCTGAGGGTGGGCCTGTATTTCACGCTGATCGACTGGTATCATGAGGACTACCCCCATTATGGCGACAGGTACCATCCCATGCGGAACAACCCGGCCTATAGCAACGAGGGAAGGGATTTTGCGAGGTATACTCAGCATCTGTACAATCAGGTGGAGGAGATATGCACAAAATACGGCAAGCTGGATCTGCTGTGGTTTGATTTCTCTTATGACCACCTGCGGGGGGAGGCCTGGGGGGCTTCCAAGCTGATAGAGATGGTGCGCCGCCACCAGCCGGATGTTATTATAGACAATAGGCTGGAGGTCAGCGGGGAGGGCAGGGGATCTCTGGCGGAGTGCAATCCCACGCCCTACCATGGGGATTTCATCTCTCCGGAGAAGATGCTGCCCCCGGAGGGCATATTGGATGCCCAGGGGCGGCCTCTGGTCTGGGAGGCCTGCATTACCATGAACAATAACTGGGGATATCATGGGCGGGACAATTTTTACAAGCCGGCCCCCATGCTGATCAAGAAATTGGTGGAATGTGTGTCCAAGGGCGGCAATATGCTGCTCAACATAGGGCCGGATGCCCGTGGCCGGGTGCCGGAGCGGGCCCAGGCCATTTTGGAGGATATAGGCCGCTGGATGGACAAGAACGGCGAATCCATCTATGGCTGTGGCAAGGCGGACATACCCAAGCCGGATTATGGCCGTGTGACCCAAAAGGGCAAGAGGTATTACATACATATGTTTGAAAACACCCTGGGGCCCGCTCCCATACTGGGCATACCTAAGGAAAAGGTGCTGCGCATGCGCAGCCTGTATGACGGCTGTGAGGTGGGCATATCCACTAGCTGGGTGCACAGCGATTATCCGGATCTTCTCTTTGCCGATCTGGGTGAGGATCCCGTGCTGCCGGATCATGTGGATTATGTATTGGCCATAGATGTGCAGTAAGGAAAGTCGCAGGGAGGACAGATGGGCAGGGCGGCAGAGGCAGGATACAGACGGGAGGGGAAAGGGAAAGGAAACCGGTTTTGGCCCGGAGGCGCAGGGAGAGGGGGGGCTTTGCTCCATCCCCTCTCCCTGGGTCTTTTGTTTTCGTATATATCCATACTGCTGCTGCCCCTGCTGTGCATACTGGCCATATACCGCACGGCGGAGCAATTGCTGATACAGGCCCAAAAGGACAAGATGCACACGGCGCTGCGCATGGCCGCGGTGGAGATTGGCCAGGGCCTTGAGGAGGCGGCCCATCTGGGCAGTTATATCAGTAATTCCATGGAGCTGCGCAGCCTGTGCGAAAAGGATGCTGGAGGGGAATTTTTTGATATTTATTTATATTTGCACAAAATAGAGGAGTACTCCCTGTTTAACGATGCCATAGAGGGGGTGTACCTGTTCTTTCCCCGGGGCGGGTATATGGTAAAGAACAGGGTGGTGGTTCCTGCCAGCGAGGCGGCGTACCAGACCCTGGGGCCCTTGGATGGCCGCAGTCTGGATGCGCTGCTGGCGGATATGGGAGGCCGGTATTACAATAGGGAAATTTTGCCTGTGGAGGCCGAAGAGGAGGGGGAGGAGGGGGAGTATGCCAAATTGGCCCTATGGCAGTCCTTTCCCCATGGAGCTTTTCAGAATCCCCAAGGCGCACTAGCCGTGGCGCTGCGGCGGCAGAATTTGCAGAGGCAGCTGGAGGCAGGCATACTGGGCAGGCAGGGCCTGGCCATGATGGCCCGGCTAGACGGACGGGGCGGCGTGCAGGAAAAGGTGGGAAGCCTGGGGGAGGATGTGTCCACAGAGGCAGTTTTGGAGGCCATTGGCGGCCGGGAGGGCCAGTGGCAGCTGAGGCTGGGAGGCGACAGGTATGTGGCCTGCGCAGTGCGGGATGGAAAGTATCCCTTTCTCTACATCTCCATACTGCCCCTGGATGCGGTACTGTCGGAGATATACCATATCAAAGCCTGGATAGTGCTGTGGTCCGCCGGCTCTCTGGCCGCAGGCCTGGCCATATGCCTGTGGCTGTGGAAAAAGCGGCGGGGCGTTGTTTTGGCTTTTGGACGGTATAGGGAAAAGGCCGTAGAGGAGTGGCAGGATGCGCCGGAGGGGCTGCGCATAGGGGATTTAGGTGTCTGGGAAGGAGTGGCCAGGGTGGTAGAGCAGGCGCATCTGTGGCAAAAGGGCTGGCGGCAGGGAATGGAGTGGCGGCAGAGGGGGCTGCTGCGCCGCCTGCTGTTGGGAGGATATGACAGAGAGGAGGACTGGGAGCGGGATAGGCAGGAAGCCGGACTCGCCCTGGGGGAGGGTGCCTGCTGTGCCGTCTGCCTCTATCTCTCCGGCAAGGGTATGCACCTGGGAGAGGCGGCGCAATTGTGGCAGGGGCAGCCCTCCCTGGCGCCCCAAAAGGCCTTGTATGCCCTGCAAAATTTTTGGGAGGAGCAAAGGCAGGGGGGAGAGATGGCCTGGGCTATGTCCGGAGCCATGCCTCTGATCTGTGATATGGAGGGGCGTATGATAGGCCTGGCCTTTGGCTGGAAGCCCCAGGAACCGGCGGCAGGACGCCGGGATGGTGAGTGGGGATACGAAGAGGCGGCAAATGCGGCCTTGGAGGGGTATTCGCAAGAAATCCTGCGATCACTCCTGGGGAAAATGCAAGATTTCTTGCTATTACAGGAGGGCTTGGACTGTTATGTGGGGCTGGGCCGGGTAGTGGAAAGGCCGCTATGGCTGCATCTGTCCTGGGAGGGGGCCAGAAGGGCGGCGGAGTATCTGGCCTTTCACGATCTGCGCACGCTGATGGGGGAGGAGGAATTGCCCAATGGACAGGACAGTCTGTTTTTTCCCATAGAAACGGAGCTGCATCTTCTGCGTGCGATACGGGGCGCGGACTTGGCCGAGGTGGAGGATATATTCAGGCTGCTGGCTTATGAGAACTGGGAGCAGAGAAGGCTGGATAGGGTCATGGGCGGCCATCTGTTAAATATGCTGAGGCTGACCATAGCCAGGGCCATCAAGGAGGGGGAGGGAGAGGCCCATATGCCCCCCTCGCTGGCCAAGGCTGAGCGTATGGAGGACTTGCTGGACTTTGTGCGGGGCTGCCTGCCGGCTATGGCCAGGCGGCTGGAAGAGGAGGACAGGCAGCAGGAGGAGGGTCTGCGCGACCGCATCGTGGAGGCGGTGGAGAGGCATTATGGGGATAGCGGATTCTGCCTGACGGCGTTGTCGCAGATCCTGTCCATGGGGGAAAACAGCCTTTACCGGGCGGCAAAGCCGGCTCTGGGCATGAGCTTTAACGATTATCTGGAATCCGTGCGCATCAAAAAGGCCTGTGAATTTCTGATGGAGGGAATAGCTGTAAAGGATGTTGCCAGGATGGCGGGCTATGCCAGCGATATCTCTTTCCGCAGGGCGTTTAAGCGGGTTATGGGGCTGGCGCCTACGCATTACGCAAAACCGTTTATTCGTTGACGGCCATGCGGCAAGAGGGATCTGCCGTTTATGCATTGACGGCTCTGTGATAGGAGGGGTCTATGGATAGGGGAATTTGGGCGAAGGCAGGGGAGCAATGGCAGCAGAGGCAGGAGGCCCTGGGGCATCTGCCCGCCTGGGGCAAGTGGGCCGTGGCGGCCAGGGCGGAATGGATGGAGAGCTGGCGCCGGGGACAATGGCCCCAACTGGGCCGGGGGGCGGCCGAGAGGGCGGCGCAGTGTCTGGTATATTTTATGGCCACCATGCCCATATCGGATCTGGGGGAGTATGGGCCGGAGGATGTGGCGGATACCATCTGGCATAGCCTGTGGCTGCGGGAACAGTGTTCCTGGTGTGTGGATTTGGAGGAGGAATTTTTTTTGCGGCATGTGCTGTATTACCGCATACACACTGAGGGTATAGAGGCTTGCCGCAGCCATTTCTATAGGGAGTTGGCGCCTGAGGTGGCCGGGCTGGGAGAGAGGGAGGCGGCGATGGCCGTGAATCTGTGGTGCGCCAGGCAGGCTTCTTATGCCCCGGCGGATGCCAGAACTCTGTCGGCTATGGCCGTGTACCGCTCTGGAACAGGCCGCTGCGGGGAGGAGTCGGTTTTTGTGGTATCGGCTCTGCGCAGTGTAGGTCTGGCCGCCCGGCAGGTGTATGCGCCCTGGTGGCGGCACTGTGATGACAATCATGCCTGGGTAGAGGTATGGGCAGAGGGGGCATGGCATTTCCTAGGCGCCTGTGAGCCGGAGGCGGATTTGGACCGGGGCTGGTTTGTGGGGGCGGCGGGCCGCGCGCTTTTGACCCACAGCCGGGACTTCGGTCTTGGGCCGGCTCCGGGTGAGGATTGTATAGGCAGACTGGGCTGCGCATATGTATACAATCAGACTTTCCGTTATGCCAAGGTGGCCACTCTGAGTTTGACCCTCGGAAAGGAGGCCGCCTGGGTGCAGTTATTGGCTTATAACGGCGGCGTGCTGCGACCCTTGGCGCAGCAGTCCCTGCCCCCCTCCGGAAATATGGCCTGGCGCCTGGGGCTGGGGCCTCTGTGGCTGCGGGTATGGGCCGGAGGCCGGCTGGCGGAGCGGTATGTGGAATTGCCGGAGGCGGGTCTGGAATTGGGCTGGGATGAGGAGTGGGTGTATGCCGGTGAGGAGGGGTGGCAGTCCTGCGTGCAGGCGGCTGCCCCGGAGGGAGCCATACATGCGCCCAAGCCTACACCGGCCCAGAGGGAGCAGAAAAAGGCCTGGCTGGCGCAGGCCCGGGCCGCCCGGGAGGAAAAGGCCGCCCGGGAGGATGCCTGCTGGGATATAGGGGAGAGATTGCAATGGAAAAAGACCTTTGGCATAAGGAGCCGCGGCAACGGCCGGGAAGCCTGGGCCTATATCTCCGGAGATGGTCATAGGTGGAGGCTGCCCATGGCCCATAGTCTGTCGGACAAGGATTGGAAGGATTTGCGGCGGCAGGATCTGGAGGATTTCCTGTCGGATCGGCCTGCATATAGAGTCCATAGGCCCTATTCGCCCAGCCGTCTGGATCCCCGCATAGACAGGGAGATTTTGCGGCCTTATGTAGGCCTGCTGCTGGGCCAGGCCTGGCTGGAAAATCTTGCGCCAGAGGATGGGCATATAGAGAGCGCACGGAGGCTCTGGAGGGCGCTGGAGGAGAGATTTGGCCGGTTGGAGGGAGATGTCCTACGGGTGGAAGCGCACTCTGGTCGGACAAGCAGGCCGGAGGGGGAAGCGGGCCGGGGAAAGGAGTGCTCTGGCTGGTTAACAGAGCTGGGGGGGAGCGGCGCTGAGAAGTATGGGAAGCTCTCCGCAGAGGGCGGTTTGCCTGGAGCGGGGGAGATATGCAATGCCGGGGAAATGTGCGGAGGGTTTGTTGCAGGCAAGACGGGGGGATTGTGCAGAGCGGATGTTGCGGGCGAGCATGGGGGATTGTCCGGCTGGGATCATGCAGGCGAGGCCGGAAGATTGCCTGCTGGGGATGGCATGGGCCGGCCGGGAGCGGATTTTGGGCGTATCTGCCTGTGGGATTATCCCCTGCTGGCGCCTTCGCCGGCGGCCAGCCTGGGGCTGGGCCTTGCCGACTCCTATGCCCGCACCCTGCTCTTTGTGGCTGTATGCCGCAGCTGGGGCTGTGCCGCCATGCTCTCTCCCCGGGATGGCCGGCCCTTATTCTTGGCTGACGGGGTCTGGACCTCTGTGGAGGAGGAGGGGGGCGAGGCCGTCTTGCGGCTGGATTTTGGGCAGGGCAGAAAGCCTGTCTATGGCCAAGACTTTGCTATGGAGAGACTGGAGGGGGAGGATTGGCGGATCTGGGAATCCCTGGGAGAGCCTCTTCCGGGCGTGGAGGCCGGCCAGCGCCGGCTATGGCCGGAGATTTGGGAGGAGGGGGAGTCCAGGGGCTGGGATTTGACAGTGCCGCCGGGAAGATACCGCATACACCTGTGCCTGCGGCTGGCGGACGGAGCTATGCGCATACTGCGCAGGGAATTTTCTCTGGCAGCAGGGCGGGAGATGGCTCTCTCTCTGGCCTGGCCGGCCGTATCTAGAGAGGATATGTGGCAGAGGCGGGATTTGCGGGGGCTGTTGGAATCTCTGGCCGCCGATGGGGCGCTGGCCGGCCAGAGCCTGCCCGGGGCCGGGGAAGCCTTTGTGCTGGCCTTTGCCGCTCCGGGGGAAGAGCCTACAGAACATTTGTTTAATGAGTGGCGGCAGGATGCCGCAGCCTGGACAGGCCGTTCCATAGTGCTGATTGTGGAGGCCAGGCATAGGGGGGTGGTGGAGTTGGAGGCCCTGCAACTGATTTTGGGGCCGCAGCTGCGGCTGGGCATGGCAGAGGATATGCCGGCGCTGGCGGAACCTATCTCCAGAGCCATGTACACGCCGGTGGGGGAATGGCCCTATGTGGTGCTGGTGGACGGGCAGGGATATGGCCGCTATGCCGGCAGCGGATACAATGTGGGATTGGCGGGCCTGCTGGGGCAGTGGTTCGCTTAGAGTGGGGGCCGCCTGGTGGCGGCCCTTTCGGCTTGTCAAAAACAAGAAAATATGCTTAGATGGACAGGGGGGGTTAGATTCGACTAATAACAGTGTCAGGCACGGATGCAACCGGCCTGGGGAACCGGTCAGGCTGTGGCCTTGAGAGGAGTATTGTATGGAAGAGAGAAGCAAACGCCTAAAGGCGTATCTGGAGAGATTGCAGGGCGGGGAGGATCTGGAGGCGGTGCGGCAGGATTTTGCCCGGGAATTTGCCCAGGTGGAGGCCGGGGAGATTATGGATGCGGAGCAGGAACTGCTGGACGGGGGGGAGCCTCTGGAGAAGGTGCAAAAACTCTGCGATGTACATTCTTCGCTTTTTCACGGAAGCATATCCGGGGAGGGAGGAGGCCAGGGGGCCAAGCTTCCCCCTCTGCCCAAGGGGCATCCGCTGCAGGTGCTGAGAGAGGAGAATGCAGCCTTGGAGGCCCTGCTGGCCCAGACCAGGGAGGCCCTGGCTCAGGGAGGCGCTGAGTCCATAGATTTGGCCCCTCTGCGGCAGGTGGCACTGCATTATGCCAAGAAGGGGGATTTGCTCTATCCCCATCTGCACACCAGGTACCAGATCAGCGGCCCTTCCCAGGTGATGTGGACTGTGGATGGGGAGATACGGGGCGCGCTGATGTCCTTGGACCGGGCCAAGAGCCGGGAGGGGGGCTGGTTGGAAAAATTGGAGCAAACCCTGACCCGTATGGCGGAAATGGTGTACAAGGAGCAGTTTATCTTATTTCCCCTGTGTCTGGAGCATTTCACCCAGGAGGAGTGGTATGGCATTTATCAGGATGCCAAGGATTATGCGCCTTGTCTGGGTGTGGAGCCTCCCCAGTGGCCCGAGGCGGAGTCGGCCGGAGGCGGAGCAGCGCCGGCTGGGCGAGCATCGGACTCCGGCCCGGCTGTGGAAGAGGGCGAGGCCCTGAACAGTGGGGATAGGCTGGAACTGGCCGGGGGCAGCCTGCGTTTGGAGGAGCTGAGCGCCATGCTCAACACCATACCTCTGGAGCTGACCTTTGTGGACGGGGAGAACCTCAACAGATATTTTAATCTTGGCCCCAAGCTTTTTAAGCGCCCCTCCATGGCTCTGAACCGGGATGTGGCCAGCTGTCATCCGCCCAAGGTGGCAGCCATGGTGTCCAAGATTATCTCGGATCTGCGGTCCGGGGCTAAGGACAGCGTGGATGTGTGGATGGACAAGATGGGACGGACAGTCTATGTGCGGTACATGGCCGTTCGCAGCCCCCAGGGGGAGTATCTGGGCGTGCTGGAGGCCGTGCAGGAGATGGATTTTGCCAGGGAATACTTCGCCAAGAGGGGGTTGGGACAGTCCAACTAGGCGGAAGCAAGGGAAAAACAGGGCGACTTTGGTAAATTAGTACCAAAGTTGTCCTGTTTTTTAGATTGCGCTATAATGAGAACAATATGGCGGCGATTCCCCCCCATAGGCAACCGGTGAACGGATTCCAGGGCGAACCCTAACTAGAATGGAGAGGCAGGCATGAAAAATTTTTTGCTGGAAGCGTGTGTAGACAGTGTGGAATCAGCCATAGCGGCTATGAAGGGCGGGGCGGACCGCCTGGAGCTGTGCGCGGGGCTGGTGATAGGGGGCATTAGCCCGACTACGGCGCTGTACGAGGCGGTGTTGGAGGTGGTGGACATACCCATCCATGTGCTGGTGCGGCCTAGATTTGGAGATTTTTGTTATACGGACTATGAGTTCGACATCATGCTGAGGGAGGTGCGGCATTTCCGCAAGCTGGGCGCGGCCGGCGTGGTAGTGGGCGTGCTCAACAGCGATGGCACTCTGGATGTGCCCAGGCTGCGCATGCTGGTGGAGGAGGCTGGCCCTATGCGGGTCACCCTGCACAGGTGCTTTGACGTCTGCTCGGATCCGCTGGAGGCTTTGGAAACAGCCAGATCCCTGGGCATACGCAGCATACTGACCTCCGGCCAGAAAGGCTCGGCCATAGAGGGAGCACCCTGCATAGCCAAGCTGGTGGAGGCCTCCGGGGAGAATTTGGAGATATTGGTGGCCGCCGGGGTATCGCCGGAGAATATACCCACCATCTACGGCATCACCGGAGCCAAGGCTTATCACATGAGCGGCAAGGTTACGCTGGAAAGCCCCATGGTATACCGCAATCCCAAGGTGCATATGGGTGTGCCGGGCATGGGCGAATATGAGATTTGGCGCACGGCCAAGGACAATATACAGCGCACCCGGGAGGCTTTGGTGGCGCTGGGCTAGGTTTTATGCAAGGCCGCTATTGGGGAAGCGGCCTTTTTCTTTTTTTTTGCAGAAAAACCATTGACAATACTCGGAAGTATTCTATATAATACATTGTTGTATGTCGGTCTATGGGCTGGCCAAAAGCCCCGGCCCCCATGGATGTTTTGCAATAAAATCTATGCGCGTATTGCCAGAGCGGCGGCCGGACATCCGCCATAGGCGCTGGCGCTTGGGTCTATGGCCGTTCTTGTCAAACGGATCACCCCAGATACGGCAAGGCAACCGGATGGAGGAAATCTATGAAAACAGTTATGGCCACTCCCGCCAATATTGAGAGAAAATGGTATGTGGTGGACGCGAAGGGTCAGACCCTGGGCCGTTTGGCAGCCCATGTGGCAGCCGTGCTTCGCGGCAAGAATAAGGTGATTTTTACCCCCCATATGGATACTGGGGATTATGTGATAGTGATCAATGCCGATCAGATCAAGGTCAGCGGCAAGAAGATGGATCAGAAGATGTACTACCATCACTCCGGTTATGTGGGAGGCCTCAAGGCTACTCCCCTCAAGGAGAAGCTGAAAAAGCAGCCGGAGTCCGTGGTGGAATTGGCCATTAAGGGTATGCTCCCCAAGGGGCCTTTGGGCAAGGAGATGTTTGAGAAGCTGTATGTATATGCCGGACCCGAGCATAAGCATCAAGCGCAAAAGCCCGAAGTGCTGACATTCCAATAAGGATAGAGGAGGAGAAAAACCATGGCAAACACTGAGAGATTTTATGGTACCGGCCGGAGAAAAACCTCCGTAGCCAGGGTGTATCTGATTCCTGGCGGCCAGGGCAAGATCACCATCAATAAAAGGGATATAGACAATTATTTCGGTCTGGAAACTCTCAAGCTTATCGTCCGCCAGCCCTTGGCTATCACGGACAACCTGGGTAAGTTTGACGTTTTGGTTAATGTGCATGGCGGCGGATTCACCGGCCAGGCAGGTGCCGTCCGTCATGGCATATCCCGTGCCCTGCTCAAGGCTGATGGGGATTTCCGCCCCGTGCTGAAGAAGGCCGGTTTCCTGACCCGTGATCCTCGTATGAAGGAGAGGAAGAAGTACGGTTTGAAGGGTGCAAGGCGTGCGCCGCAGTTCTCCAAGCGTTAATTCAGTTTACAAAGAGATAGAAAATCAAATATTCCCTGGACATCCCAGGACAATCGAAAGCCTCCGAAACCGCTTGTTTCGGGGGTTTTCTTTTTCTCCAAAACTTGCTGAGTTGGTGTGAAATTTGGTGGGAGTTGGAGAGTATGCAGCGTATATGTAGCGTATATGCAGCAATAATATCTTTTTGGGTAAAAGCAAGCCCCGGCAGCACAGTTCTCTCCGGGGCGGTTTTTCATATCTTGTTTATGGCATCAACGAGCGTTTCTATGTCGAGATGGGTATAGACTCTTTCGGTGAGCGTCATGGCTCCGGCGTGGCCCACAATTTTCTTGATGGTGGTCTGATCCACACCTGCCTCAGCAAGCATGGAGATGCAGGTATGTCTGCAGCAGTGAGGGGTTCGGTCTATTCCCAGTTGCCTCACGAGAGGCAGGAAATAGCTGTCGTAGTAGTTCCGGTATAGGAAGTGTTCGCCCTCTGGTGTATGTAGAAGATATTCACACGAAGGAGCGGAGTTGTACCATGCCTTGTAGAAGGGCAGGACCTTATCGGCAATTGGCACCTTCCTCAGTCCGTTTTTGGTCTTGGATTTCCTCACGTCGAAATACTGTTCGTCGAGGTGTACGTCCTTTTTTTTGAGATCAAGAAATTCTGACACCCTGGTACCGTTATAAAGGAGCATGAGGATAATCTGATAGTAAGGATCATCCTGCATCGTCCATATTCGGTCAACCTCTTCCTTTTTAAATTTGTTCCTGTCGTATTTGTTCGGGTTCTTATCCCGGTACTGGGCTACATTCACATAGTCGGAGTAGTCCTTGTTGCAGATTTCATTCTTCATGGCATAATCGTAGAGCTGGCTGAAAAGCATCTTGATCTTTTTGAGAGTAGGGTAGTTTTTGCCACAGTTGTCTATGACATTCTGCAGATCGGCCAGTTTTATGTCCTTGAAGGTTTTGTTGTAGAGAGTGCCACAGGCTTTATAGCAGGCAATGTAACCGGTCACATTCGATTTAGAGACGGTTGGGAATTTCCGCTTGGACCATTCCTCGTAAACATCGGAGAAGGTCATTTTGGCCGCATGGGTATCGAATGGATTGCTGTTGTATTCTGCAAGCATACGGAGTCCGTCGGCTTTTGTCTTGGCATAGCCGATGATGATGTAGTCCTGCACCTGTTTGTCTTTTTCGGCATCGTAGTGGTAGCCGACGGTCTTGCGGACGATATAAGGGTTTCGCCGCCGCCCACTCTGCTTTACGACACTTCCGTAGCCGTTTGGTAGCCGCATAGGGCATTCCTCCTTTATAGGTCTATTGATTCTATGGTTGCGCCGAGAGAGGCGTAATCCGTCTTAACCGGTCCCAGTTTCAAGAGAGACTGCAGACCGATTTTTTTCTGCTCCGGTACCTTCTCATTGAGGACAGAGGTAGGGAGGACATAGAAATCCCACAAGTCGAGATCGAGAAGGGATTTGTCCCTGGTTAGTGCGGTATAGACGCAGAACACATACAGATCAGAGTTCCGTTTGCTTTCCGGTGCGTATCCTTCCTCCGGAGTCCATCCGTACTTAGGAGCAATGTCAAAAATAATTTGCGAGTAGTATTCCTTAGTCCAGGATTGGAGGTAAGCGGCAGACTTTACCTCAATGCGTCTCCCCGACGGGCTGGTGACATCGTAAGGCAGCCAGTCAGCTCTCATTTGCGAATCAGGGAGGGGGGTACTGCTCAGTGCTGAAAATACAAGGAACTCTGCCAACACCCCACGATAGGTATTATTGAGCAGGTCGGAATACGCCCAGGACCAAAAATCTGATACTGTGATTTCTACTCCGGTACCATGCAGGGTAAATTCCTCGTTGCCTGTTAGTTGTTCGTTCATTCATTACCTCCGTATCTTTCCAAGAGCGTCCAAATGACACGCTTATCGTCGCAGGAGGCGACGGAATAGGCATCAATGAGCTTTTTATCGTCCGGCACATCGTTTAGCCCCAGTAGATAATCTGACGACGTGTTGAGGGCGGCGGCAATCCGGGAGAGGTTTTCAACCGTAGGGCAACGCAGGCCACCAAGATAGCGTGAGATTGTGGCTGCAGATACCCCGGATATTACGGCGAGTTCCGCTCCGGATAGATCCTTTTGGCTCATGCAGAGCTTTAAGCGCTCCTGGAACATATCAGCACCCATAGGCTGATCCGGACAGTACGGTATGAATCCCAGGAAGGAATCCATAGATTGCGTAGTAGAGCAAGTGCTGACATTCAAGGTCGGTTAGAGTTCCGTAAGAGCGCACCATTTCAAGAAGTTGTGCGTCGGAAAGACCGAGAGAGTTCTGCAGCATCCGGATTTTTGCAACAGCATCGCAAGGGTGTGATTTTGAGTTTTGGTTATACGAGGCGCAGAAAGAGGAAATATAATAGAGCAGAGCGGAAGAGTCACGCCCTGCTTTTTCCTCAGTCCGGCCAAGTGTGAAATATGTGTTTGCATCTGTCATAGGCATATCTCCTATAAGTACCGTCCGAAGAGCCGGTACCATTCTAAACTGATAATCTTTTTTTCTCGTCGAGATATTTCTGTTTATCTTCCATAGCTTTAAGAAAGCCTTTAAGCTCCCCGACAAATTCATATTTTTTGTTTTCCGGCAAAGCCCGGTACAGTTCGAGCAGTTGGTCCTCTTCGGGCGTGGTTGTCTTGCGGACAGGAGCATCCTGCCCGGTCATAAGGTAGTCCAAAGAAACGCCGAAGAAATCCGCAATGGTTTTCATGTACTTTGCAGGAGGATCGTTGGTACGAGCCTTCCAAGTTGACATTGTGGATGTCCGGATATTGAGTTTGTTGCAGAGTTCGTAGGCTTTTTTGTCTTTTTCATCGAAGAGTTGGTAAATCCGTTCGATGATCTCCATGTTGGGTTTTTCCAAAGTTTCCATATTGCGACCTCCGTAGAAAAATATTCTCGTATTTAAGTAATTAACCCTTTATAAACTCGCATATACGAAGTATAATATAAATATAAAATACAATTATTTCGAGGTTGCGAGCCTAATCAAATATTTGCATTTCTACCTTTGCGAGTGTGTAAACGGATTTACTTACATTATAGCACGCACAATCACAAATAACAATAAAATTGCGAGAAAGGAGTGAGACAGAGTATGAGCAATTTGTCGCAGTGGTCAAAGGACGTAAAAAAGGCGCTGATCGACATGGATATGAAGATGAATGACCTGGCCGCAAAAGTGGGGAAGAGTCAAGCTGTCATTTCCTCGGTGATTGGCGGCCGGTATTCCAATTCCACCTACAAGGATATTGTTGAGCAGATCAACAAGGTCCTCGGTACGGAAGGGATGCCCGAAAGAGTTGCCACACCATCAGACGAGTGGTGTTGTGCAGTCAAGGTTGAGCTGTCAAAAGAAATATGACAGTCAATGACCTTGCGGAACAATCGGGGGTATCGAGAGATCGAATGTCCTTAGTAATCAACGGCAAGATGAACAATGAAAAGATTGTTGCAAAAGTCGTTGAGCTACTTGGAATCAGCGTACCAGTGATGTCCTCTAATTAAATTATGCGGGAAAGGACAGGAAATTTGAATGGGAAAAGGCTCTATAAACGAGAACACAAATGTATATTTTAGGGCGAGGAAAAACGCAGCAACATACAACGAGAGGCTATACAGCAGAGAAGGGGCTGCGGAAATATTGGGAATATCGGTATCAACGCTTGCAGATTACGAGTTTGGTAATACGAAGGTGGTACCGGTTGACAAGTTGGTATTTATGGCGGAAATGTACAACGGTAAGCAGAAAAGGCAAGGAATATCAAGAGTTTCGGGGATTCGGTAATATGCCCTGGTACAAATCTGGTACAGAATAGTGAAAAAAGCACCTGCCAGCCCCTCAGATTGCCGAGGTCCAGTGCATGGAACCCGCCGGGACAGGACAGCACCGGGAACTACCCGCCCACCTTCGCCGCCAGTAAGCCCATATCTGCCATTTTAAGGCACAGGCTATAATTTCTCCATTCAACCACCTAAAAAGGATTCCTGCTTCTGTATCGACTTCACAGACATATTTCATGCCTGCTGCCATCGCATATGTAATTTTATCCATGAAACACAATATAAAAATTTGCAAATGAGATCTGAAAGACTTTATGCAAATAAAAAGTTCACAATACCGAAAATATAATCTTGAAAAAACTCGCAAATGCGTTTATTATATTAAAAGGTACACAATAAACCACAATAAACCACAATAAAAAGAAAGGAAAAGGCTATGACGGAAAGAACGAATGTTACGCAGGTTATGGAATACGGACGGCTTATGGGTATCTCGGAACTTATGCGCTATACCTCACTCGGACGGAATAAGGCTATGGACCTTGGAAAAAATGCGAGTGCCATTGTCCGGATCGGAAGGAGAGTCCTCTATGACCGACAGAAAATTGATACATGGATTGACCAACAGGGACAGGATATGTAAATTACTCCCGCTGCCGCTCCCTCTCACGATTAGGAACGGACAGAAAAACCACGAAAGGAAGGTAATTGTTTATGAAAAATAATGTAAAGGTATCAACAAGCGTTATTAGAGACAGATCACTTTCAGTAAATGCGAGGGCGCTTTATGGCATCCTTGCAACCTACTGTACAGAAAAAGACCGGAATTGCGCCCTGGCACTTCAAGAGCTTTTGCAATGCTCCGGAATGAGCAAGAACACGTTTTACAAATACATGCGAGAACTGGAACAAAAAGGCATTGTCAAGAAATATTATGTACGCACTGGCACCCGCCCGCTTGACCGCAAACTGCAGTATCAGCTATGCGATTGATAAGGAGCAGCCATAAAAGGAGATTTGCATATGGCACGAAAACGATACGGAAAGGTTGATCCTCAGATTATCCTGGATGAATCGCTACCGGATGGAGCCAAGATAATCTATACCGTTCTCACGCTATACTGCGACAGAAACCGAGAATGTTACCCATCAGTTGACACACTGAAAAGAAATACAGGGATGACAAATAAGACCTTTTACAAGTACATGAATATTCTTGAACAGCGTGGGATTATACAGAAACGCTACGAAAAGACCGGTCCGGGAAACCTTGACAAAAAGCTCATATACAAGCTATGCGATTTTGGAGATTGAGCAGCGGTTGGAGAGTATATAAATTCACAAATTTTCAGAACTCTACACCCTCAACAACTCTACACCCTCAACACTCCACCGCATACACAATAAACAATACCAGTATTAAACAACGTATTACTTTGATAAAGATAAGTAATACTTGACCAGGGATATAAACACATGAATATTATTTTTCTTGCGAAAAATAATTTGCTCATTCCCGGAGAATGAGCGAGTGTTTCCCAAAAAAGAATAACCAGAAAGGACTATGAGCAAATGGCCGGACAGGACAACGAGACGATTGTGACTCTCATACAGTCCGGACAGGGCAACCGTAACGAGCTTCTGACCGAGTTATGGAAAAACAATATCGGACTTGTCCGGAAAATTATACATCAGCTTACAGGGCTTGACAGGAAAAGAGACAGACAGGACTTTGGCTCAAAAACCCTGGAAAATCAAGGTTTTCCGGGGTTTTCTTATGACAAAAACCGCTGATACTGTTTGTCATGATTTGAAAGGATTTGGCATGTATTTGAATATATGGAAGCTTTATATAATACAGTTAGGATACATAGCCATTGTGGATACCTATCTCCAAATGCATATGAAGATAGGTATCGAAAAGAGCTAAAGAATTTAGAATGGATTGCAGGTTAGGAATAGGGTTATGAAAAAAGATCACGTTTCATTTGTACTTTTTTTTGATAGAGTATCAATCTGATTTTAACGGCTCGGAAAAATCCGGGCCGTTTTTTATGGATGACCTTGACTTTTTGATATGCGGATGTATAATATAAACAAAATTATCATAAATTATCTTATCATAATGAGGCTCGAGTATGAAATTTATAGGTCGAAAAGCGGAACTGGCAAAGCTGAACACGGAATATGAGCGCAATGGCGGTCTCGTGGTCATCTATGGACGACGCAGAGTTGGCAAAACAACGCTGATCAAAGAGTTTCTGAAAAAGAAAACAGCCTTCTATTTCCTCGCAACGGAAGAACTTGAATCTCAGAGTATGAAGCGTCTGGCTGGCGTCGTTGCCCGTACAACGAAAAACTCCTATCTGCAGAAAGCGGCATTTACGGATTGGCTGGATCTGTTCCAAGTGATTGCTGATTATAGACCGGAAGAAAAGAAAGTGCTGGTTATTGACGAGTTTCCGTACCTGGTAAAGACCAATCCGGCTTTCCCATCTATCTTACAGAACGCTTGGGATGAAATTCTGAAAGGCAGCAATGTGATGCTGATCTTGTCAGGTTCCCTGATCGGTATGATGCAGAAACATGCTCTTTCCTATGACAGTCCTCTGTATGGCCGCAGAACTGCACAGATGCGTCTGGCTCCGCTGCCGTTTACGGAAATATATGCCGTTCAGAAAATGCCGTTTGAGCAGGCAGTGGAACAGTATGCTTTGACGGGCGGTGTTCCCAAGTATCTGGTTTTTTTTGAGGATGACCGGGGACTTGAAGAACAGCTCAAAGATGCCGTTTTATCCAAAAGTGGATTTTTGTATGAGGAACCAAACTTCCTGCTGAAAAGCGAATCTGTTACAGCAGTGAACTATTTCTCCATCATCAAGGCCATTGCTGACGGAAACCATAAGCTGGGCAAGATTGCTGGTGTGCTGGGACAGGAAACTTCCGCTTTGACGCCATACCTGTCTACACTTGCGGATTTGGGTTTTATCGAAAAGAAAACGCCGGTAACAGAAAAGAATCCGGAAAAATCCCGTAAGGGACTGTATTTCATCTTGGATAATTTCATTCGGTTCTGGTTCCGTTATGTTTATCCCTATAAGGGGGAGCTGGAACTGGACAATATGCAGATTGTATTAGATGAAATCAGAAAAGACTTTGTAGAGAAATTCGTAGCATTTGCTTATGAGGACATTTGCAAAGATATATTTGCGGATTTGTGTAAGAATGGGACGATTTCTTTTGTGCCATCCCGTATCGGCTCTTACTGGTTGAACGATTTCGATGGGGATACGGAAATTGATGTAATGGCCGTAGACCATCAGAATAAGCGGATATTTGCAGGAGAATGTAAATACCATGCAAAACCTGTGGATGTGTCTGTTTATTTTGCGCTGAAAAAAAAGGTTGATGGCGCTGCTGAAATTCGCAAGGCATATCAGGGTTATGATGTTATCTTCGGCGTGTTCAGTAAAAGCAGTTTTACGCAGCGTATGCTTGATACTGCAAAAGATAATACAGGGCTGCTCCTGATCAATGAGGATCATTTGGTGTAATCCTTATTTCTGCAAAAATCGCATATTTGCAGATGCTTTTGTCCTTTGCTTTGATTGTATAAAAGGAGGCTGAGGAGCAATGATGTATTTTACTGCGGATACGCATTTCGGCCATGCCAATGCAGTATGGATGTGTGGACGGCCCTATCCCGATGTTGAAGTCATGAATGAAGCGATGATTGCAGCATGGAATGAGCGTGTACATGGAAATGATACCGTATATATAGTGGGCGATATATTCTTTCGTTGTGCTGACCTGGAAAGCATATTAAAGCGGCAATAAGGCAAGAAACGCCTGATTGTGGGCAACCATGACGGTTCTTGGATGGGAAAGGTTGATTTGAACCGCTATTTTCTCAGTGTAGACTATTTTCTGGAGATTTCGGATGGTGTACATGCCCTGACACTCTGTCACTATCCGATGCTGACGTGGAAACACGCAAGGCGCTCCTATATGATTCACAGTCATATTCATGCGGATACCAATGCGGATTTCTGGCCGCTAATTCGCTGCCGGGACAATGTGCTGAACGCCGGTGTAGATCTGAACGGCTACCATCCTGTTACATTCGATGAGCTGCTGGAAAATAACCGCAAGTTTAAGTCGGCACATGAAGAAGAGTGAGATAAATATCGTAAGTAGGATTATCATAATTTAATTTATTATAGCGGCATGGACAGCCGTGCCGTTACTACACAGCCGATTGGTTTTCTTCGGAGAATCAGTCGGCTTTTTCTATGCCAGAAGGAGGAAACACAATGATATTGTCAATAATGGTTGGCGCATTTATCTCAAAGATATTTGTACCTATGCTACATCCTTTAAAGCATCATAGTATTGCTTACACTTAACAGCGGTGGAAGTCCTCCATTAGCAGAACAGATTCTTTTGTTATTCCAATAGCTGAGCAGTTCTTTTTATATCCAGGTTTTCATTAGGATAAAAATCGACAAACTTGCAATAAAACTGTTGACAAGATTGAAAATGGGTGGTATGCTCCATCTTGTAACCAATAAAATTACAAGATAAAAAATGCATTTCAACAAAAAGGAGGATTTCGTTATGAAAGTAGTAGTTTTAGCAGCAAATGGAAAAGCAGGGAAGCTTATTGTAAAGGAAGCGGTGGCACGTGGTATGGATGTTACAGCAATCGTGCGAGGCGAAAACCAGACGGAAGCAGGGGCAGTTATCCAAAAGGATATTTTTGATCTTACCAAGCAAGATCTGGAAGGGTTTGATGTTGTAGTAGATGCTCTTGGAGCATGGACTCCTGATACAGTTCAAATTATTTATGGAGCAGTAAATCATTTGACAAATATTCTGAAGGGAACAGATATAAGGCTCCTCATTGTTGGTGGAGCAGGCAGCCTGTATGTTAATCCAGAACATACTCAGACAGTTGTGGATATTACACCGTTCCCAGAGGAGGCTATGCCTGTAGTAAACGCGCATGGGAAAGCTTTGGAAGAACTTCGCAAGGTGGATGATGTGAACTGGACATATGTAAGTCCTGCAGGAGATTTTCAGGCGGATGGTGAAAGAACCGGAAAGTACATCCTTGGAGGAGAGGAGCTTGTTCTTAACAGTAAGGGGCAGAGTGTGATTTCTTATGCAGATTATGAGATTGCCATGGTTGATGAGATGGAATCCGGGAAGCACATAAAGAAAAGAATCAGTGTTGTCAGTGAATAATTAAGATACTTGTAATCTGCATATTGACATACTACTTGTAATCCACTATATTACAAATAGGAGGAGGTTGATATGCAGATTTCAAGCAAGTTTACGATAGGGGTGCATCTACTTGTGGTGATAGATTATTTAAGCGACAGTGCAAAAGTGACGAGTAATGTGTTGGCTGGGAGCATTGGTGTGAATCCTGTGATTGTCAGAAATGTCATGGGAAGCCTAAAAGAAGCTGGAATTATAGATATCAGTCAGGGAAAGAGCGGCATAACACTTAAGAAGAAACTGGACGAGATTACTTTTTATGACATCTATAAAGCGGTTGATGTTGTGCATGAGGAAGGAATTTTTCACTTCCATGAGAATCCTAATCCGGAATGTCCGATTGGAAGAAATATTCATAAAGTGTTGGACGATAGGCTCTTGCGTATTCAAGAACGAATGGAAAATGAAATGAAAGGTATGGCAGTTGCGGATGTCGCATCGGATGTTAAAAAAGAAATAGACGCCGAATAACATAATTCATTTATCCAAGAACCGAAAGATCCCCCCGAGTTATAGAAGTAAAACAGTCAAATGAATCACTGAAGAGGAAGTAAAAGCAAATAGCCCATACTTCCTTTTTTTATTGTCAAAAATTCAAAAAATGGAAAGGAGCATTTATGGAAGAACTGAAAAATACAGATAAAAAAGGCATTAGCACAAAAAGAAAGATCGGAAAGACCACCTACGAGGTTGTTGTCCATTTCAATGAAAATGCAAGGGAAACAATGCAAGATAAGCTGACAAGAATAATGCTGAGGGAGTTTCGGAGAAAATCGGACGAAAAAAAAGATGATTTTGATTAAAAAGTCCTTGACAAGCAGCAATAGGTGCCGACAACGTATAGCGCAAAATTTTATCCATAAAATTCTGCTTTTTTTCTGCAGAAAATGCTCCTTTTGAAGTTTTAGAGTTGATTTCATTTAATAGAAGTTCGGAGAGTGTGAAAATATTTCTGTAAATTAGCCTTTTATGGCAGTTTTGAACGGACTGCATTGCAAACTCGGTCGCAGGTAATTCTTTCACTTTTGAACCGTTCATGTATATGGATATGATCTCTCCTGTAGCATATTCCTGGATTTCACCTTTGTTCTCTTCTCTTATTATCTTAATGATAGGAAAGTACACATTCTCCAATTTATTCAATTTACTGTCGGCTGCATATATCTTTCCGTCAGCCAAAAGTCTTAACAAAACATATATTTCCGACCATTCTCCTTTATTTCCCGCAAGCATTAACAAGACCTCCACGCAATAGCAATCTATTTATAAGATTCCTCTCTTGGTTTCATTTCCGGCTTTTCTTTTTCAGGTACGATTTGATCTGTTCGGCAATTGCACGTATGACAGGAACCGTTACCGAATTTCCGAATTGTTTATATAAATGTGTATCCGCAACCGGTAATTTGAATTCATCGGGAAAACCCTGAAGTCTTGCCCATTCTCTCGGAGTCATTTTACGAATGTATTCCCGATTGACCTCGCCTTTAATATGAGTAACCGGAGTAAAGTCCTTCAAACGCTCGTCTATGATAAGATTTCTCTCTCTTCCCATTCCTCCGCAAACAATAGCTCCGGCTACGGAAGTCGCTTCTCTGATTTCATATCCGAAGCCGTTTCCTTTTGAAGCATGCCTCTCTTTGTGTCTTTTTAACGATGCCAGATAAGCTGTAGATAAATAATACTTTGAGGACACTTCTTTTTCTTCAATAATATCTTTTATAACTTTTGTATCATCGGTTTTCCCCGGGAATACAAAATCTGAAGGCGCTATGTCATTCCTGAATGCTACAATATATATCCTTTCCCTGTTTTGTGGAACTCCGAAATCCTTACTGTTCAAAACTTGATAAAACACCGCATATCCCAATTCTTCCAAAATATTTCTAATCACCTGAAATGTACGCCCTCTATCATGGTTGACAAGGTTTTTGACATTCTCACAGAATATAATTTTCGGTTTATGTTCCTTTATAATCCTTGCAACATCGAAAAACAATGTCCCTCTCGCATCCTCGAACCCTCTTTTATGTCCTGCTAGGGAAAACGCCTGACACGGAAAGCCGGCAAGCAATATATCGTGATCCGGAATATCTTTTTCATCAACTTTCGTAATATCACCGACTACATCGATACTGTCATTAAAATTTGCTTTATAAGTTTCTGCTGCTTTTTCATCCCATTCGCTTATAAAAACGGTCTTGATATTTTTTCCGAATGCCTGCTCAAAGCCAAGCCTGATCCCTCCGATACCGGCAAACAAATCAATGGATTTATACATCTTGTTTTCCTCTTTCATACTCAATGATATCTTCAATGTTACAATGCAATCTCTCACATATTCTTCCTAAGATTTCAAGTCTTACGGGCTCGTTTCGTCCCATTCTTGAAATGGTGGATGGACCGATTTCTATTCATTTCTGCAAATCGCCTTTATTCATATTTCTGTCGATGAACAACTTCCATAAATTGTTATATGAGAATTTCATAATACTCCTCTTCTCTATTCACTTGCATAGAATTTTTATGTTTTATTATAACGCAGATTGTAAAATGAAGTTGGACATCTGAATAAAATAAAGATCCATGGCAGGATCTTTGGTAGAATGTAAGTCACCACAACAAACTTTCTACAGGAGAATCGCCACCATGGACCACTCTCATTCT
>JBGYPP010000001.1:0-5427 GCA_041838515.1 Acetatifactor sp. | reverse complement strand
CCAGACCCTCTTTTCACGGACTCTTCCACCTAAACTCTTCCTGCCAAGTCTCTCCTTTCCAGGATTCTTCCTATCCAGACCCTCTTTTCACGGACTCTTCCACCTAAACTCTTCCTGCCAAGTCTCTCCTTTCCCAGATTCTTCCTATTCAGACCCTCTTTTCACGGACTCTTCCACCTAAACTCTCACTGCAAGTCCTCCTTCCCCGGATTCTCCTTCCCCAACTCTCCTTCCCTATACTTTCCACTTAAACCCAGCCCCTCTCGTCATAAAACAACGGACCGCCGGGCAAGGCCCGGCAGTCCGTCCATAAAGCTTTATCCAAATGAAATCTTAGAAATCTACCTCGGTATCGTAGTAGCAGCACTTCAGCAGCTTCTCCATCTCCTCCTGAACCGGCTGACGAGGATTGGAACCTGTGCATGCATCAGCTATGGCATTTTTGGCTATCTCAGGCAGCCTCTCCAGGAATACCTCCTCCGGCACAAAGCCCTGCTCGGCAGGCAGGGAATCTGCGCCATAGTTCTTGATGCACAGAGGTATGTTCAGCTCCTTGTTCATGCCACGCAGATACTCTATCAAACGGGCAACCTTGTCCGCATCATCAGAGCCGCCCAACTTCATGGCATCGGCAATCTGCGCATACCTGGCCCTTGCCTCCTCATTCTTGGCATTGTAGGCGATTACCTTGGGCAGATACATGGCGTTTGCAGAACCATGTACAATATGGGCGCCGCAGTCCTCAAAGATAGCGCCGGTCTTGTGGGCCATGGAATGCACTATGCCCAACAAAGCATTGGTAAATGCCATGCCGGCCATGCACTGCGCATTGTGCATGCTCTCCTTTGTGCCCGGCTCTCCCTTGTAAGAACCCACCAAATCCCTTTGAATCATAGTTATGGCATGCAAGGCCAGAGGATCGGTGTAATCGCAGTGCGCGGTAGACACATAGGCCTCTATGGCGTGGGTCATGGCATCCATACCCGTCTGGGCAATCAGCTTCTCCGGCATGGTTTCTGCCAGATCCGGATCCACTATGGCCACATCCGGGGTAATTTCATAATCCGCCAGAGGGTACTTGATGCCCTGGGCGTAATCGGTGATAACAGCAAAGGCCGTAACCTCCGTAGCCGTTCCGGAAGTGGAGGGGATGGCGCAGAAACGGGCCTTGCGGCGCAGAGTGGGTATGCCAAATACCTTACACATCTCCGGGAAGGTAATCTCAGGATACTCATACTTAATCCACATAGCCTTGGCTGCATCTATAGGAGATCCGCCCCCCATGGCCACTATCCAATCCGGCTCAAACTCCAGCATGGCCTGCGCGCCCTTCATAACGGTTTCCACCGAAGGGTCCGGCTCTATGCCGTCTATGATCTGCACCTCCATGCCGGCCTCCTTGAGGTATGCCACGGCCTTATCCAAGAAGCCAAACCTCTTCATGGAGCCGCCGCCCACACAGACCATCGCTTTCTTGCCTTGCAGGCTCTTAAGCATCTCCATGGAGCCTTTGCCGTGGTACAGATCCCTGGGTAGAGTAAATCTTGCCATTGTTTTGTCCTCCTTTTTTGACTGGGCAACCGTTGTTGATATATCAACAATCTTTCCACAATTATAGCATATTGCCCTAAAAAATCCAAGACAGGAGGGCGAGATTTAAGCTTTTTTTATAAATATATAGACCTAAACTCTGGCCACAGGCCACCAAAGCTCTATACGGCTGCCCTTGTCTGCCTCACTTTGCAGGCGGAGGCTGCCGCCCATGGACTGGGCTATATGCTTGACTATGGCCAGGCCCAGGCCAGTGCCGCCTATGCGGCTGTTCCGGGATTTGTCCACCCGGTAAAAACGCTCAAACACCCTCTCCTGATGCTCAGCCGGTATGCCTATGCCCGTATCCTCCACCCAGAGGCCGCACTGATCCTGCCTTATGCCATACCCCACATCCACCCTTCCTCCAGGCCTATTGTACTTTATGGCATTTTCCACCAGATTGCGCAGCAGCTCCCGGAAATACACTCCATTGACCTGGGCGGTAAAGCTCTCCCCAGCCCAGTGCAGCTCCACACCCTTGTCCTTAGCCATGGGAGCCAGCTCCGCCAGGCACTCCTCCACGGCCTGCCCCATATCCAGAGCCTCCTGGGGCAGATCCGCCTTTTCATCCAAGCGGGATAGGAAGAGTATGTCCTCTATCAGGCGTATCATTCTCTGGGACTCATCCTGTATGCTCTGATAAAATCCTGGCAGATCCTCCTGCCGCACCATGCCCAAATTCAGCATCTGGGCCTGGCCAAAGATACTGGTCAAAGGCGTTTTTAGCTCATGGGACACATTGGCCGAAAATTCCCTGCGCAGCCTCTCCGCCCGGAAACGGTCCGTCAGATCCACAAAAAGCATCACCACGCCCACACCCTTGACCGGACTCAGCACCAATTTGTATATGGCCTCCCCCATGGGGTATTCCAGCTTGCGCCTCTCTCCTCCCAGAGCGGCCTCCAGCGCCTCCCGCACCTGGCCATCCCGGAAAAAGTCCTCCGCCATCCGTCCCGCCTGCTCCCCCTCCCCTAGGAAGCGTTGACAGCTCTTATTGTAAGAGAGTATGCGGCCCTGGGCATCCAGCAGTAAAATGGCCTCGGTCACATTGCCCATCAAGCTCTCCACCGTCTTTGCCCTCTCCTCCAGGGCCAAGACCTGCTTCTCTATCTTTTGTCTCTGTTTGGACATCAGCCCGGTCAGTGGCGCCAGCTCCTCATAGGGCTGGGAGAGGGTATCCAGATCCAGGCGGTTGATGGGCTCCACTATGCGGCGGGTCAGCAGCTTGGCCAGGACATAAGCCAAGGCAAGCACCAGCGCAAGCAGCATGGCCGAGGACAGCAGGAATTGGCCAAAATGTTTATCTATGGAGGCCTGGCTCTTGGCCAGGCGTATCACCCAGCCGTCCTGCAGCCGCAGGGCCTGATAATAGGTCTTGATGCCCCAGCTGGCAGAATAGCGTTCCGCCTCCCCCCGGCCATGGACAAAGGCCTCTGCCACCTCCTCCCGCTGGCCGTGATTGTCCAAGCCCAGGCCCAGGCTGTCATAGGCCACCTCTCCGTCCGGCTGCACCAGCGTAAAGCGTATTCCCCGGGCCTCCCCCCTTTGCAGCCACAGTCTGGCCTCCTCCCCGCTCAGCGGCGCAAACAAGGAAACGGCTGTGGCCAGATCCTCCCGTACATTTTTGCCCAGAGCATCATAATAAAACCAGGCAAAATACACAGCCATCATCAGCGCAAATCCGCCCACCAGGGCCACCATGGCCCGAAAAATCTTCTTCCCCATACTCCCCTAACTCCCTTTCACCTCTTCCATCTTATATCCCAAATTTCTCTGTGTCTGTATATACGACCCCGCATCCCCCAGCTTCTTTCGCAGACTGCGAATGTGCATATCTACCGTCCGGCTCTCTCCGTCGTAGTCCAAACCCCAGATTCTCTCCAGCAGCACATCCCGTGTCAGCACCCTGCCGCTATTTTCCATCAGGGCGGCCAGCAGCTCAAACTCCTTATATGTCAGCTCTACCCTCTCTCCGGATTTCTCCAAGGTGCGCATATCCCTATCCAGCGCCAGAATCCCCAGGTGCAGCTGCCCCGACTCCTCCAGGCCCCCACTTCTGCGCAGCAGCGCCTTAATACGGGAGAGCAGCTCCAAAATGGAAAAGGGCTTGGTCACATAATCATCCGCCCCCCCGTCCAGGCCCAGAATCTTGTCATATTCTCCAGTCTTGGCCGTCAACAGTATGATGGGCAACCGCCGCCATCGGGCATTGGCGCGCAGTTTGGTCAGAATAGACAATCCGTCCTCCCCGGGCAGCATAACATCCAGCAAAAGGAGGCCGGGCGACTGCCCAGCCTCCTCCCAAGCAGGCAGAGCCTGCCAAAATACCTTGCCCGAGGCAAAGGCCTCTACCGTGTAGCCCGAGGCCCTCAGGGCATATTCCAACATCTGTCGAATATGGTCCTCATCCTCTATCAGGCATATCTTTTTTGCCATAATCCCCATGTTCCCCTGTGATGGAAAAAATGACCCATTCGGCCACATTGACCGCATGGTCGCCTATGCGCTCCAGATACTTGGCTATCTGATGCAGGGCCAGCGCCCATTCGCCGCAATCCGCATCCTGATGGATCTTAAAAATCAGCTCCCTTTTGATCTCCCTGTAGAGCAAGTCTACCTTGTCATCATATTCTATCACATTTTGCGCCAGTTCCATATCCCTGCGGACAAAGGCATCTATGCTTTTTTTGACCATATCCTGGGTGGATAACGCCATGCGGTCTATGGACATGCCCTCCAAATCCAGCGCGTGGCTCTTGTTCCACTCCCCCTCCCCGGAGGAGAGTTCCAGGCAGATGCGGGAGATATCCTGCGCCTGATCCCCCATGCGCTCCAGATCCGTTATCATCTTCAAAGCCACGGATATCTGCCGCAAATCCTTGGCCACAGGATGCTGGTTGAGCAGCAGCTTCAAACAGAGGCTCTCTATCTCTTTTTCCATGGCGTCTATCTCATCATCCCCGGCCACCACACGCAGGGCCAGCTCCCTATCCTTGTCATGCAGCGCCTGGGAGGCTTTTTGTATGGAATTTTCAACCAACGCCCCCATTCTCACCAATAAGCTGTTTAATTTTTCCAATTGTTGATCAAATCTCGTCCTCATCAGCCAAACCTCCCTGTGATATAATCCTCCGTTTTTTGCTCCTTGGGCGTGGAGAACAGGACCTCCGTGGGGCCGTATTCCACCAATTCCCCATGCAGGAAGAATCCCGTGGCATCGCTGATGCGGGTGGCCTGCTGCATATTGTGGGTGACAATAATGATGCTGTATTGGTCCTTTAATGTGAGCAACAACTCCTCTATCTTGCCGGTGGAGATGGGATCCAGAGCGCTGGTAGGCTCATCCAGCAATATGACCTGGGGCTGGGCCGCCAAAGCCCTGGCTATGCAAAGCCTCTGCTGCTGGCCTCCAGATATGCTCAGCGCAGATTTGCGCAGCCTGTCCTTGACCTCATCCCAGATGGCCGCATCCCGGAGGGATTTCTCAACGATTTCATCCAGTTGGGACTTTTTTTTGATCCCATGGGTCCGGGGGCCGTAGGCGATATTGTCGTAAATGCTCATGGGAAAGGGATTGGGCTTTTGAAACACCATTCCCACCCGCTTTCGCAGAAGATTTACGTCCGTATCCCGGAAAATGCTTTTGCCGTCCAGTTGTACCTCCCCCTGGATCCGGCATCCCTCCACCAGATCATTCATCCGGTTCAGGGTTTTTAACAGGGTGGACTTGCCACACCCTGACGGTCCTATAAAGGCTGTGATCCGATTGGCTTCCACATCCAGACTGATCTGTTTCAATGCCTGAAATTCCCCGTAATGCAGGTCCAGATTTTG